>JBAXVX010000004.1:0-165094 GCA_037128705.1 Bacteroidota bacterium | reverse complement strand
ATGTCAAAGAACAATACAATTTACTAACACTCGAATTTTAACGCATCAGTACTAATTCAGCAATATAAATTTAAGACATTGACCTCCAGGACGTTTTTCTTTAACATCATACGTTTTTTCTTCCTGATCATCTTACAGGTTTTAATACTGAATCACATTAATCTGGGGGGTTATATCAACCCATATTTCTATATTTATTTCATTCTTTTGCTTCCCTTTTCCACACCAGGGTGGATGTTGTTGCTGCTGTCACTGGTTCTGGGATTCAGCATAGATATCTTTACCAACACCATTGGATTGAATGCCTCTGCCTGCGTGTTGATGGCATTCGCCCGTCCTTTCGTAATTTCTGCGATATCTTCCGGTCCCGAGTCCCTTCTCGGAGACACACCCTCCCTTGGAAGCCAGGGATTAAAATGGTTTCTTTACTATTCAATCACGCTGATCCTTATTCATCACACAGCCCTCTTTTTTCTGGAGGTGTTTCGTTTCAGTGAATTAATAGCAACCTTTAGCCGCGTGCTGTTAAGTGGATTTTTCACTCTGATGCTTGTCCTGATCAGTGAATATATCATTAATACCAGTTCAAAATGAAAAAACCCGCTTCGAAAGAAACGGGTTTTGGAGGTTTCGAGCGGAGTCGAACCGCTGTACACGGTTTTGCAGACCGCTGCCTAGCCACTCGGCCACGAAACCATAGCATTAGCGGTGCAAAATTACTAAAAGTTTTGAAACTATTTCCAAATCATTTCTTCCAGTAGGTTTTAAAGCTCACCTGCTGCATTTTACCTCCCAGGGGAGGATTGATTTTGGCCAGTTTAATTTCAATGAATGTTATTGCCGGAGATTCATTTTGAACAGCTACGATGATACGCCTGGCCAGGTGTTCCAATAAATGTGATTTTTCTTCCATCTCTTTTTTAACACAACGGTAAAGACCCGAATAATCAACAGTATCTTTTAGGTGGTCTGACTCCTCGGCAAGTGTCGTTTCTAACTCAACATGAAGATCCACAATGAATTTTGTCCCAATAATCCGTTCTTCCCTGAAACATCCGTGAAATGCAAAAAACTCCATTCCCTCAAGTAAAATTGTACCCATTATCTTTCATTTGAACGGTGAAGTTATCAATTTCCCGCGAACCGGACTTCCTGTTTTTTAAATTGTAGTAAGTTTGCAGTTGAATTAGGATATAATGATAGAATGGGACTAGCCCAATAAATTTTTTTAACCATTTGAATTAGCGTTTATGGAAGAATCAGAAAAGAAGGAAGAGGAAAAAAACATAAGATCACTGAATTTCATTGAAGAAATTATAGAAGAGGATATACGAAACGGAGTGAATGATGGCCGTGTACATACCCGATTCCCTCCTGAGCCAAACGGCTACCTTCACATTGGACACGCCAAATCAATCTGCCTGAATTTTGGACTGGGAAAAAAGTATAATGGAAAGACCAACCTCAGGTTCGACGATACAAACCCGGTTAAAGAGGATGTAGAGTATGTTGATTCCATTATGGAAGATGTTAAATGGCTTGGCTTTGATTGGGAAGACAGGCTGTTCTTCGCATCCGACTATTTTGAACAACTTTATGACTATGCCATCGTCCTGATCAGGAAAGAAAAAGCATATGTATGCGATATGACGGCTGAAGAGATTGGCGAAACCAGAGGTACTCCGACTCGTCCAGGGAAAGAAAGTCCTTTCCGAACCCGGTCGGTTGAAGAAAACCTAAATCTGTTTGCCCGCATGCGGGCCGGAGAATTCCCAGATGGTTCAAAAGTGTTGCGTGCAAAAATTGACATGACTTCACCGAATATGCACATGCGTGATCCGATACTTTACAGGATACTCCATTCGCACCATCACAGAACAGGAGATCAATGGTGCATTTACCCCATGTATGATTTCGCACACGGTCAATCAGACTCAATCGAACGCATCACACACTCCATTTGTACCCTTGAATTCGAAGTACACAGACCCCTGTATGACTGGTTCATCAGAGAAATTGGTATTTATGCCCCAAGACAGATTGAATTTGCGAGGCTGAACGTGACCTACACCGTGATGAGTAAGCGTAAATTGCTGGAGCTGGTCCGTGATGGCTACGTGAACGGATGGGACGATCCGCGCATGCCGACGATATGCGGTTTACGGCGACGGGGATATACCCCTGAATCAATCCGGAATTTTGCAGAGACCATTGGTGTTGCGAAACGTGATAACATAATTGATGTCAGCCTGCTGGAATTTTGCATTCGCGAAGACCTGAATAGACGTGCCAACCGGCTTATGGCTGTGCTTGATCCGGTTAAAGTAATCATTGACAATTTCCCGGATCATCTGGAAGAAGAGATGGAAGCGGTAAATAATCCAGAGGAAGAGTCAAAAGGAAAACGCAAACTTCCTTTTACTAAAACACTCCTGATCGAACGAGATGATTTCATGGAAGATCCCCCCAATAAGTTTTTCCGCCTCGCTCCTGGCCGTGAAGTCCGTTTGAAGGCTGCATACATCATTAAATGCGATCATGTCGTTAAAGACACGAAAACGGGCAAAATTGAAGAAATTCATTGCACCTATGACCCGCTAACCAAAAGTGGAATGCCGGAAAGCAATCGTAAGGTGAAGGGAACGTTACATTGGGTTTCCGAAAAATATGCCGTTAGGGCCGAGATCAGACTGTACGACCGGCTTTTTGTCAAAGAAAATCCAGATGAAGTGGAAGAGGGAGAAACCTATAAAAATTATCTGAATCCCGATTCGCTGAAAATTATTACAGCCATGGTTGAGCCTGCTGTAAAAAACGCTCAAGTTTTAGAAAAATACCAGTTTGAGCGTATCGGCTATTTTTCTGTTGACAATGATTCAACCGCTCAAAAGCTGGTTTTCAACAGAATTGTCCCCCTTAAGGATTCATGGTCTAAAGTGGAAAAAGTTAAATAAAACTTGACAATTTTGCAAAAAATGTATTAATTTTGCACGCAGATTGTCCGATGGTGTAACTGGCAACACAAATGATTCTGGATCATTAGAGTCTAGGTTCGACCCCTAGTCGGACAACAACAGAAAAACCCAACTAACTTATTATTTGTTAGTTGGGTTTTTTATTTGTCGTTTCATCTGCTGAAATACAGGAGAACGGGGTGCGATCTATTTAAAATTTATTCTTTTACGAATTTTAATGCAGTTAACTGGTTTTTTTGTTCGTTTTTAAATATCACGATATACAACCCTGGCCGGAAAATTGAAACATCAATTCGTTCCGGATTGTTCCAGGCTTTGCCCCGCTTCAGAATTTGACCATGCAGGTCGATGATTTCCCATTCATATCCGGTGGAATTCCATTTTATGGTCAATTCGTCCTGAACTGGGTTTGGAGAAATCACCAGTGGATTTTTGTTACGAACGGCATCAATGCCGGAAGAATTAACATTTCCCATCACATAGGGAGTGGTGTTATCGATCAATGCAAGGTTCAAATGCTCAAAACCTGCCACCATACGGGGCAACATGCCGGTACTACCCGATGCAGTATGGCTTGAAAAACCGGCCTGGGTTCCGGCATTGGCAAGGACCATCACCGGTGCGGATCCATAACCCGTGAGTGTGGCTTTTCCTTCTACCGGAGTATATTTCATGTAATTGTGGTTGGTAAGCCAAATTCCATATTTCAGGGTATCTCGGGCCATAGCATAAGGAACAGCCGTTGCTGTATTCTCAAATACATCCGAGTTCAAATATGTGTCGGGCATCAGCACGGTGTGTTTTAGCAGTGAAAGGCCTTTACCGAAAGAGAGTTCAGCATAATAGGAAGCATACGGGGCGAGATAGTTATCAACAACGGTTTTTCCTGCAAGTCGTGCATCTTCCCCGACAAAGGCTGTGATCATGTTGTCCTTTTTTATTTGTTTTTGAAGCAATTTTCCGTTGGGGGTCGACATAAAGGAGGAAAACATTATATACCAATTCTTCAGAAACAGTATTTTAGTTGCCTGATTTATTTGGTTGGCGAGATTGGCATCGTTACCAAATTCAAGGTTAACGATGAAGATATTCACCTGCTCAACGCCTAATTCCAGCAGTTTTGTTTTATAGGCATCTGCCAGGTTTTGATCACCGGTTAAAACAAGTATTTCTGCCTTTGGCGATCCTGTGTTGTTTACCAGGTCGTTCAGCATGGCTTGATTATCGGAAACCGGATTACTTCCACTGGCCAGAATGGTATAATTGCCTGTTTCTTCAAGTCCGTTCGTACTTATCTGACGATCAAGTCCGGCATATACTATCTGACCCGTTTGGAAATTAAAGGTGCTGCCATGCAACAATTGAATTATTTGAACAGTATCAGCGAGCAATTTGGTGCCATTCAGTGAATAGTTACTGCCAGATTTATAAAGATTAGCACATCCCGTTCCATATACAGTGCCTAAGCCTTGCTCATCAACCGTCATGCAGGTCATGTCATCCATTCCGAGCCCGGTAATATCCTGTCCTATATTCAGAGAGTAATTGGCCAGAAAGCCAACAAGCCGTCCGAACCGCCCACGTTCAGCAAAGTGCGTATCGAAAATGAACCCTGGGAAAAAGTTCATAAAATCGTTTGCAAGCGTTACAGAGGTGTTATTTGGATTTTCAATACAGGAATAAGGGTAGGCTGTGCCATTTTTTGCGGTAAAAACAACCGTAGAAAGTATGTGCATACCGGCCGAGGTTCCACAGATGGTACCACCCCTCATATAAACATCGTTTACAGCCTCTTGCAGTTTTGTGTTTCGGTATAAACGGTAATAGTCATACTGGTCGCCACCCCTGAAAAAGATCACATCATAACTGATCAGTGTATCATAAGTGGCCTGGCTGTCAGCGCTGTCGTGAGTCGAAATGGCAAATTCCTTTGCCCGAGCGGCCCCGCAACGTTGAATGAAATAAGGGGCAAGACTTCCGGTTGAAATACCGACTATTGCAACTTTTTTACCTTCCCCTGCCCAACGGTAGGCCGGAGTGCTCCAACTGGCCGCACCTTCTTTTTCAGCACCACCTCCTACAAGCAATAGCCGACCTGGCTGAGAGAATGCATTAAAGAATCCAAAAAGAAAAAAGAAAATTAACAGACCCCGCAATCGATTCATTATTGGGGGAATGGTATTAATTATCATTGAAGTTCTCGTGTATGGTGAGGTTTGGCAATTCGATTAAACAAATATAATTTATTTTGCTTTTGGACACCAGGGTATTATTCTTAAAATGAGGTTAAATTGAAAAAAACAGATCATCTGACCACCTTCTCCCGGTTTTGGTCCTCAAGCTTATATGTTTATTAACCCATTAAATGAGTTGAACAGGCTGTTTGGCGAAACCAAGACAAAAAAGCGTTTTGTTCATCCTGTAGCATAATTAGGGATTTATTGTGAAAAGGTGGTTCTGATTAACTTTTTCCAAACCAAACCTGATCCTTTCCAGGAATTCAGCTTTCCCTAAAATGCTCGCCAGTTCCATCATTCCCGGACCCTGGTTTGAGCCGACCATAAGCAGGCGTAATGGATTCATCAATTGCCCCATTTTAACCCCGGTATTGGCCGTAAATTGCTGGACAAGGGCATGGAGGGTTTCGATATTGAAATCATTCAGCTTCTCAATCTCATTTGAAAAGTCCTGTATCATTCCTGTGGTTCCCGGCTGCCATATTTTCTGAAAGACCAGGGTATCGTATTTTTCAGGCCGGATAAAAAAGAACCAGGCAGTATTCCACAAATCAGGGACAAGAAAGGCCCGCTCCCTGACCAGGTTCAGGACATTTTTCAGGTATTCATCTGATGGATGTACCCCATGCTGTTCGAGAAAAGGCTTCAGTAACAAAGAAAGTTCTTCAATTGATTTTTTTTGCAAATACTGATGATTGAACCATTTGGCTTTTTCAGGGTCAAATTTTGAACCATGTTTCCCCACACGTTCAAGCGAAAACTGTTGAACTAATTCATGCATTGAAAAAAGTTCCTGTTCGGTTCCCGGATTCCAACCAAGGTGAACCAGGATATTGACAACTGCCTCGGGTAAATAACCCGATTCCCGATAACCCGAATACACCTCATTGGTTTTAGCATCTTTCCATTCGGTTGGAAAAACCGGGAAGCCCATTCTGTCACCATCCCGTTTGCTCAGTTTCCCATTTCCATCAGGCTTAAGAATAAGAGGAAGATGGGCAAATTCCGGCATGATATCTTCCCATCCGAAAAAACGATACAACAATACATGTAAGGGAGCAGAGGGAAGCCACTCTTCACCCCGGATCACATGAGTGATTTTCATCAAATAGTCATCTACAACGTTAGCGAGATGATAAGTTGGCAGTCCATCGGATTTGAATAGTACTTTATCATCAAGATTGGCTGTATTTACAACAACCTCACCCCTGATCATGTCCTGAACTGCCACTTGTTGGTTTTCGGGAATTTTTATCCTGATAACATAAGGGGTTCCGGTGTCAATCATTTTTTTGACTTCAATTTCCGGAAGCACCAGTGAATTTTTTAAGAATTTACGGGATTGCTGGTCATATTGAAACGTTTTATTACCGTCTGATTTTGCCTTGCCCCGCATCGCTTCTAATTCAGCCTCTGTGTCAAAGGCGTAATAGGCATGACCATTTGTTATAAGACGCTGGATATATTCTTTATAAATGGCAGATCGCTCCGATTGCCGGTAAGGCGCATACGGACCCCCGCGTTCCGGACTTTCGTCAAATTCAAGTCCGCACCAGGCAAGCGATTCTGCAATATATTGTTCAGCTCCGGGGACAAAACGATTTTGGTCCGTATCTTCAACCCGTAGAATCAAAGTACCCCCATTCTTTCGGGCAAAAAGAAAATTATAGAGTGCAGTTCTTACTCCTCCAATATGCAATGGCCCGGTTGGACTCGGGGCAAATCTTACACGAACACGATTTGATGTCATATGCTGGGTTTTGAAAGACAAAAATAGGCTATTCTGCGCTTTATGTGCCCAGGCGCCCCTCTAATATTTGTACTTTTGCAAACGAATGATCCCTTTGCACATAGAATGGCAGAAGAAAGCATACTTATAAGGAAACTGGACGAGTTCATCCGGAAATACTATAGAAACCGGTTGATTAAAGGGCTGCTTTGGACCCTTTCCTTGCTTGCGACATATTATTTGGTCCTTATCATCAGTGAATATTACTTTCATTTTAGCCCAGCCATCAGAACAGTCCTTTTTTTTGCTTTTTTATCCGGAGCCATATTCCTTTTTTCCAGGCTGGTTCTCATACCGTTATTGCAGATTATTAAGATTGGAAGGGTAATCACCCATGTAAAAGCCGCAGAAATAATCGGGAATCATTTCCCTGAAATTCAGGACAAGTTACTGAATACATTGCAATTGATAAGAAAAAGGAAAGACCCGGGAGAACACGCTGATCTGCTTTCAGCCAGTATCAGGCAAAAAACCGAAACGTTGAAACTGTTTCGGTTTACAAAAGTGATTGATTTCAGGAAAAACTTGCGTTATCTTCGGCTGGCATTTATTCCATTGGCAATAATCCTAGTATTGGCCTTGTTTTTACCAGGTTTCATTGCGGATCCGACAAACAGGATCATTCAATATAACAGATCCTTTTCTACCCAGCTGCCTTTCAAAATAGAAATCCGCAATAAAGATTTATCCGTTGTTCAACAGCAGGATTTTGAACTTGCTGTGGTTGCTTCGGGTATTGAAATTCCGTCCGAAATCTATATCAGGACAAAATCAGGACTATTTAAAATGAATAAAGGCAGAGGATTTAATTACACCTTTCTTTTTAAATCCTTGCAGGAAAACACCTCTTTCATCATTACTGCCGGAGATTTTTCATCTAAAAGTTATGAAATCAAGGTGTTTCCTAAACCCACATTATTGAGTTTTGACGTTGAAGTTACCTATCCTTTCTATTTAAACAAAGCAGCTGAAAAGCTTGAAAATATCGGAGATCTAACAATTCCTGAAGGGACAGGGTTAAAATGGAATTTTTATACCAAAGACGTTAGTGTTCTGGAACTCCGGTTTGGAGACAAGAAGAACAGACTGATTCGTAAGCAAAGCAATGTTTTCACCTTTGCAGAATCCTGTCCCACGACAACATCCTACTGTATATCACCATTAAATGAAACTAAAATGGCGCCCGATTCGCTGGTATATCATATTAATGTGGTAAGTGATGGATTTCCAACAATATATGTTACTGAGACAAAGGACTCTCTCCTAAATACAAGAATTTTTTTCAAGGGAACGATCAAAGATGATTATGGTTTTACAAGCTTAACTTTTAACGCGGATATAAGCAGTAAGGATGATTCCGTAAAAAGAAACCACGTTTTTGAAAATATAATGATTGATAAAAGGATCAATAATCAGGAATTCTTTTATATGGGAGATCTGCTGAACCTACTGCCAAACACCGGCATGAGCCTTCGATATTATTTTGAGGTATGTGACAATGACGGCATTCATAATCCAAAATGCACCAAATCGGAGGTTAAAATGATTTCAACTCCAACCCTGGAAGAACTTTCTCAGCGTACCGAGCAGAACGAACAATCAATGCAGGATAAAATCAACCAAAGCATGCAAGAATCCAGCCGGATAGAAAAAACGGTTGATGAGTTGAATAGGAAAATGGTTGAACAGAACAATATCTCCTGGCAGGAAAAAAAGAAAATGGAGGATTTAATAAAAGCGAACCTTGAGATTGAACAAAAAATAAAGGGTGCACTTGAGAATTCAAGAGAAAACCTGGAGAATGAAGAGAAATATTTGAATACGAGCGAACGGATCATACAAAAACAGAAGCAACTTGAAGATATGATGGCACAGTTGCTATCGGACGAAATGAAGAAGATGATAGAAGAGATGCAGGCGATGTTAAAACAGATTGACAAGGCTAAATTGAATCAACTTCTGGAAAAAATGAAAATTTCAAACAAAGAATTGGAAACGCAATTGGATAGGAACCTGGCCTTAATGAAACAACTTGAATTCGAAAGGAAATTAGAATCTTTAAGCCAGGAGCTAAAAAAAATGGCGGAAAAACAGGATATTCTTGCGAAAGAAACACTCGAATTAAAAAAGACAAATGACCAGCTATTAGAAGGTCAAAATAGAATTAACATTCAGACCGACTCTCTGTCGGGCAAACTTAGTGAACTTAAAACTGAGGGCAAAACTCTGGAAACTCCTGCAAATCTTGATAAAACGGACGAAAAACAGGACAGCATCCATGCAAATCTTGAATCAGGAAAGAAAAATATTGAGGAAAAGAAGACCAGGGAGGCAGTAAGATTTCAACGTAATGCTGCAAAGCAAATGAGAGAACTCTCTGACCAATTGGATGATTTGCAGCAGGAAAATGAGGAAGATCAGCTGGCTGAGGATGCTTCAAACATAAGGATGATCCTTGAAAACCTGATACGTTTGTCATTTGAACAGGAAAACCTTATTGGAACAACCAGAGTCATTTCAAGAGGCGATCCGCGATTGACGGAGATCATTGCAAGCCAAAAGGAATTCATTCAAAAACTGACCGTCGTTGAAGATTCGCTGAATTCGATAGCAAAGAGACAAATGGCGCTGAAACCTTATATTTCAAAGGAAATAACGGCAATAAAAGTAAATATAGATATGACATTGAATGCGTTGGACAGCAGGAACATTAATCTTGCTGTTGCAAAACAACAATACACTATGACATCAATAAATAATCTGGCACTTTTGCTCAATGAGACTATGGAAAAAATGGATGAGCAGATGGCCTCCAGTATGAAATCGAAGGGAGGGAAGAAATCCTGCCCAAACCCGTCAACAAAGGGAGGTAAGAGTTCAATAAAGGGAATCAAAGAGCTTCAGGATAAACTGGGCCAGCAGCTCCAAAAATTGAAAGAGGGGATGGAGTCAAATTCCGGGAAACCGGGAGGAAACAAGTCACAAGAAAAAGAGGTCAATCAGCAAATTGCCAAATTAGCAGCTCAACAGGAGGCCATCAGGAATCAGATGCAGCAATACGATAATCAAACAGGGGCAAAAGGATTAAAAGAACAGGGAAATTTGAATGAGACCAGAAACGAAATGGAGCAACTTGAGAAAGATTTGGTTAATAAACGAATAACCCGGGAAACTATCCTGAGGCAACAGAAAATCATATCTCGCCTTCTTGAATCAGACAAAGCGGAACAAACGCGAGACCAGGAAGAAAAAAGAGAATCTACAGAAGCAAAAAATACAAATAGTGGTAACCCTAATCAATATTTTCAGTATAACAGCAAAAAGAAAGCGGGCGTCGACAATATTCAATTAACTTTACCTGTCACTAGTTCGTTTTATAAAGGTAAAATTAGCAGTTATATTTTAAAAATAGGATACTGATATGAAACAAGATTATAGAGAACTTGTCATTACCGACAGTAAGGAAATTAACAAACTGGAAAGGTTTGTCGAAGAAATATGCGACTACTATAACATCAACAATGAGTATTTTGGAAATATCCTTTTAGCGACAACCGAAGCAGCTGGAATCCTTTTCTCTTTGAACGAGGCAAAAGCGGATGGGAAAATTTATGTTTCCTTCGACAGAACCCCCAAGGGATTGATCTTTAAAATTAGGTTAGGCAATACCCAGGATGCTAAAGCCGATACAGAAGATGTTCTAGAACTTGAAATTCGTAAGCATAAATTGGCCCGTGATATTTTTATTATTAAAGCACTGACTGACGAGATAACAATTTCTGTTAATGCGAAAAGCATTGTACTGGTCTTTTATGTATCGAGCATGAATTATGAAAAATCGTTACTGAGAATCAATCAGTTAAAGGAATACTGGACTAAGAAAGTTGATGTAAAACAAAAGAAATGAGTAAATGGATTCATTTCTTTACCGAGGACATCAGGTATACCCTGCCTGAGAAAAACAATGTCAGACTTTGGATAAGCGATACTGCTAGCGCGGAAAATTCGGGAGCAGGAGAGATATGTTTTGTTTTTTGCTCTGATAAATATTTAGGTAGAATAAATCAGAAATATTTAAAGCATAATACTTTAACTGACATTATTACTTTTCCAAGCAATGAAGAAAAGGGTCTAATCAGTGGCGATATTTTTATAAGCGTACCAAGAGTAAAGGAAAACGCAAAAAAGTTTAATCAAAAGTTTATAGATGAATTGCACCGTGTAATGATTCATGGTGTTTTGCATTTAATCGGGTATACGGATATATCAACTGAAGAGAGACAAAAAATGAGCTCGAAAGAGGATTATTATTTAGATAGACTTTTTCAAATCAAAGCGCGTTCTTCCTAGAATTATTTCTGATATTCGGGAGTCAGGTTTCACGTGGAACAAATGGATCATGTTAAAATATGACATTATTGTTGTTGGAGCAGGTCATGCTGGTTGTGAAGCCGCTGCATCTGCTGCTTCCATGGGATCCAAAGTTCTGTTGATTACCATGAACATGATGAATATGGCCCAGATGTCATGTAACCCGTCAATGGGAGGAATTGCAAAGGGGCAGATAGTAAGGGAGATTGACGCACTGGGTGGTTGTTCAGGCATTATTACGGATCTGACCATGATTCAATTCAGGATGCTGAATAAATCAAAAGGTCCGGCTATGTGGAGTCCACGGGCGCAAAATGACCGGTTCCTTTTTTCCTATGAATGGAGAAAGGTGTTGGAAAGAAATAATAATGTTGATTTCTGGCAGGATACAGTAATAGATATCGTAGCAAAGAACGACAGAATTGCAGGAGTTAAAACAGGATTGGGATTGACCTTTCATGGAAAGGCTGTTATATTGGCAAATGGAACCTTTTTAAATGGAATTATACACATTGGCGAAAAACATTTTTCAGGCGGAAGAATAGGAGAGCGTGCAGCAACAAGTTTAACCGAACGATTGGTGAAGCTTGGTTTTAATTCGAGCAGAATGAAAACCGGGACACCCGTTCGTGTTGATGGAAGATCTCTTAATTTTAAGAAGATGGAGGAGCAACCGGGAGATGAGGTACCAGGTAAATTTTCTTTTTCCGGAACTCCTTTTCTAAAGAAACAGCGAAGTTGCTTTCTTACTTATACCAGTGCCGAAGTCCATGATATTCTCCGGACAGGGTTTGACAAATCTCCGATGTATTCCGGAAGAATCCAGGGCAGAGGGCCGCGTTATTGTCCGTCGATAGAGGATAAAATTGACCGTTTTGCAACCAAGGAGAGGCATCAGCTTTTCATTGAGCCTGAAGGATTGGAAACTGAGGAATATTACGTAAACGGATTTTCATCATCGCTACCGGAGGATATTCAATTTAAAGCATTAAGGAAAGTAAAGGGATTTGAAAAAGCAAAATTTTTCAGACCTGGGTATGCCATAGAGTATGATTATTTCCCCCCGCTTCAATTAAAAATTACCCTTGAAACAAGATTGATTGAAAATTTATTTTTTGCAGGGCAGATTAACGGAACGACAGGATATGAAGAGGCAGCGGCGCAGGGTTTGATGGCAGGAATCAATGCACATTTGAAGATTCATAAGGAAAAGGAATTCGTTTTAAAACGGTCGGAAGCATATATTGGGGTATTGCTTGATGATCTGGTGACCAAAGGCACAGAAGAGCCATATCGTATGTTTACCTCAAGAGCTGAATACCGGTTGTTGTTGCGTCAGGATAATGCAGATCAACGTCTTACCGCGTTATCACACTGCATAGGATTGGCATCTGATGAAAGACTCATCAGAGTGAAGGAGAAATATCAAAAAGTTGATGCGATGATCCAATTTCTCAAAAAGGAGAGTCTGCTGCCGGTGCAGGTAAATGAAATGCTTCAGAATCTTGGTGAAAGAGAAATAACGCAAAAGCAAAAGGCTTCCACCGTATTGTTAAGACCAAAAGTTACGATTAAGGGATTGATAGCATCCGTTGAAAAAGTGAATGACTTTACCGAATTTGAAGAATGCCAGGATGAGGATATCCTTGAAGAGGTGGAACTGATGGTGAAGTACGAAAGCTATCTTGAAAAGGAACAGGATGTGGCGGATAAAATGCTAAATCTTGAAAACCTGTCCCTTTTCCAGGGATTTAATTATTCTGAATTATCCTCGTTGTCTAATGAGGCGCGGGAAAAGCTAAACAAAATTCAACCAAGAACGATTGGTCAGGCTTCTCGAATCAGCGGGGTATCTCCTGCAGATATTTCTGTTCTGATTGTATATCTTGGACGTTGATGTTCCACGTGAAACAGATACCTCATATGGCTGAAATTATTTCAATTTGCCCGGTTTGTGATAATACTGCCTTTTCTCCTTTTCTTCCTGTGAAAGATTATTTTTTATCGAAAGAGGATTTTTCGATACTGTCATGCAACGCCTGTGGATTCAGATTCGTCAGTCCGCGGCCGGCAAAATCAGAGATAAACAAGTATTATCAATCAGATGAGTATATTTCACATGGAGCTGACAAAGGTGATCTGATAAGCAGGATATACAAAGTTGCCCGAATGGTATCCATTCGTAGAAAGTTCAGAATCCTTGAAAAATACACCGCTGGCATAAAGATCCTTGACATAGGATGTGGAACGGCAGAATTCCTTTCCTATTGCCAGAAAAGGGGATATAATACGACAGGGATTGAGCCGAACGACAAAGCCCGTGGATTTGCAAAAAGCATCAATTCTGTCAATACATTTGAACAGGTTGAGCTTTTAGAAGGAATGAATGGATCGTTTAATTGTATTACCATGTGGCATGTTCTTGAACATATTCACAATCTGAACGAGTTGATTACCCAAGTTAAACAACTTCTGGCTCCCCGGGGAATTTTTATAGTCGCTGTGCCAAACAGTAATTCATGGGATGCCGGACATTATAAGCAATTTTGGGGGGCTTATGATGTTCCGAGACACTTGTATCATTTTACTGAAAAAAGCTTTGATAAACTTGTTTCAAAACATGGTTTTGAAATAAGGAAAATATATCCACAGAAACTGGATGCATTTTATGTCTCCATGTTAAGTGAAAAATATAAATCTGGAAAGAATAACTTTTTTAATGCCGCGTGTTTGGGTCTCTGGTCAAATTTCAGAGCGAGAATGAAAGACAGGGGTCATTCAAGTCAGGTTTTCATCCTGTCTCTTAAAAATTCTTAATTTTAAGCCTTGCATTGATTGCAGAGCCTGTTTTAATAAAGTTTATCGACCCTGAAGAGAAGACCCGGCAGAGGGCTTCTAAATGGCCCAATGTATTGCATTCTAAATCAGCAATTTAGTGAAATCTGTTCTAAAGGATAGCCAAATACCGGGATTGCCATTCCTCTTATTGGCAATTTTCTTATATCTCTCAATATTTGGTCTGAGGATCTATTCCAACTATCAAAACAGGCCAGAAACGATTACCCGGATTTTTCAAAAGGAAATTTTTAATGCAGAGGAAAAAGCAAATCGATCGTTAAAAATTTTATTCACGCATTTTGATACCGGATCATGCCGGTATCCGGCAATCAAAAACGGGTTGGAGGCTCCCGTCTTTGACAAAGGAATTTATTTATTTGTTTTTAAAAATGATTCGCTATGTTATTGGAGTAATAATAAAATGGTTTTACCCGAAAATGTCAGCGGCCATTTCGGGGAGAACAACGGTGCAGTAAAATTAAAAAATGGCTGGTACGGGTTCCATGTCCGAAAATCTGGTCATTTTGTATTTCTTGGTTTCTACCTGATAAAAAGCCAATTTCCGTTTCAGAATAACTTTATAAAGAATAAATTTTCTGCTCTTTTCAGTTGCCCAGAATCAGTCAATCTTGAATCAAAGAAGGGGGAGTTTCCCATCACTTCAGGTGATCAAAGAATATTGTTCAGTTTAAATTTTTCAAAATACACCCCGCAACAAGTTTTTCCTGTTGCACTTTTCTTCATGATTTTACTGGTAGGGGCCTTGTGTTTATTCTATTTCATTTATAGAATATTTAACAGGTTACCGCGGTTTAAGACGAAGAAGAACCTGATGGTCCTGTTCTTTTGTGCAGATATTGTGCTGTTGCGGGGACTTCAATACTGGTTAAGATTTCCGGAAGAGCTTGCACAATCTGAACTATTCAGCCCTGCCTTATACTCTTCAACTTCCCTCCTTCCTTCATTGGGCGACTTCACCCTCAACGTAATTCTCCTTTTTGTCATTTGCCTTGCTATTTATAATGACGCTGCAATTAATCCATCCCGGAGTTCCCATGGTCGAGGTAAAAAACTTTTCATAAATTCTCTGCTCCTTTTCTTATTGCTTTGTTTCTTTAGAATCGCCGGAGATGTTATTTCCGACCTTATTATCAACTCATCCCTGTCATTGAATTTGCAAGATATTTCAAGCCTGGCCTATGACAGCATATATGGTCTTTTCATAATATCGATGATGCTGTTTTCGTTCTGGTTAATTTCAACCAGGGTGTTTAATGACATTATAAAGAGTGCCGGTGAAAAAAAACATCTAAGCCTTTCAGCGATTATTTCCGGTGTTTTTTATTGCTTTGTTTTTTTGTCGGTTTATGGAAAAATTGATATTATTTATCTTTTGTTTTTTTACTTCTATTTTGGTTTTTACTGGTATTTGAAATTAAATGCCCGATCCTTATCGGTTCATAATTTATTGTTTATTTTATGCTTTTATGCTGTTTTTGCAACGGTTATTCTAAACAGGGCAAATGCCCGAAAGGAGCAGGAAAAGATTAATTTACTCGCATTAAAATTGGCCACGCGAAGGAATCCTGTAACAGAAGTACTTTTTGAACAGGTTGAACGAAAACTTCTTCAGGATAGCATTGTGAAGGCCTTTTTACAGCCAAAGCCAACCGGAAATACAATGAACCAGGAAAACTTCCTGGATTACCTTAAAAATATTTACTTCAATGATTACTGGAAAAAATACGATCTGCAGATCACCATTTGCGATTCACTAAAAGAACTACGGATTCAGCCACAGGGATATCTGATAAACTGTGGCTTGTATTTTCGTGGCATAATCAGGGATTACGGGGAGCCAACATCCCTCCCAAACCTGTTTTTCCTGGACTACGGATTGGGTAAAGAATATTATCTGGCCATTCTTTCCGAAAACAGGGAGGGGAATCCCCTGAAAGACCACCAGTCGCTGATCCTTGAATTTAATTTATTGAATACCTACCCGGATCCTGGTTATCCGGGGTTGCTCATGGACAACACCAGGATTGATCTTCCGAACTTGTCGGATTATTCTTACGGATTATATCAAAATGGGCGATTGGTGCACAGTGTTGGTTCATATAATTACAGGATAGAGCTAAACTGCTATAAGGGATTTTCTCAGAAAAACCTGTTTTTCAAGGAGGATCAGATGATTCATTATCATTACTTCATAAACGAATCAGATTCCTTGCTAATCAGTAAAAACGATGAGTTTTTTCTTACCAGGATCTCCCCGTTCTCTTACCTTTTAATTTTATTTACGATCATTTCATTTTTTATCTTCATCATAATATATTATCCGCGCAATCCTCAGATTATTTCAGCGAACCTTCGAAACCGTCTTCACGCTTCATTGATTGGTATTTTGGTTGTCACCCTGGCAGTTATTGGTATCGTTCAGATTATCAATATTATAAATATTAATTCGAAAAAGAATTTAGCCAATTTAAAGGAAAAAGCTTATTCTGTTCAGGTTGAAATACAACACAGATATAGTAATCTCCCCGAAGCACAAAGCATCTCCAAAAGTGAGCTTGAGGATTTCCTGATTAAATTATCCAATGTTTTTTTCAGCGATATTAATTTCTATAATAAAAAGGGAATCCTTGTGGCATCCAGCCGTGGTCAGATATTTGAAGAGGGTCTGGTCTCAAAAAGAATGAATCCAGAGGCTTTTGAACAGCTCATCATAGAGAAAGGATCGGCATACATTCACAATGAGTCGATCGGGAACATGCGGTTCAGTTCCGCATATCTCCCGCTATACAATAATCAGAACCACCTGTTAGGTTATATCAATCTTCCCTATTTTTCGAGACAGGATGAACTAAAAAAGGAAATTTCCACCTTCCTGGTAACCTTCTTAAATATTTATATCCTTTTGTTATTATTCGGTGTTTTTATAACCATCCTGATCTCAAATTACATCACTGCCCCGTTATCCATGTTGTCTGATAAAATGTCACGGCTTCGGTTGGGGTTGGTAAATGACAAAATTGAATGGAAACACGGGGACGAAATCGGCCAGTTGGTCCAGGAATACAACAGGATGATTGATGAATTGGGGCGAAGTGCAGAGGTTCTGGCAAGGTCGGAACGTGAAAGCGCCTGGCGTGAAATGGCCAGGCAGGTAGCACATGAAATAAAGAATCCGCTTACACCCATGAAACTCAGCGCCCAGTACCTTCAAAAGGCATGGAACGACAAGGCCCCGGATATGGATGAACGGATGGCACGCTTTACAAGAACCCTGATTGAGCAAATTGAAACATTGTCGGCTATTGCCTCGGATTTTTCCAGTTTTGCCAAAATGCCTGCCGCAATCAACGAGTGGATTAACCTGAAAGAGCTCATTCAGTTTGTACTTTCAATGTACAAAGATTCTTCAGAAATCCAATATGAGTTCAAATTCACTACCGATGATCCAATTATTTTCGCAGACAGAGCCCTGCTAATCCGGATTTTTACCAACCTGCTGAACAACGCTGTTCAGGCCATCGGGGATGATTCAATGGGTAAGATTTCAATTGTATTATCTAAGGAAGGGCAAAAATGGGTTATTGCCATTTCCGACAACGGTTCCGGAATTTCAGCAGACAGGGCCGGTAAAATATTTCAGCCCGATTTTACAACGAAATCAGGAGGAATGGGACTGGGTCTGGCCATTGTAAAAAGTATCGTTACGGGGATGCAGGGTGAAATTACTTTCAGCTCCACCGAACAGCACGGAACAACCTTTATCATAAAAATTCCAATCAATGAAATGCATTAACGATATGAAACTTTTCTTCAAGCAGGTGGTCCTTTGTGGTTTTATTATCATGGTTCTGATGGGGGGATATGGTTGTAAAAAGAATGACGTATATGAAATATACCACAAATTCCCTGATAAAAGCTGGCCCCGGTTTAATTTACTCAGTTTCGAGATACCTATAAAAAATGTTGAGAAGCCTTATAACTTCTACCTGTTTGTCAAGTTTACCCCCGACTTTCAGTATAACACCCTTGATTTCAATATGATTATGAATACCCCAGCAGGAGAGGAGCGGATTCATGAATACCAGATGAAGGTAAAATCCAATGAAGGAAGTTTCCTCATTGAATGCTATAAAGACTCCTGTGAAGGATCTATCCTGTTAAAAAAGGAACTGTATCTTTCGAAAAAGGGGATATTAAAAATTGAAATTGAAAACCTAACCCCCCGGTTGTTCACCGAGGGTGTGCTGGGTGTCGGAATCAGGATGAGTGAATCAGGAAAGTAGTTTCAAAGCCTGTTGTTTATCTAAATGAATTTGGGCAACCAATTCATCGAGGGAATTGAATTTTCTTTCATCACGGATCCGGTCAATAAAATAAACGATAAGGGTTTTCCCATAAAGAGAGCTTGAAAAATCGAACAGATTTATTTCGATTGTCATCGTTTTTCCATCGATGGTTGGACGAACTCCTGCATTGGCCATTCCGTTATAAACAGTATGGTTGAATTCAGCTTTTACGGCATAAACTCCATGGGCCAGTAAAAAGGGTTTATTCTTCAGGAGTTCGAGGTTTGCCGTAGGATAACCCAGGGTTCTGCCAAGGTGATTACCATGAACAACCAGGGCATGGATGAGATACACAGCGTCCATCAATTCATTGGCTTCACGGACATTTCCGGCCGACAATGCTTCCAGCACTTTGGGTGAATTTAACGGGAGGCTCATGGTAAAACAAATCTATCGCTAAAAACAATCCAAACTAAAAAAGTGGTTTATTTTTTTTACTCAGGCGTTTGATCATAATCAGTTCATAGACGGCATAGGCATAATGGGCCCATACACCAGCGAGCATGACCAGAAGTGTAATAATCATCCACATGGGGGCAATCGGGGTCCACAGCTCACGGGAAGGCACTTCCGCCTTGTAATATTGTTTGTGAACTCCCCAGTTGATTATATTCTGACCCTGAACAAATCCAAAAAGATCATGTTCTTCAATTTTAGCAATTACAACCAGATTTCCCAAAGTATCTCCAACAATTTCTTTTGGAAATTCGAAGGTTCCAGATCCATTTTCGTCTAATGTTATTTCACCTATTTTCAACAAACTGAACAATCTAGGAATATAAACCAGCACAGTTTCTTTTGGAATGGCCACCTCAATTCCTTTTTCATTTTTCTGGGTTGCGGTCACCTTTAATATCCGAAGAGAGTCCTCAATGCTGAAAAAAAGACGAATTTTAGCGGGTTTTGCATTGACGGTGGCCTGGGCCGCAGGATACTTATTGTTTCCTGAAAATGCTGCAGCATATTCAACCACGCCCTCTTTATTTGCCGGTAATGAGGAACAGGATATTTTAAAGACTGCATTTCCCTCCTGGTCGGTCTTCGCCGTTCCCAATTGTTTGGAGGTTGCCCCGTTTGATGCGGCAAAGGTTACCGGTGCATTTTCAAGGTTAAGTGTCGATTCTCCTTTTTTAATGCTGACGTTCGCTGTTAAGAGCACCGAATCGGAAACACACAAATAATCGAGTTTTAAGCGGGATTCAAGAGGTGCAGTGACCGTATCGGTTTTTTCATCCGCAAAGGAGTTCATTGGCTGAAGGACAAGGAATATTGCGGCAATCATTAATATTGAAAACGTGAAAACTCTTTTCATAATGGGAGTTTGAGTAATTCCGGTGAAAATTAAATTAAAACGTCTTCCTTTTTCTCTTCCTTTATTAATCCTGAAACAGGTACAATGGTTATGAATTTGGAAGCCACGGTGAAAAGGAGGCAAAACACAGCAACCCCGGTTGCAGTGAGGCTCCATTCGACCCAGGTTGCGGAATAATTCAGCCATTCGGGACGTGAATCCTGGATGGGTAAATAGGGCGACTCAAGGGTTGGAACAACAATAAGATAGCGGTTCAGCCACAATGCGATGACAACAACGATGGCCGTGAGGGTAATATTTGTTATTGTCCTGAATTTAGCGATGCCAACCACGACAAGAGGCAGCAATACTCCAATATAATTTGAAATGATAAAGGGCCAATAGAATTCTTTAAAAAGCAATTGTATAAGCAATTCATCATTTTTTTCTGAGCCATACCATTTGGTGAGGTAATCGCTGAAAGTAAAGTAGCCAAAAAATGCAGCCAGAACAAGCATGATCACACCAACGGCCACGAAATGCTTTTTTGTAATATATTCCTCAAGATGGTATATTTTTCTGAAAACCCACATACAGAGTATCAGCACAGCACTTCCTGAATAGACTGCTGCAATAACGAAATAGGGGCCAAAAATGGTGCTATGCCAGCCAGGTTGCAGGGTTACACTGAAAATCCAGGCCAACACAGAGTATACGATGATCGCGATGGCAATGACCATGGCCGCCATGATGTCGGAAGCCCTGTTTAAGCGCTGCTGTTGTTCAGGCGTACCGGTATATCCAAGTGCCAGCATTTTGTACAATTTTTTTCTCCATTTTGGAAGCTGAAGCAATTCATAATCGCGGAGTGTTGCCAGGTCACGCAAAAGAGAGAGGTAGAGGAAAATAAAGCACCCGAAAATATCGGTTGAAATAGCGATAACGTCCCAGGTGATCGGGGATTGGATCCTGCCGAAAAGAACCAGATAATATAATTTATCGAGACGGCCGATGCAAAGCAAGATAAAACAGGGTCCGATTAAAAGTGCGATTATCGTAATAAATTCGGCCATTCGGATAATGGGTTTACGCCATGGGGTTTTAAAAAGGTGAAGTGTCCCGGAAATTAAAGCACCGGCATAACTGATACCCATAAAAAAGATAAAGTTGACAATATAGACACCCCAGACTACATTGTCACGCATCCCGGTAACTTCATGCCCATCAATAACCTGTTGAAGAAAGGCATAAAAGCCAACCCCGATCACCATAAGCAGAAAGATGATCCAGACATATCCCTGTATGCTTGTCCGCTCGAGTTGCGGGGCAAACTCCCTTAATGGATTTTTTTGTTCTAGTTCCATGATTACGGTTTATTTTTTTTGCTGTATGGTGTATCTTTATATCTTTCTTTCACCGATTCTTCCAGGTCGCCAAACCCCCTGTCAACCTCAAACTGGCGATCAACGGGAGGAAGGTAATAAACACAAGGCCGGGTTCCCAATGTTTCAAGATAGCGATAACCGGCACGGTCGTGGATGAGCTTGCTGAATTGAAATGTTTCGGTTCCATTTGTTACGGTATCCTCGTCGACATCTCCAAAGTAGATAACCCCCATCGGGCATGCAGAGGCGCAATATGGAATTTTTCCGACACGAATCAGATCCGGACAAAAATCACATTTTGAAACAGTCCCCTCTTTACCAGGGCTGCTGGCCTCAGGTGAGTAGGGTTCCTTATCTTCATCAAATTCCGGGTAATGTTTCCAGGCAAACACCCTGGTTGAATAGGGACATCCGGTCATGCAGAATTTACACCCGATGCAGCGTTCATTGTCGATCAGGACAATGCCATCACTTCGTTTATATGTTGCCCCGACCGGACAAACGCTCACGCACAAAGGATTGTCACAATGAAAACATGGTTTAGGAAACCAGTAAGGAGCAGTTTTTTCAGAATCCTGAAGAAGGTAGACTTTCATGAATTCCTGGCTCTTGGGAAGATGATGTCCTTTTTGACATGCCTCCACGCATTTTCTTGCGTTTTTGCATTTTCCAAGGTCGATTACCATCACAAATTTACGACCGGGAATTCCTTTGTGTGACTCCTGGCGTGATACCCTGGGGAGCTTTAGCAAACCCCGGTCCACCTCCATGATTTCACCGTCGGTAGTAAGAACCTTTACCTTTTCTCCTGTTTCACTGGCCGTAGCATCGACGTATGCTGTAATGAGACCACTTCCCACAGCAACACCGGCACCAGCAATAAGACCTTTTTTAAGAAACTGACGACGTGAGTTTTTCTGGTTTTGATTCAATTCTTCTTCCACGTTATTAAAATTTAGTGAGATTCATGATAACCATTGATCATGCTTTTAAAGTTGCTGAGCGGTTTTTTCCCAATGGTGCAGAAATAGACATGCACACACATGACAATGCTGATGGTAAAACCTGCAGTGATATGCAGGAGGTCGGTGAGATCAAGGCCGCTGAATCCGATAAAACTGTTAACGGTGATTTCCGGATATAGAAGACCCCAGCCTGATAGAATTACAAAGGGCACGAATCCATACATCAGCACGACATAGGTAACCTGCTGCAATGGGTTGAATTTACTCTCTTCGGTTACTGGAAAAGGGGGATCTTGCCTTTGAAATATACCGACAGTATAGTAGATAAATTGTTTTTTAAGGCGGATCAGGAATCCTTTAACAGGAATTACATAAGAGGCTCCGTTGGGCGTAAAGAGATTGCCGAGGAAAAATACAGCATAGCTGATCGTCAGAATTATTCCGGCGACATTGTGTGCAGATACTGCTGCATTGAATTTAACGACTGTCTCCGGATTCGAAAACTGGATACTTAAACCGGTTATAATCAATATCAGGCAGAGAAGGGCATTTGTCATATGCCAGATCCTGATCCATATAGGATACAAATAGAGTGGTTCAGTGTGATGATTCATAGTTAGTTTAATTTTTTAATGCGAAATACAGCATGGATTATAATAACCAGAATTGTAAATCCAAAAATTACCAGGCTGATGATATTCAGTGTGTTGCTTTTATCGGGACCAATACTGGTTGCATCTCCTGTAAGAAGCCCAACAATAATTCCTTCCTTTTGAATTTTCTCACTAACCTTATATTTATATAAGGAGGCATATAAAATAGAGTTTTTGGAATGACAGGATTCACATTTCCTGACAGCCTGGCTTTTTGATACCACATGATGTGCGACAACCAAAGTATCTTCATTTTTAGCGTGGCATTCTATGCAACGAACATTGGTAAAATGAGAAGCCTGATTTGGCAACCATTCATGTTTCTGCAGGATATTGGGTTTTGTTTTATTGGTAAGCAACTGATAATTTTTCACATCCCCGTGACAATTGAGACAGATCAGATTATCGTAGGTAATGGTCTCTTTAAGGTTTTCATTTGTACGGGCGTTGATCTTATACGTATGTGCATCGTGACACATCCAGCAGGTAAAATCCTGACTATGTTTTTCGGAATGAACACTGGCCTGAAATTCCGATTCAATCTGCTCAAATTTGAATTTGGCATATTTTTCATCTCCGCCATGGCAATCTATGCAGTTGGCTTTGGCTTCCATACGCAGGTTTCCGGCGTGCGGGAAGGTGCTATAATCTTCGGAGTGACAATCGGTACATTTGAACTCACGATGGTTTGAAACATAAAAGACGTTGCGATCCAGAACCAGTTCAGCATACATCCGCTTGGTTACGGTTTTTTTCGATTCCGGATTTTCATAGGTGTATTTGGACTGGCCGTGACATTTTAAGCAATTTTCATTTTCTGTTGCATTTTTAAACTTTGAAAGATCTATAATGGTCGGCTTTTCCTGTTCAGGCTGGACTGATTTTGAAGGGGAGGAGTCTGATGTTTTTACCAGGGTAAAAGCGAGGGTAAAAAGCAATAGCAACACGAGTACGACCCATGCAGGCCGGATATTTGCTTTATGAATCATAGTATTGTTTGTGGCGTGTGAATCGGGTTGTAATAGAAAAAGAAATGGGTGCCAACAGGGGATTTCCCGCTAACACCCATTTGGTGAATCATTTGAGCATCAACATGCAGTTACTTTTTCAGTGTACGCATGAAAGCAACCAAGGCCCAGCGATCGGTTGCTTCTGGAATTTTCTTTTCGTATGCCGGCATTTCATCGCGGCCTTTATCGGTACGATAAAAAATTTCACCATCAGTAGAAGCCTGGAAGGCAGCTGATGAGAAATCGCCCGGGAAAGTCTTCAAGGATGCGGCTTTTGGACCATCGCCCAATCCTTTACTTCCGTGGCATGATTTGCAATGCTTTGCCCATAGGTCTTTGCCGGAAGCTACATCTGCCTTTGCAGGTGCTTTCAATGCTTTGTCTTTATCAGGGACCGGCCATGGTTTTGCTTTTGCCTGTGCCTGAACTGCATTGCCAAAGAGGAATACCACAGCAATAAGTGCAGTAACCATAATCGTTGCGATTTTTTGTGTTGTTTTCATAGTTATTCGTTTAATTAGTTAAACAATTTATTTTTGGTTTTATGAACTTTAAAAGGTCCACAATCGGGTTATGTTAAATCCAAGAAGAATAGCCCCATTATAAAAATTGTTTTGATTATACATCGATACTTCCTGGGGGATGAGCCCATTGGCAGCTGTCAGGAAGATCTGGAATGCATGGGTGCTGGTTGAAATTTCCACGCCAATACCCATATTAGGCCAGGGAGCGGTATTCAGATAGGTGAAGACGGATTGAGAATAGCTCAACATGACTGAAGTTTGCGGACTAATTTTGAGTTTACCAATTCCGGAAATGTTGATGTTGTCATTTATCATGCCATTGACATGATTGTTACTCATCTCGGAAAAATCAACAAGATTGTAATGTACCCAAGAAATTCCCAACTGGGCTGAAAACTCTTTGCAAAACCTGCGTGCGAACATAAATTCGGCAAAATAAGAAAACCTGTAGGATGCTTTAAAAGTTTGGTCAAACAAAGAACCAAGATCTGAATTATTGTGCCCGTTAAGCCCGCTTGCCTGGTTGTAGGTAATATAGTTTAAACCATAATTTGTATCGTTCTGTATGACCTGATTTGCGATACTTCTCTGGAAAGCTGTATCTTTTACAATAGAGTTAAAATCGAGATCTGATGCTAACTTATTATTTCCAAGAGTGGATTTATTGCTTGCATTCAGTGCAACATTCCCATAAAAGGTGATTGTGAGCGGGAAACCACCTTTTCGTTGGCGGGCAATGATATATTTTATGCTGAAATCCTGGAGCATTTTAAGCTTCGTTGTTCCGAACCCAACCTGCAAATCTTTTGTAATCGTGTAATTTAACCCAATCCGAATATTGGAAGACCCCCATAGTCCATAAATGTCGGACCAATGTTCCTGAATCGTTCCAAAGTCGTGTTGGATCACTGCTTCAAGGGTTCTTGCAGGAGGAAGCGAGACGGTTTTGTCTGCAATGAAATAACCGCTTTCAAAAGGAGCCTTTTCCAAAGGTTTCCGGGTGGGTTGAGCCGGAATCGAGTCCTGTGCAAAAACCACGCCAACACTACTCATCATCAAGATGAAACCGAGAAATAATCGTCTCATATTACCCATAGTATATTTATGCATTTCCATTAAGTATTAAGGTGAATGATCAATTAATTGTTTTTAGCTCCCTGACTGATCCATTTGTAAACTGAATCGGCATTTGCCTTTGTGCAATATGCTGCCATGCTACCTCCAGAGGACATTTTCCGGTAAAGGATGCTATTACCAGGAGCTGCGACAATAACCATATCGGGCGTATTCATCAACGACAGGTAGGATTTACCTTCTACTAAAATCGGAGGAACCATTCCCACCCCATGACAACGAATACAATCTGCTGTAAAAATGGGCTGTATTTCACCCGCATAACTTATTTGACCAGGCACGGGAGGAGGAGGAGGAGGTGTAGGCGGATCAGGCACAATGGAATCCTTTGAACAGGCAGAAAGGATAAAAATCACAGATAGAATTGTGATCACTTTTTTCAACGCTCTAATTTGCATAATCAATTTTTTTTGTTGAGGATTAATTATTCACTAATTATTGGTTCTTGTGAAGCAAAAAACTGGTGATTATTTGTTAATCGTAAAAAAGGCTTCAGGATTACTGAAGCCTTTTTTCTGATCATATACCTTTTTACAGACCGGCGTCGTTCAATGCTTTGATTGAATTGGTCATAAGGGCTGTTACATAGGAAGTGTTGTGAATACCCAGACTGTATTCTCTTAAGCAGAACTGGAAATTGATAAGGGCTCCCATCTGAACATTCAATAATTTTGGGAATTTAGGTTGTGATTGTCCACTCATTTTCCAATATCCACCTGGATTTGAAGCTGCGTCATAGATATCAAGGTAGCCGTCATAATTGTTTGTGGTCAAACCCCACCATAAATTTGATGAGGAGGCATCCCTGTGCAGAATGTCATGTCCACCACCGGCAGCGTTAATCTTGTCAGCCAGTTGATTCAGCAATGTTTGAACCGTAGTTCTGGTGTTAACCCATTTGGCATGGGTTTTACTTAATGGGTCGGCTGCATGGCAATCCGTAACGTTACAGCCATTAAAATTCCATGTTGTACCACTACCCAAAGCAGCTTCTCTCGCATTCCTGACATTAAATGAGTGACCCCCGGCAATACCTGTCATCGGATTTGCCATATGGCAATCAACGCAGGAAGCATGGGTAGTATGGTATGAATTGCCATAAGCCATTGTGCCTGGAAATTCAATTGCACCAACCCCTGCATATACTCCACCCACGGCGCCATAATGAATGTGCGTCCTGTAAGAAGGTTTCACACCGTGATTTGTTACCCCGGCAGTTGAATCATACTGGATAGCCAAGGGGAAATTTTTCAGGGAGTCATAGTTCAATACTCTGCCGGCCGGATCGTATCCGCAAGTCATAGGGCGTGGCTGATGACATTTAGCGCATAAATTGCCACTTCCGCTATCGGCGGGCAGATCAATTGTTTTGGCCCCTGCCCACATGGTCATGGAAATAGGAGCTGTAGTGGTAAGTGCAATATCTGATGCCCCATAAGTGGTATGCAAGCTGCTGTGGCAGGTCCAGCAACCGATTTCACCAAATGCATTGGCAGCGTCAGCAGCATATTTATTTACCCATTTTCCACCGCTAAAAGCGAATTCGGAAGAGGTGTTATTCTGACAAACATAAACAAAGCCTTTTTGCTCATGACAGGGCGCACAACCGGCATTTCCTGATTCTTCGAATGCGGCAGCTCCCCATGAATGCTTTGCCATTTGAAATTCTACTGCAATCCTGTCAACCATTGTAGCGGTATGACAAATTTTGCAGGTTTCATTGGCATCTTTCCCATTGGTTCCGTTTGTTCCGTTTGTTCCATCTTTACCTGCAAGACCTTGTGTGCCTTGTGGGCCTTCCTTGGTACAGGAGGTAAACAAGAAACAGGTTGCTGCGATCATCATTCCCGCAGCGAAAATAAACTTTTGTAAATTTTTCATACTCATACAGTTTTTGTTAATAAATACGTTTATGCAGCTGACAACTTGTGCAAATTGTTTCGGAAACAAAAATATCGAAGATTATCAAGGACTCTGTTAATAAGTTGGTGAGATTTGTTAATATAATAACTGATATATCTCAATTCTTCGTTGACATATATCAATCATCATATAGATATATATGTAATTGGAAAATTCCGGAATTGAAACAGGTGAAAAGAGGAAGAAAAATGAAGCGACTGTGAATTCTTTATCAGCCTGTCTCACTGATCTGGCGAAGTTGTTTTATATTCAGGATCTCCATGGTATTCCCGGAGGTTGTCAGAATGCCCTCCTCTTTGAATTCTTTTAAGATCCTGATGGCACTTTCTTTTGACATGCCCGAGAGATCGGCCAGATCTTGGCGGGAGATGGTCATTTCAAAAGGATTCTGACAATAGATTTTATCGGAAAGGTAAAAAATTACATCAGCAATGCGTCCGTGCATCTGTTTCTGGGTGAGGCTGATCACCTGGTCGAAGTTAAAGATCGACTGAAGCGAAACCCGTTTAATGAATTCTTCAGCAAAATCAGGATTTTCGCGAATCAGTTTTTTAAAAACAGCTACGTCAACAAGGCAGGCTGTACAATCTTCAACAGCAGCAGCAGAATAATAGTGACGGTTATCCACATAGATTCCCGGGCCGAAGATATAATCAATAGGTTTAATCAGTGCAAGGATGAGGTTTTTCCCGTAACCCTCAATATAAATTTTGGCAAGCCCCGAGGTGATACAAACGAAATAGGGCGACGGAGTGCCTTGTTTGAAAATAATTTCTCCAGCTTTATAATTCACCTGAAACCGGCTTCCGTTAATCAGTTCGAGTTCAAAGGGGCTCAAACTATTAAAAATGGAAGCCTTGCAGTTACAATCTGTGCAATTGGAAGTATGCTGTATTTTGTTTACCATTGATGATGACTGCCCTTTACCTTTTTTTAAAAGGCAGACAAAGATAACATAAAATTGATATAAAGCAATTTATTCTATCACTTTTATCAATCGGAAACTTGAGATATATCAACTGCCGAGCAGATTTTTTAACTGAAGGTATTCGGCAATCTGTACGGCATTTGTGGCAGCCCCCTTGCGCAGATTATCGGCAACGATAAAAAGGTTCAGGGCGTTGGGCTGCGATTCATCACGGCGGATTCTGCCAACAAAAACCTCATCCCTGCCGGCAGCCTCCAGCGGCATTGGGTAGATATTGTGTTTAACATCATCACGCAAAATAATTCCCGGAGAATTATTAAAAATGGAAAAAATATCGTCGACTGAAAAATCACGTTCAAACTCCAGATTAATGGCTTCAGAATGTCCTCCCATCACAGGAACCCTGACGATGGTGGCTGTGATCCTGATCGAATAATCATTGAGTATTTTATGGGTTTCATTGACCAGTTTCATCTCCTCGGAGGTATATCCGTTTTCGAGAAAATCACCTCCATGGGGAAAAAGGTTCAGATCGATCGGGTACGGGTATACCATCTCGCCCTGAATCCCTTTTCGTTCGTTTTCAAGTTGCTTCACAGCCCTGGCGCCGGTACCCGTCACCGATTGGTAGGTGGCTGCCACAATCCGTTTGATTTTATATTTTGCATGAAGGGGAGCCAGGACCAGGACCAGTTGAATGGTCGAACAGTTCGGGTTTGCAATAATTTTATGATTCCTGGTCAGGATGGATGCATTGATTTCCGGAACTATCAGCGGAATCTCAGGATCCATGCGCCATGCTGACGAATTATCTATTACCGTAATACCTGCGGCAGCATATCGCGGCGCCCATTCCTTTGAAGTGGCCCCTCCTGCCGAAAATATAGCGACATCCGGCTTTTCGGCAATAGCCTGCTCATGCGTGTGAATAAAATAACGATGGTTGTTGAAGGTCAGCGGAAGTCCTGAAGATTTAGGAGAGGCAACAGGTATGAATGGGTCAGGATAAATATGATGTTCATCAAGGACCTTGAGGATCTCTCTTCCAACAAGCCCGGTTGCGCCGACAACTGCCAGTTTCATAATCAATATTTTTTGCAAAGATATAGGAAAAACAGCTAAACAGCGATGAAGGAAATGGTTGACGAATTTGAATTTTCTTAAAAAAACCGGTCACTTTTTGTCTAATTCCTGATTAAGCAGAAAAGATCAGGTATGAAAACGTTTTTTTTATGTATTGTCTGTTGTGTTTTCATTATTGACACAGCCAGAGGCCAGGTCAAAGATGATTTTTCGGATGGGAACTTCACGGAAAACCCAGTCTGGACAGGTGATATAGCACAATTTGAAGTCAATTCTGCGCGGCAGCTCCAACTTCATTCTACCGGAACCGATACTTCAGTTCTTGTAACCCACAATGCACGGATGACCAACACCGAATGGAGTTTCATGATAAAGCTGGCATTCAACACTTCGTCCAACAATTTTGCCAGGATTTACCTGGCCTCTGATACCAGCGCACTTCAGGTACAGCTGAATGGTTATTTTCTCCAGGTTGGCGGCATGGATGATTCTATTTCGGTCGTGAGGCAGACAGGCACCAAAAAGGATAAGATATTTAGTTTCAAATCGTATAAAACGGTTCATTCTGCCAATACCCTTCGGGTAAAAATTATTCGCAATGAAGATGGATGGTGGGATGCAATGGTTGACACCACCGGGGGATACAACTATGTTTCTGAAGGATCATTTTTTGATGATACCTTTCAATCCTCCCGGTGGTTTGGTATCCTATGCCGGTATACTTCAAGCAATGCCACGAAATATATTTTTGACGACTTTTATATAGGGCCGGTCATTCATGATACCATTCCACCGAAAATACTTTCACAGGAAATGCCCAAAGCTAACACAGTAAGGCTGAGTTTTTCGGAATCCATTTTAAAAGAAGATGCAGAAAATTCGTCAAATTACCTGATGGTTACGACCGGAGCCAGGCCAGATTCAGTCAGGATTGATTTACATATTCCATCCTGCGTAAACCTGTTTTTTCAGGAGTTCCTGTCAGAGGGTATGTTTGATTCATTGCGTATTCAGAACATCCGGGATTTATCGGGGAACCGTCTATTCGATACGACACTTCAACTTTGTTTCTATCGTGCCAAATCCAATGACATTCTTATTCATGAGATCATGGCAGACCCGGATCCCCCGGTTGATTTGCCAAATATCGAGTATATTGAGTTGTTCAACCGAACCACCATTCCGGTTAATCTGAAAGGTTGGAAAATCGCTTATGGAAACTATTCAAAGGTTTTCCAATCAATGATCCTGCCCCCCAAAGGATTTTTGCTCATAGTGAAAGACTCTGTCTATTTAAGTTATGCTTCCTGTGCCGTGTTATTTACCTCCTCCTCTTCCCTGTCGAACGAAGGAACCACCCTTGTCCTGAAAGATTCTATGAACCATGTGATCCATTCTGTTTCTTACAGTCCCGACTGGTACCAGGGATCATTTAAGGAGGAGGGAGGCTGGTCGCTGGAGATGATTGATCCGTTAAATCCATGTGGTTGCGGTGAAAACTGGAATGCTTCCATTGATGCCTCCGGCGGAACTCCGGGCCGGGGCAATTCAATTTCAGGGTCGAATCCCGATGTGAAGGCACCCTGCCCGGTAAGAGCAATTGTTTCAGATACTTCCATCCTGACGGTTTATTTTTCCGAAGCAATGGATAGCAGCTCATTGGAATCTGTCAGGGACTGGTCCATCAGCCCCTTCGAGGACTACCCTGCCGGAGTGGTAAACCCTGACAAGGTTATCCCGGTTTCACCGGATTTCTCTTCAGCAAAATTGTTATTGAATACGATGTTTAAAAGAGGCGTAACTTATTTCCTACATATAACGGGAGGCCAGAAAGATTGTTCGGGAAACCAATGTGATTCAACGGCAACACTTCGGTTTGCCATTCCTGATACTGTTTCTTGTCACGATATTGTCATCAATGAACTTTTATCTGATCCTGCCAACGGAGGAGCCAGATTTGTAGAGTTGTACAACCGATCGGAAAAAATCATAGATATGCGTTCATTGGTATTGTCCGACAGCGATACCACCGGGGGAATGCTCCCGAATTCAATCCCTTTGATGACGAAAGGATACCTGTTGTTCCCCGGAGATTATATTGCTTTGACCTCCAAACCAGCGGATATTTGTGAACGATACAGATTGTTGTCGTCGCAAAACATTGTAGGAATGACCGGTTTCCCGGCATTCGGAGATGATACCGGGACGGTACTTCTTGCGAGGAAAGACAACCTGGTTATCATTGACAAAATGCTGTATAATCCAGAAATGCATTATCCTTTATTGGCTACCAGGGAGGGCGTTTCACTGGAACGCACGAATCCGGATCTGCCGTCAGATGATAAAACCAACTGGCATTCGGCGGCGGAGACAGTTGGGTTTGCCACGCCGGGCTACCAAAACTCTCATCGCCCCACTTCCGGTGCCACAGATCAGGAAATCAGCATTGAACCAGAAATTTTCTCTCCCGACAATGACGGACGCGACGATTTGCTGAACATCATCATCCGTGAAAGAGAGCCGGATTGTTCTGTGAATATCCGGGTATTTGATTTCCAGGGGCGTTTGATCAGGCAACTGGCAAACAATATCCTGTCAGGCAGTGAAGGAGTTTTCGTCTGGGACGGGATGACAGCATCACGAAGCAAGGCACCGATAGGTTATTATGTTTTGCTGATTGAAATCACTCACCCGGACGGGTCTATAAGAACAATTAAAAAGACGGCCATTCTCGCAGCAAAACTATAGCATGGCTGTGGCAATGCATGCAATACTGATTTTCACGTCAGGAATAATGTTCAAGGCCAGAATACAGGATTCAAGCGTAGCTCCCGTGGTAATGACATCATCCACCAGCATCAGATGCTTTCCCTTCCAATTCTCAGGGTTGTATACGGCAAAGGTTTCATGAACATTCTCGTATCTGCTGAACCGGGATTTTCTGGTTTGGGTTTCGGTAGCTTTATTCCGGATCAGCAGATGATTCTCAACGGGAATATTCATTGATGCATTCAGTCCGTTTGCAAACTGTTCGCTTTGATTGTAGCCCCGTTTCATATATTTTTTCTTGTGAAGGGGAACCGGGATTATGGCATCTGCGGTAATGAATCCCGGCGCGGTCTTTAATACCTGGCCATATTGTGATCCCAGAAAAATTCCGATCTCTTTTTTCCCTTTGTATTTCAACTGATGGACCAATCGCTGAACCCTGCTCCCTTTGTTGAAATAGAGAAATGCCGCCCCTGTTTCTATGGAGGCTCTTCCCCAGAAAAGCCGGGTTACCGGATTTTCCAGGTCAAAATGAAAATTTGTTCTGGGAAGATGGAATTCACAATAACCGCAAATAACCTCTTCCTGTTTCCAAAGACTGTTGCCACATCCTGCACAAATTTTTGGAAATACAAGGGAGATGAAATCGCTGATATAGTTCATAGCAATGTTTTTGGTTAATCAATAAAACAGTGAAAAGGTGAGACCTCCGTGCGGGTAATTTATCAACATCCACCCCACATTGAAAAAAATCATGTAGGTTTGATTAAAATTTTCCCGGAGAATGAAGTCCACTCCTTTACTCGACATTCGTAATTTATCGGTTAGTTTTGATTCCGACCAGGGAATGAAGCAGGTGGTGGACCAGGTTTCGTTCCAGTTGAATGAAGCCGAAACGCTTGCAGTTGTTGGGGAATCGGGGTCCGGAAAGACGGTAACGGCCCTGGCAGTTTTGCGACTTATTCCCACACCCCCGGGTAAGATTTCAAGCGGGGAAATCCTTTTCAGAAAAGGTGAAAACCCGGCCAGGGATCTTCTAAAGCTTGACGAACACGACATGCAAAGGCTCAGGGGAGATTCTATTTCCATGATCTTCCAGGAGCCCATGACCTCGCTGAACCCGGTATTTACCTGCGGAGACCAGGTTATGGAAAGTCTGAAGATTCATTTGGGTTTTTCAGGAAAGCAGGCCCGTGAAAAGGTGCTTGATCTTTTTAATGAGGTTAAACTTCCGCGGCCGGCTGAAGTTTTAAAGTCATATCCGCATGAACTATCAGGCGGACAAAAGCAACGGGTGATGATCGCCATGGCGATCTCCTGCAGCCCTGACATTCTGATCGCCGACGAACCAACCACCGCACTCGATGTCACCGTGCAGAAGACCATTCTTGAGTTGATGAAAAATCTCCAGGAATCGAGGAAAATGAGCATTCTGTTTATTACCCACGACCTGGGACTTGTAAATGGATTTGCAGACCGTGTTTTGGTGATGAACAAGGGGAAGGCTGTCGAGGAGGGGACGGTCACCAATATTTTCAGATCACCGAAGCATCCATATACCCGCGGGTTGCTGGCTTGCCGGCCACCACTTGATGTCCGCCTTGCACGGCTGCCGACCATTGAAAAATTTATCAGCGAGGGAAATAATGAATCCCGGCAAGTGGTGACTCCGGTTCAGCGAAAGGAGGAACATGCCCGGTTATATGCACAAAAACCCATTCTGGAAGTTGAGAATCTCGGCAAACGGTTTGGTTCTTTTACCGCACTGGAAAAAGCAGGGTTTTTTGTCTATCCCGGTGAAACACTTGGTATTGTGGGGGAATCAGGAAGCGGGAAAACCACGTTGGCCAGGGTGGTTCTTGAGCTAATTCCAGCCACCGAAGGAAAAATCATCTATCAGGATCAAGATATTACAAAGCTGACGGCCGGCAAATTAAAAAAGCTCCGCAAGGATCTCCAGATCATATTTCAGGATCCCTATTCCTCGCTGAATCCAAGAATGGCGATAGGCCCGTCAATTCTTGAACCCATGAAGGTGCACCAATTGCATGGTAATGATGTCAACAGGAAGGCCCGGGTGATGGAACTGCTTGAGAAGGTTGGCCTCAAGCCGGAGCACTATTACCGGTTTGCCCATGAATTTTCGGGCGGACAACGGCAACGGATCTGTATTGCCAGGGCCCTTGCTGTTGAACCCAGGCTGATCATTTGTGATGAATCTGTTTCGGCGTTGGATGTCTCCATCCAGGCACAGGTTTTAAATTTGTTAAATGATCTGAAAAAGGATTTTGGCCTGACCTACATCTTCATTTCACACGATCTTTCAGTAGTTAAATACATGTCGGACCGGCTCATTGTGATGAAAAACGGAATTATTGAAGAGATGGGGGAAGCCGACCAGGTGTATTTGAACCCGCAGTCGGAATATACCAGGATGTTGCTGGCCGCTATACCGGGATAGAAGACCGGCATTGATGCGCACAATGTTGAAATAATCACTCTGAAAAGGTTAATATTGATTTTATGGGGAAGAAAAAAAGTTTTAGCGGTGTCGAGAAGAACACCTTTGTAAAATCGGTTCTGGATGTTTTTCTGAATAACCCTTACAGCAGTTTCAATTATAAACAGGTCGCAGCCAGGCTTGGCATAAAGGATCGCGCCAGCAAGGACCTGATCAGCCTGATCATCGGTCAACTATTCAAGAACCAGGAACTTGCCATGAGCAAGCGCGGAAAGTACCAGATTAACCGCGAAAGCCCGAAGTATGAAAAGGAGGTAAAAACCTCAGTCACGGGGACTGTGGATATGAAGCAGACTGGAAAGGCCTACGTGATTCCTGATGACAAAACAGAAGATGTTTTTATTGGTGCAACGAATACAAATCACGCCTTGCATGGGGACAAGGTTAAGGTTTATATTTTCCCCAGGCGGAAGGGGCATAAACTGGAGGGGGAAATTGCTGAGATTATCAAAAGGAATAAAAAGCAGTTTGTGGGAACGATCGAAACCTCCAAGAATTTTGCATTTCTCAAGCCTGATAACACCACCATGCCGGTTGATATTTTCATTCCCATTTCAAAACTCAATGGGGCTAAGAACGGGCAGAAGGTAGTGGCAGTAATTACCGAATGGCCCACCCAGTCGGCAAACCCTTTTGGGGAGGTAAAAGAGGTTCTTGGCAAACCCGGGGATAACAAGGTGGAGATGCAGTCGATTTTGGCAGAAATTGATTTCCCGTTGTCCTTTTCCCCCAGGGCAGAGAAAGAAGCTGCCGCTTTTCCGGATGCGATACCAGAAGAAGAAATCAGCAAGCGCAGGGATTTCAGGCCGGTTTTCACCATTACCATTGACCCAGAGGACGCCAAGGATTTTGATGATGCCATTTCATTCCGGTCGCTGGATAACGGGCACTGGGAAATCGGGGTGCACATTGCCGATGTGTCGTATTATGTAAAACCAGGGTCGGCCATTGAAGAGGAAGCGGTCGAACGCGGAACGTCGGTTTACATGGTTGGACGAACCATACCCATGCTTCCCGAGCGGTTATCGAACGGGTTGTGTTCTCTGAAACAGGATGAAGACCGATTGTGCTTTTCAGCCGTATTTGAAATGGACGAAAAGGCTAAAATTTATTCCGAGTGGTTTGGCAAAACCATGATCAGGTCGAACCGTCGGTTTTCATACGAGGAGGTGCAGGCCATCATTGAGTCGGGAACCGGTGAATATGCTTCCGAAATCAAAGTATTGAACGGTGTAGCCCTGAAATTGAGGGAGGAGCGGTTCCAGAAGGGTTCTTTTAACTTTGAAACACAGGAGGTCAGATTTAAACTGGATGATCTGGGAAGGCCGCTCAGCATTCACCTCAGGGAGATGAAAGATGCCAACAAACTGATCGAAGATTACATGTTGCTGGCCAACCGGAAGGTGGCCGAATTTATCGGGAAAAAGAGAGAAAATCAAACAGTGAAAACATTTGTCTACCGGGTTCACGATACACCCAACCCGGAAAAGCTGGAAAACTTCACTCAGTTTGTTGAGCGCCTCGGCTATAAAATTAAGATCAGTTCAAAAAAATCACTGGCCGATTCTTTTAACAAGCTATTCAACGACATCAAGGGTACCGGCACCGAAACGATGATTGAAACCATTGCCATCCGTACTATGTCAAAGGCCTATTATTCTACAAACAATATCGGTCATTATGGTTTGGCATTTCAGTTTTATTCTCACTTCACCTCTCCGATACGCCGGTATCCCGACCTGATGGTACACCGGTTGTTGTTTGATTATATGCACAACGCCCCTTCAGTTTCAAAAGAGGTATATGAACCCATGTGTGAGCATGCTTCGGAAATGGAGCGCAGGGCCGTTGATGCAGAACGAATGTCGGTCAAGTATAAGCAGGCGGAATACATGCTTGATAAAGTGGGGCAGGAGTTTGATGCCCTGATTTCAGGAGTGAGCAAATGGGGCATTTTCGCGGAAATCATAGGCACAAAATGCGAGGGAATGATCCGGCTTCGCGACCTGGAGGATGATTATTACTACCTGGATGAGGAGAATTACCAGATAATCGGACAGCGCCATGGTTATCGGTTTAAACTTGGAGACAAGCTGAAAATCAGAGTTAAACGCATCGATCTGGCCCGTAAGCAAATGGATTATGACTGGGTTTCCTGAGTCAGGCCAGTTTTTTTCGTTCGATCAGGTCAAAAAATGCTTTATGGTAAGTTTCACTGACGGGGATGTACTGATCTGCTATTTTAATCCGGTTACGCTCAATGGATTCGATTTTATCCAAGGCAATGAAAAAAGATTTGTGAACCCTGCAAAACTGGGGTTCATGCAATACTTCCTCGAGCTTGCGTGCATTCATCAGGGTCATGATTCTTCTTGTTTTAGTTACTATCCGCCAGTAGTCGCCCATCCCCTCGACGTATAACACATCATTGTTCTCGATCCGTTCCATCCTGGTTTCGGTTTTAACAAAGAAGAAGGATGGTTCCGCAGGTTTTGTTTTATTGGCTTCCGGCTTGACCACGGGATCCAGCTGCATTCGCTCGAATACCTTATTGACCCCTTTGATGAACCGTTCAAATGAGATCGGTTTCAGCATATAATCCACCACATCCAGTTCAAAACCCTGAATGGCATATCGTTCATAAGCTGTTGTAAAGATCACGAAAGGGCGATGCTTCAAAGCATTCAGCAATTGGATTCCGGTGAGTTCCTCCATCTGGATATCCAGAAAAATAAGATCTACCTTGTTTGAGCGGATATACTCAATGGATTCAATGGCATTGTCGAATGTTTTCAGAAGGTTCAGAAATGCGACCTTCGAACAATAGTCCCTGATGATATCAAGGGCCAGGGGCTCATCATCGATTGCAATACAATTAATATTCATGCAGAAAGAATTAATTGAACGTTAAATGAATTTTCATTGGTGGTAATTTCGAGCATATGTTTGCCGGGGTAAAGCAAATTTAACCTGCGACGGATGTTGTTCAGCCCCACTCCGCCTGTTTGGTCCTTTTGGGCCGTAATGTTTTTACGGAGGTGGTTATGAACCCCGAAACGGATCTCCTGCGGAAGAATCGTTAAGTAGATCCGGATACCAGGGTTGGTCACTGTTTTACTGCCGTGTTTAAATGCATTTTCGACAAACGGGATCAGAAGCATGGGGGCAATGGTGCGACCCTCCACATTGCCGGTGATGTTCAGTTCGACAAAATCCTTGTGCCTGATCCGAAGTTTTTCGAGTTCAATAAAGCTTTTCAGGTATTCGATCTCTTTTTCAAGCAACACACTGTCGGTCGTTGCATCGTATAACATGTATCTCATGATGGCCGACATTTTCATCACTGCCTCAGGAGCATCTTCCGATTTTTTATAGACCAGCGAATAAATGTTGTTCAAGGTGTTGAATAAAAAATGTGGATTTATCTGCGATCGCAGAAGGGCCAACTCGCCGGATTGCTTTTCAACCAACAGTTCCGATCTGAGTTTCTGGGTTTCAAACCATCCGATGGCAAGTTGTATCAGCAGGGCGTAGATTCCGTAAATGATCACAAGGCGGAGAGAGTTAAACCACCAGTCGGCCCCGACTTTCAGCAATTCCTGACTCTTAAGATGCGGATATCCAATGTATTTCCAAAAACAATATTCAAGGCCAACGCGTAATGGAACAAGGATCGCGAAAACGGAGATCAGTAAAAGAACCGGAACCAGTTTATTTTTCCTGGTGAAAAACATACCAAATATAAAATACAGGCAATAGAATGTAATAAAACTGGTGAACGGGTATATTGTCAGTTCCTGGTATGGGTCGTAGTCTTTTCCTGAAAGCATGGCAACAGAAAGAAGAATCTGGTTGAACATGTATATCCAGAAGGCGACATGGATCAGGATTTTGTATCTTTTTTTCATCTCATTTTATTGAAATTCAAATACAAATTAACATAAGATGTAGCATAAAACCAAAAGAAAAGCCGTCAAATCGATCATATCGGTTGAATGGCCGGTCATGCATGCAATTATACCGGTAAAAAGAGGGAGGTTTTTAGTTTAATTCCCGGAATCAAATGAGTAATTTTAAGTTACCTTTGAAATTAGAAATATGTCAATCCGTCCATGAATGAAATAAAATTCAGGAGATCAGCGGTTTCCAATCCTTCCAGGATATTTATTTTAATATTTCTGCTTACCTGTCTTTCAGGTGTTGTCAATGGACAATATCATTTTTTTTACGGGAAGGTCCTTGACGGTTTAACAAAGGCCGGCCTTCCTGATGTAAACCTTGCCATTGCCGGATCGCGGGTAGGTACGGTAACAGATAAAAAAGGGACCTTTTCATTTTTCATTGACAGCATTCCGGCAACACTGGTTGTGAGCTGCGTTGGTTTTGAAACAAAAACCATCCTTCTCGATGAAACTTCATTCTCCCTTACTTTATATCTTCAGCATGAAATTATGGAATTGCAGGAGGTTGAGATCAAGGCCAGCGTGCATGAGGCATTCTTTAAAGATGAACATTATGCAGTGCTTGATTATGAAATAGACAGCAACAGGGTTTACCTTTTGATATTCAAACAGCGGGTTTCGAGTGCCGAATTGGTTTGTAAAAACACGGCAGGAGATACGGTCGCAACATCCCAGCCTTTTACTTTCACCCCGGTCAGGCTTTTTAAAGACTGCCTGGGTGTTTTGCATGTTTTAGGCCATGATACTGGTTATCAGGTGTACCGAAAGGCCAAGCAATTCCATTTGATCTATCCTGTCAACCTGAAAAAGTTTGACAATGTGCTTAAAAACTGTGTTGCTGCCACTGGAGAGATATTGTATTTTCAGAGGTTCACTGACCAGGGACTGGGAGTTGAATATTATGGAGTAAACAGAAAAACCTTTGCAAAACAGGCCATAACACAAGTGAAAGACGAAAAGAAAATGAAGATGGTCAGAAGAAATGCCGACGAAGCTGCATTGCTTATGCAGGATCGTCCTCCCATTTCAAGGGACGATTTTGTAACCTGGAACTATATTCACAAAATTCTTTACCGGCCGATTAAAACAGTTCTGTATAAATTCGGAAATTTTATCTGCATTTTTAATACCCCTGACCGCCAGATTGAGTTTTATGATTCTCAGGGAAATTTTTCCTATAAACTTGCACTGAAAACTGATAGGGTCAGTGATGGCCGGTGGACCGGGGATATTTTAATTGATGAACAAACGGAAAAAGCCTATTCAACCTTTGTTTCCAATGGCCAGTATGGACTTTATGAGATTGAGATTAATACAGGGGTGTTAAAAAAGAGGCTGACACTATTTCACTACTTTCCTGAAAAAATCAGGGTTTACAAGGATTACGTTTATTATTTATATGATGAACCGGCTGATCCGGATAATAAAATGCTATACAGACAGAAGTTGTAATTTTTTAACCTTTAAAAAATCAAATGTATGGAAAACTTACAAAACAATGAAAATGGTAACAACAACCTGTTGCCGGAACCAACTGTTTCCGGTTCATTCGGTCATGGCTGGGAGACCCTGAAAAAAAACTTTCCGGAACTTCTGCTGGTATTGTTCATTCAAATTCTCCTTTCCGCCCCCATGGGACTGACCCACACGATGTTTAACATGGCCTATTTCGGGACCTTTACAACAGGTTTGTTCAATTTCGTATATGGTATCCTGGTTTTAATGCCAATCAGTTATGGCGCATCCTGGGTTTATCTTAAAGCGGTGAGAGGTGAATCCTTCAGGGTACAGGACATTTTTTTCGCCTACCAGTCATTTGGAAATATTTTTCTAGCCAACGTCCTGGTTTTTTTCATTGTAGGGGCGGGGATGGTCTTGTTAATTGTCCCGGGAATTATTTTTGCGTGCAAACTCGCTTTTGTACCCTATCTGGTAATGGATGAAAAGATGGAGGCCGTTGATGCCGTGAGGAAAAGCTGGAATATGACTAAAGGTTTTACAGGAACTATTTTTCTGATGGGGATTGTAAGTTTCTTTGTCGCCCTTGGGGGACTGATTTGTTTCATTGTTGGTATTTTCCCGGCCGGAATATGGATCAGTCTTGCTTTTGCAGCAATATACTTTTCCGTTTCTGCAAAGGCGAAACTGGAAAAAAACAACGTATGATGTAACAAATCAGCCTGGGATGTATCCAAATGGATGCAAACGGGAAATAGCTGTACATAAAAAAGAGGCTGTTTCGGATTATTTGAAACAGCCTCTTTTAGTTTAAAAAGGGTATTATTTTACAAGGGTTAATTCATCGATCAGGTTGGTGGCTCCTGCAAATTTGTCAATAATAAACAGAACATACCTGATATCCACATTGATTGTACGCTGCATATCGGGTTCAAACATAATGTCGCCGCTCATGGCTTCCCAGTTCCCATCGAATGCAAGGCCAATCAGTTGGCCATCGCCATTGATGACAGGGCTTCCCGAGTTTCCGCCGGTGATGTCATTGGTGGTGAGGAAACAAACAACCATCTCGCCGTTTTCCCCATATTGTCCGTAGTCTTTGGCCTGGAACAGATCTTTCAGTTTCTGTTCAACGATAAATTCATCATTGGTTGGATCTTCCTTTTGCATGACACCCTTCAAGGTGGTTTCATAATCGTAGTGAACTGCATCGGCCGGATAGTAATCAAGTACGCTCCCATAGGTCATACGCATGGTTGAATTGGCATCGGGATATTTTACCAGTGACGGATTCATCTCCCTAATTGCGGCAATGAACATCCTGTTATCAACACCAACATTGCCTCTTGCTGTTCCGTAGGCTGCGGCATTCTTCCCCATTGCCTCCTGCATTGATTTGGCAAGTTGCCAGCCCAGGTCCTTTTTAAAGGCTTTCAGGCTGGGGTCGTCAATAAATTTATTTGCAGCTTCGGGAGAAGCAAAAACTGATTTTTCATATACGGCATCGGCAAAGGCTGTGAAATCATTTTTATAATCTTTTTCAATCACCTGAAAAATTCCGGGCAGTTCGGCCTTGGAAACATCCTGTGCATATATGCGAAGCATTTCGGCCAGTGTTTTCTTTGAAATGGCCTGATCATATTCTTTGAATTGGTCCTTAACAGCAGTTTTTAAACTGGTCTGGGCCTCTTTCACCGCATTTTTATTCTTTTTTTCAAGAGCACTGTGAAGTCCGTCAAACTGATTGGCCAATTTAACTACATCCAGCCCCATGCCAGCCAAATTGGCATAAAAGAAGGGGATGGCAATTTTTTTCATCGCTGCATAATTTTTCTGAAGGTCATTCAATACGTTCCCATACTTTTTCTGCAGCTGGGGATCCTTGCTGTACCATGCAATGAATTCAGCTTCAATGGTCTTTTTCTTATCCTCCACTTTGTTCCTGATCAGCATACGGGACTGGCCGATGAAGTTTTTCCAGGTATTGGCGATTCCGGCATAGTCATCAGCATAATTAATTTTAACAGCCTTATCGACATCCATCCGATCTTTCATAACTTCCAGTTCCTTCCCGAAGATTTTAATCAGGGTCGGATAGAGCACGCTCAGATTATATTCAATTCCATAAGAGGTCATATACCTCGTGGTTGATCCGGGGTATCCCCAGATCATGGCAAAATCATTCTTTTTTATGCCTTTAAGACTGATTGGAAGATGGTATGCCGGTTTCAGGGGGATATTCTTTTCTGAATATTTTGCAGGGTTCCCTTCGGGATCGGTATAAATACGGAAGATAGTAAAATCGCCGGTGTGGCGGGGCCACATCCAGTTATCCGTATCTCCGCCGAATTTTCCAATGGAAGACGGGGGAGCGCCAACAAGACGGACATCTTTATAGGTTTTGAACACAAAAAGGTAATATTCATTTCCACCGTAAAACGCTTTTACCGTAGCTTCGAATTTACCTCCCTCTTCGGCTCTTTTTTTAATCCTGTTTGAAATCTCCTTGACTTTGCTTACACGATCAGCCTCTTTTATTGTATCGGAAAGGAAAGGAATAATTGAATCGGTCACATTTTCGATGCGTTGCAGAAATGAAGCACACATGGCCTCATTTGACAACTCTTCGCTCTTTGATTTTGCCCAGAAACCATTGGTCAGGTAATCATGTTCAGGCGTACTGTGATCCTGAACCGAGCCATAGCCACAATGGTGATTGGTGAACAATAATCCCTGATCGGAGACTACTTCGGCCGTGCAAAAAAATCCTCCACCCCCGCCATTGGCAGATAACCCGACAATTGCATCTTTCAGGCTGTTGTTGTTGATGCTGTATAATTCATCAGCCGTAAGGTGAAGACCCATTTTCTGCATGTCGACATAATTCAGTCTTTCAAGTAAAAGCGGAAGCCACATTCCTTCATCGGGCGGGTTTTCGGCGTAACTGAATGATCCGGTAGTCAAACAAAAAACCAGGGCCATCAGGGCAAATTTCAATTTAATTGATACTTTTTTCATAAAGACAGGCTGTTAAATTTGGAGAATAATGAGCTGTTTTTTTAAGTCACAAAATAAATTAAGTGAGAGCGGCAATATTAGCAACAATTTAACCATTCAGCCAATTTATTTGACAAACGAGTCATATTCTCGATGATCACTTTAATTCAGCAGGTAAAACACAGGCACCCTCATGGTTAAAAGAGCGCCTTTCAGCCTGTTTTTCATCAAGGACATCAAAAAAAATTGACAATCACAAAATCAATATGCACATTTGCGGAAATTTCATTTCAATGAACCTCATCGACCTGTATCATAAAGGTAAACGTCATGTCCTTATCCAACATGCCCTGTTCTGGCTTATCAGCATCGTTTTATTTACGGTAACCCTTATTTACACACGGGGTGATTTTAATTTTTACAGCATCACCTTTCAGATGTCGGTCAGCATCCTGATAACGGTCGTCATTGTTGCGATCTCCGTTTATATAAACTTACTGTGGCTGATCCCCTCTTTTTTCAATAAAAGGAAATTCCTGTTGTTTTTTACCCTTGAACTGGCCAACATTCTTCTATTTATCCTATTAAATTACTATATCACCTACTTCTTTGAAGGAGGGTCACATCCAAATTTTCTAACGGAATTCATTGCAGAGTTTATTCTGATTTTATTGTTCCTTGTTGTATCAACTTTGCTGGAGGTAATGCGTGATTCCATTACATTACAGGATGTTGAACTTCAGATGAAGGAGGTTGAAAAGCAAAAAATCGAAGCTGAGCTCCGGGCACTCAAGGCGCAGGTAAATCCTCATTTCTTTTTCAATACCCTGAACAGCCTCTATTCGCTTAGTCTTGACAAATCGGATAAAGCGCCTGAAATGATATTGAAACTTTCGGACCTGATGCGGTATATCATCTATGAGTCGAAGGATGATCTGGTTCCGATGGAAAAGCAACTCGAGTTTCTGCAAAGTTACGTTTACCTGGAGCGGCTTCGCGCAGATGAAAACATGCGGGTGAGTTTTGATATCAGGGGCGTCAATTTTGATTTGAAAGTTGCCCCGCTGCTGTTCATTGCCTTTATTGAAAACGCTTTTAAACATGGTTCGAAGGATATTAAGAATGATCCATACATTCATATTGTTTTTAATCTGGAGAACACAGACCGGGTGGTGTTTATGATCGAAAACAAGGTGGACCCCTATGCTGAAAAGAAATCCTCCGGTGGATTTGGCTTTTCAAACGTTAAAAAACGACTGGAGTTACTTTACCCGGGACGCCATGAACTTAAAATCACGGAAACAGCATCCCTGTATCATGTGGCATTAACCATAATTGCAGTATGAATATACGATGTTTGATCATTGACGATGAACCCCTTGCCCAGCGGGTCATTGAGCGTTATGCCGAGAACATTCCCTTCCTTGAGATCGTAACAAAATGCAGTAATGCCATCGAGGCCATTGATGTGTTGCATAATCAGGAGGTGGATCTGCTTTTCCTGGATATCAACATGCCCCGGTTAAGCGGAATGGATTTTCTCAAAACCTTAAAAAATCCTCCATTGGTGATCATTACAACGGCCTATGCTGAATTTGCCATCCAGGGATTCGAATTGGACGTGGTTGACTATTTGATGAAACCCATTGCATTTGACCGGTTTTATAAAGCTATCCAAAAGGCTGAGGATTTACTGAAAAGCAGGGAATTTCCTCACTTTGAAATGAAAGCGCAGGAGAAGCCGGAAGAGAGTTTTATTTTCATCAAATCGAGCAAAAAAACCTACAAGGTTACGCTTGATGACATCCTTTATATTGAAGCGCTGGGTGATTATGTTAAGATTTATACCACCGACAAAATGATCGTCAGTTACCAGTCATTGAAAAACATTGAGACCCTGCTGCCGGCCAAATTGTTTCCGCGCATTCACAAATCCTTTATCATTGCCCTGTCGAGGGTCGATCTGATCGAAGGGAACCATGTGAAAATCAAAGATCGGCTGATCCCGATCGGCACCAATTTCAAGGCAGATTTTGAAAAGCTGATCAAGTCGATTTAATAGCAAATCAACCAATACAAATTCTGAAGAGGCCGGGATGAGTTGGGAGTAAAGCCGGAGGAATTTAAGGAACCTGCAAAGAGATTCCCCGGAAGTATTCAAGCAGAGAACCGGAAATCACAAAAGCTCCGATGATCATGAACAAAAGGCCGACAATGCGGTTCATCCACAGTTTAACCTGGGGGTTTCCAGCAATTTTGATTTTATTGGCAAGCACAACCTTTAAAATATCGGTCATCAGGATCACAGAAAGGCTCCCGACAAAAAACAGGGCAACCGATTTCTGATCTCCACCGTAGGTGGCGTTGATCGCAAGCATCGAAGTAATCCAAAATACCCAAAGAAACGGATTGGCGAGGTTCAGGATGAAGCCTTTAAAAAAATAAGGGAAGGGTCCTTTTTTCTTTACCTTGATTTCATTGATGGCTTCAACCTGTTCGGTTTGCGGAACTTTTTTGAAAAAGGTGTAAATCCCGAAAATGGTCATCACCACACCCCCGATAATTCCAAGTACCAGGTGATACCTTGGGTCGGTGACTATCTGTGCTGCTCCGAAATAGAATCCGACCACCAGGGTAAGGTCACTGGTGAAGATTCCGGCTGCAAGGAAAATCCCAACTTTTATTCCATGTTTGATGCTGGTTTGTAACAAGGCAAACAGTGCCGGGCCAAGGGAGATGGCAACCGTAAGGCCTAATATAATGCCTTCAAACAGAGGATGTAAAACAGAACTCAATTATTTGTCTTGCTTTTGTATGAACGAATATGGTTGTTCCACTGTTCCAGATGATCGTTTTTCAGAACACGGGGGAACTTGTGTGCGCCTCCCTCTTTGCCCCTGATCTTCATCCAGTCATGAAACACCTGCAAAGGTAATACATCTGCTGAAACGTTTTTAATGGCCTCAATGCGTTCAACCCGGTAGTCATCGTTTAAAATCTTAAGATATTCATCGAGTTTGGAGGCGGCAAGAACCGGATCGATGTTGTCGTCGGACCCAAGATACCACTGGTGGGCAAAAAGATTGCCATATCGGATGCCGGTAATGGTGAACTCATTGATCTTCACGTTATATTCATCCTGGAACATACGGATGGCCCGGTTGAGGTTGTCCTGCGAAAGGTGTTCCCCACAAAGGCTGATAAACTGCTTTGTGCGGCCGGTAAGCATGATTTCGCAGCGTTCCCTTGAGATGAATTTAAGGGTATCCCCGATCAGGTATCTCCAGGCACCGGCACAGGTTGATATCAAAAGGGCATATTCTTTTCCTTCCTCTACCTGCTCAATGGTGCATGTTTCAGGATTCGGTTTCAATTCTCCCTCCCCATCAAAGTTTTCTTCGGTAAAGGGAATGAATTCGTAATAAATTCCATTGTCCAGAATCATCTCCATGGTTTTCAGGTTACCGGGACGCTGAAATGCGATGAATCCCTCGGAGGCGAGATAGGATTCATTGAACAGGATGGGGCGGCTGAGTAATTTTTCAAAACTCCGGATATAGGGGTCAAACGAGACGCCGCTGTGAACATAGGCCGAAAGATTGGGCCAGATGTCATGGATGGTTTTAACCCCATAATAATCGATTATTTTCTCCATTATGATCTGGATCCAGGCCGGAACTCCTACGATGATCCCGATGTCCCAGCTCTTCGCATTGCGGACGATATCATTCAGTTTGACTGACCATTCCTGCTCACGTGAAATTCGTCGTCCGGGCTTATAGAAATGCTGGAACCAGAAAGGGATGCTGGATGCTGTAATCCCCGACAAGTCGCCCTGATAATAGGTGCCGTTGTAACGAAGGTGGGTACTGCCACCAATCATTAAAATACCCTTCTCATAGAATTCGTCGGGGAAGTCATACTTGGTGGCCGAGACAAGCTGGCGGATGCTTGCTTTCTGGATTGCGCGCAACATTTCGGCGGTAACAGGAATGTGTTTGGAGGAGGCTTCGGAAGTCCCTGAAGTTAAGGCAAAATACTTCACCCTTCCCGGCCAGGTAACGTAGGGCTCTCCGTTAAGGCTCCGGTACCACCAGTTTTTAAACATTGAACTATAATCGTGAACCGGAACAGTGGCGCTAAACTGCTCACGGAAATCCTGCCTGAAGACCATTCTGCTGAAATCAAAGTATTCCCCGAATGCAGTGTCCTGGGCTCGCATGAGCAGTTTTTTCAATACCTTTTTCTGTTCAACGACAGGGTTTACTCTGATGATGTCAATGGGGAACTGGCGAAGTTCGTATGCTTTCCTGATAATAGACCCGAGAATAGGCATTGGGTAAGGCTAGATTGAACAATTGAAAAGGTAAAGTTAAAAAAAAATGTGTACTTTCGATTTTTATCCGCACCAGATGCCAAAATGGGTTAAAGTAGTCGTCCGGATCCTGGGTGCTTTTGTGGGCCTTCTCCTCTTAAGCGTTTTGAGTTTCATCCTGTTTTTAACGGTTACCGAATTTTCTCCGGTATCAAAATCAAAAGCAGTGATTGATGGAACCGGAAAATCAAAGGAGCCCTCCAGGCGCGAGTATTCCCTGATGACATGGAACATCGGGTATGCCGGTCTGGGCAGAGAGATGGACTTTTTTTATGACGGGGGAATGATGAACAGGCCTCCTTACTGGCAATTCCTGCATTATTTCAAGGGCATCAAAAAAGTGCTGAAGGCGCAGGAGGAGGCAGATTTTATTTTTCTCCAGGAGGTTGATGTCTGTTCGAAACGGGACTGGTATCAGGATGAATACACAGATTTGTCCTCGGTACTGACAAAACATTATCATGGATTTGCCCAAAATTATGATTGCAGGTTTGTGCCGCTTCCGCTTACAGATCCCATGGGAAAAGTGAAGGCAGGTCTTGTAACGTTTTCATCCATACCCCCCGATGAGGCAACAATTCAATATTACGGGTCGGATTTTTCCTGGCCGCTGCGATTGGTAATGCTTAAACGGTGTTATATGCTTTTCAGGTTCAGGCTTGACAACGGCAAAGACCTGGTCATCATGAACCTCCACAATTCAGCCTATGATTCAACCGGGATTTTGCGTGAAAAAGAGTTTCATGTGCTTGATTCGGTTATAAACGGGGAGAATGAACGTGGGAATTATGTAATAGCAGGGGGAGACTGGAACAGCAATCCACGGGGGTTCAACGTCAGGACCATTCATCAGGGCGATCTGGTGACCACGATCGAACCTCCCATTCCCGGAAGTTACTTTCGGGGTTGGAATTTCGTTTATGATTCCCTGGCTCCATCAAACCGTTACACAGATATCCGATATCGAAAAGGGGAAACAAAAACCACCATTATTGATTTTTTTGTTGTTTCAGATAATGTGGAGGTGAAAAATATTTCAACGATTCCGATGGGTTTCGAATATTCAGATCATGAACCTGTCGTGATGAAAATCAGGTTAAAATAATCGTATGAAAGTTAAGATAACAAAAGCGGGAACCTTGCTGGAGCATTTGCTTGAGACATTTCAAACAGCTTCAAAAACGACTGTAAAACAAAGGGTTGCCCATGGCAATGTTCGTGTAAACGGGAAGATGACTACCAATCCGGCTGTGATGCTCAAAGAGGGAGACACGGTGGAATATGTCAGGCAGGCCGTCAGGATCAACAAGGTTAAGCCTCCATACCAGGTACTGTTTGAGGATGATGCCATCCTTGTTGCAGTTAAGCCTGCGGGGCTGCTCACCATCGGTGACCGGGGTCTCGGGGGCACCTCTTTCTACCAGCTGATGCAGGCCTATGTCAAAGAAAATTCAAAAGGGAAGGAGCGGCTTTTCGTGGTTCACCGGCTTGACCGCGAAGTTTCGGGGATTCTCCTTTTTGCCAAAAGCGAAGCCTTGCAGGAGGAGATCAAAAATCATTGGATGGATACAAAAAAGTTATATTATGCCCTGGTTGAAGGACAGCCAAAGGAGGACAAAGGAACCATCCGGTCGTGGCTGGTTGAAGGACATGACCAGCGTGTTCATTCGGTTAATGTCCAGGAGGGGGCTAAACTGGGAATCACCCATTACCGGGTAATGGACCGCACCCCCGATTATGCCTTACTGGAAGTAGAGCTGGAGACCGGGCGAAAGAACCAGATCCGCGTCCATCTCTCTGAAATGGACTGCCCTGTAGTGGGTGACCGAAGATACGGCGCTGATTCACAATATGAACGACGCATCAGGCTGCATGCCTTTTATCTTTCCATTCGCCATCCTGTCACCGGCAACCTGATCGATTTTAAAAGCAAGATGCCAAAAGGGTTTCTCGAACTTAAATCCGGAGACGAGAAGTATAAATAACCGGGGGATAAGCGGGGGGATCACTTTTCAGAATTGTGGAATCAGGAACAATCAATGCGACCGGAAATTTCTTTGGCGGAGGGCTTCAAAAATCACGATGGCGGCAGAAGCTGAAACATTCATGGAATCGATCTTGCCCATCATGGGAATTTTAATCAGATCGTCAGATCCATCCATCCATATCTTACTCAGGCCGAAAGCTTCAGAGCCCATGATGATGGCTGCTGGCTGGCTGAAATTGGTTTCATGATAATGATGGGTTGCGGTCAAAGCCGTTCCGAACATTTTTATTCCGGAAGAACGCATCCATTGGATCGCTTCTTCAGATGAGGTTGTTACAACGGGCATTGTAAAAATACACCCGATGCTCGACCGGATTGCATTCGGGTTATAGATATCGGTTTGCGGATCGCAGATGATCACCGCGTCGAGATTGGCAGCATCTGCAGTGCGGAGAAGCGCGCCAAGGTTCCCAGGCTTTTCAACAGTTTCAAGAACCAGCAGGAGCGGCTGTTTCTTAAGCGGGATATCGCTGAAGCCAAGTCTTCGGGGTTCAGCCAGTGCTATAACCCCCCCGCTGTCCTTTCGATAGGCCATCCGGTTGAATACATCAACACTTATCTCGACCAGAGCGTCATTGTTTTCGGACTGGAAATTCAATGACTGCAAATCAGATTCAGAAATTATCTCCGGACAATAAAAAAGATCGGTCATTCGGAAGCCTCCCGTTAGTGCGAGCCTGATTTCACGCAGACCTTCAATTACGAATCGTTTCTGCTCTTTCCTGATGCGGGGCTTTTCGGTAAGCAAAAGAACATTTTTGACGAGCGGATTCTGTAAACTGGAGATAATTCGGGTCATATTAAGTGTAAAAGATCAATAAAAGTAACTTTTTTTCGTTACATGTTGGGTGGATTAATAAAATATATACATTTGCGTATTCAAATACCAGAATAAAACATGTCCAAGATTTTCGCCCTTTCCGAAGCCTCCTCCATTGCAATACACAGCATGGTGATCATTGCCCGGTCAGGCAACGGTATCAATGCGGTAAAGATCGCCGAAATTACCGGATTTTCAAAGAACCATATTGCCAAAGTGTTGCAGCGCCTGGTAAAGAATGACATGTTAAAATCTGTGCGCGGACCTTCAGGCGGATTTTCGATGAAAATGGAACCGAAGAATGTCAGTTTGCTCGATATTTATCAATCCATTGAAGGCCAGATTGACGTGGGTGAATGTCCGTTATCCTATGACCTCTGTGGTTTTGACCGATGCCTTATGGGGAATGTGGTAAACAAGCTCACAGCAGAATTCAAAAAGTTTTTGATGGAACAGACATTACAATCCTATCTCTAATTTTTTTATCCTTAAAGAAGCAATCAGATACCTAATTACACCTATAACATATGAAGCGGAAGATCATACAAATTGACGATGAAAAATGCAACGGATGTGGGATTTGCATTCCCAATTGTCATGAGGGAGCCATGCAGCTTATTGATGGTAAGGCCAGGTTGATCAGTGATTTGTTTTGTGATGGTTTAGGGGCCTGCCTGGGTCACTGTCCGGAGGGGGCCATTGAAATCATTGAACGCGAGGCTGAGCCCTATGATGAACGAAAGGTGATGGAGGTCTTGGTGCCGAAAGGAAGAAATACCATCCTGGCGCACCTGGAACATCTGCGTAATCATAACGAGACTGAATTTTTACAACAGGCCATAGATTATTTAAAAGAAAACAACATTATGATGAGTCCAGAAAAATCAGAGAATCATTCTCATGGAGAATGCGGATGTCCCGGATCGGCAAGCAGGGATTTCCGTGAAGAATCTGTTGCCGCCGCACCTTTAACGACAGTTGCATCTGTGCCGCAGGTATCATCCGAGCTCCGTCAGTGGCCCGTTCAGTTGCATTTGCTCAACCCCCAGGCCTCCTACTTTAAAAATGCAGATGTTTTGCTTGCTGCAGATTGTGTTGCCTTTGCCATGGGCAATTTTAATACCCGGTTCCTTAAGGGTAAATCCATTGCCATCGCCTGTCCGAAACTGGACAGTAATAAGGAATCGTACATTCAGAAACTGACCTCTATGATCGCTGATACAAAAATCAACTCCCTCACGGTGATAATGATGGAGGTGCCTTGTTGCGGCGGACTTCTGCACATGGCTCAGACCGCGCGAAGCAATGCAGGCCGGAATATTCCCATTAAACAGTCGATTGTCTCATTGAAAGGGGAGGTACTTGAAGAAGAATGGATATAATAAATTAAAATTTTTTATAATGGAAAAGAGCATATTCGAACACTCCAACGTGTTCCGGTTCCCCGAAAAGGTGGATTACTCCTCCGAGGGAATCATCAGTAAACGGATCATTGACCGCCCTGTTGGAACAGTAACCCTGTTCTCATTTGATGAAGGGCAGCGCCTGAGCACCCATTCTGCGCCGTATGATGCCATGTTACAGGTCATTGAAGGAAAGGCCGAAGTAATTATCAACGAAATTCAGTTTATTTTAAAAACCGGCGAAACCATCATCATGCCTGCGGGAATTCCCCATGCCGTTAATGCGCTTGAGAAGTTTAAGATGGTGTTAACCATGATTAAAGGATAAAGGTAAAATATGAGCGAACTGATCAACAACTCCCAAAGCAGGAAGGAGATGCTCAAGCATATGATCCTTCAGCTGCATGAAGGCGTGGCCCCGGAGGCCGTGCGTGCACGCATGATTGAACTGCTTACGAAAATACCGTATGGCGAGGTGGTCGAAGTTGAACAGGAATTAATCAGCGAAGGCCTTCCCGAATCCGAGGTGCTCCGGTTATGCGACATTCACAGCCAGGCGCTGGAGGGCCATATCGACCTTTCGGGAATGAAAATTGTGGCCCCCGGGCACCCAGTCGACACCTTTAAAAAGGAAAACAGGGAACTGGAAAAGGTAGTCAGTCAACTCCATGAGCTATTCAGCCAGACCGAATCAGAACGATCGGGACCGGGAAAACAGCGGTATCTCAACAGCCTGAAAGCTCTTTTCAACAGCCTGATGGATGTGGATAAACACTACCGCCGTAAGGAAAACCTGCTGTTCCCGTTTCTGGAAAAATACGGAATCACGGGTCCCCCAAAGGTTATGTGGGGCAAACATGATGAAACCCGCGATCTGCTTAAGAATGCGATCAATGCCCTGAACATGCCCGGCGACTTCAGCCCTGAACAGATGCAGATGAAGGTAGAACTCTACCTGAATCCGGCAGCCAAAGCCATCACCGATATGATTATGAAGGAGGAGGAGATCCTTTTTCCCATGACGCTCGATAAACTGACAGACCCCGATTGGTACCAGATTTACAATCAAACCAATGAAATAGGATATTGCCTGTACGATCCGAAAATCACATGGAAACCACAGGGAGCAGAAGTTGTTGAAGAGACATTGGCTGAAGCGGGAAGTATCACCCTCCCAAGCGGAAAATTCACCTCCGAAGAACTTCTGGCGATCCTAAACACCTTACCGGTAGATCTCACCTTTGTAGACAGGAATGATAAGGTAAAGTATTTTTCACAGGGAAAGGAGCGGATATTCGACCGGAACCGGGCCATTCTGGGACGCGATGTACGGATGTGCCATCCGCCTTCAAGCGTACATGTAGTTGACCAGATAATCCGTGATTTCAGGAATGGCAAGGCCGAAAGCGCTCCTTTCTGGATCCAGATGGGTGGAAAATTTATTCACATTGAATATTTTGCCCTGAGAAATGAAAATGGAGAATACCTCGGCACCCTGGAAATGTCGCAGGATCTTACTGAAAAGCGAACGATCAGCGGGGATCAACGGCTTCTTTCCTATAAAAAATAGCTGAATGCGATAATTTTCAAGTTTTACGAAAAAAATCATAAATACAAACCCATGTCAGTCCCCGATTGGTTGAAGAAAGAAAACATCAAGGTTACCCTCGACGCCAGACCCTTACTGGCCCAGGGCATCCATCCGCTGGAGCAGGTGCAGCAGGAATGTACTGCATTGCAGGCGGGTGAAATCTTTGAAATAATCACCCCCTTTCCTCCTGCACCGATGATCGAGAAAATGACGGCAGCCGGGTTTGAAACACATTCAGAAACCGGCAGCGACGGAATGTTTCACACTTACTTCAGGAAACAGGCTCTTCAGGAATGATGATCCAGGCGATGATATAGGCGAGAAAGCCTACACCTCCTACAAAAAAGGAAACGGCCCAGAGCACCCTGGCCAATACCGGGTCAATGTTAAAATATTTTCCCAGGCCTCCGCAAACGCCGCCAAGTACGCGGTCGATTTTTGAACGATATAATCTTTTAGGTTCCATTGTGGTGAATTTTCCTGATTAGATTGAATTTACGCGTAACCGTTACAAATATATGAATGAAATTGGACGAACAGCCGCAATCTGTCGACTAAAAGTCTCTAATTTTACAGGAAATTCAAACCATGGAATGGATAGAAAAGCTTGATGGCAATGTGATTGTCAGCGATGCACAGGGAAAAATCATCTATATGAACGAAAAGGCCATCGCCCATTATGAAAAGGATGGAGGAATCAATCTCATTGGGAGAGATTTGCTGGAGTGTCATTCAGAGGATTCCCGGAAAAAGATCCTTGAGATCATGAGAACCGGGAATAAGAATATTTACACCATTGAGAAAATGGGAAAGAAGAAGATCGTATACCAGTCACCCTGGTTCAGTGACGGCGAATTCAGGGGCATCATCGAATTTTCGCTCGGGATTCCCGTTGAGATGCCTCATTTTATAAGAGGATAAGGCCTATTTTGCTGCCTTTTTCTCGTCGGCGATTTTCTTTAAAACCTCTTCCTGCAAGATTTTGGGCAGCGGAGTATATTTGAAGAACTCCATGGAATAGTTGGCGCGGCCGCTTGAAATGTTGCGTAACTGGGTAGCGTAACCAAACATCTCCATGAGCGGGACATAGGCATTGACTTTTTGTGATCCCTTACGGTAACGGCGCATCGCTTCAATCTTTCCGCGACGGCGGTTAAGATTTCCAACCACCTCCCCAATGTATTCGTCGGGGGTGTTCACCTCCACCTTCATCATTGGTTCGAGCAATACAGGATCAGCTTTCATAAAGCCCTGTTTAAACCCGATGGATGCACAGGTTTGGAAGGCCATGTCGGAACTGTCGACCGGATGGAAACTTCCATCGAGTAAAACAACCTTAACGTCAACAACCGGATATCCGGCCATGACCCCGCGTTCGAGGGTTTTCAGGATTCCTTTGTTCACCGATGGGATATATTCTGCGGGAATATTTCCACCCTTGATTTTTTCAATGAACTCATATCCCTTCCCTTCATTCGGTTCCATGCGCATCAGCACGTGGGCAAACTGACCTTTTCCCCCGGTCTGCTTGGAGTGTTTGTAGTTTGTTTCAACTTCACTGGTGATGGTTTCACGGAAGGCCACAGCTGGCTCGCCCACGATCGCTTCAACCTTGAATTCAGTTTTTAAACGGTCAACAATGATCTCGAGATGCAATTCGCCCATCCCGGCAATGATCGTTTCTTCCGTTTCATCATCAAAACGAACATTGAAGGAGGGATCTTCCATGGCCAGTTTATGCAAAGCCTCTCCCAGTTTTGACTGGTCGGCCCGTTTCAGTGGATTAATCTTGAGTTCAATAACACTGGGCGGAACGTGGATCGATTCGAGCAGGAGGCGGTGTTCGTCCTGGCACAGGGTATCGCCGGTTTTGGTCACCTTCATGCCGATCAGGGCTACGATGTCGCCGGGGCCTGCCTCTGAAATCTCTTCCCGGTCCTTGGCATGAATCCGGAATATGCGGCCTACCCGCTCATGTTTGCCTTTCGAGGCATTGTATACCTGCATCCCGCTTCGGAGGGTACCTGAAAAGATACGGGTAAAGGTTTGCTGACCAACAAAGGGGTCATGAATAAGTTTAAACGCAAGGGCTGAAAAAGGCTCCTTGGGTGAGGGGTGGCAGGTATGAATTTTTTCAGGATCATCCAGGTCGGTGCCTGTTACGGCTCCAACATCAATAGGAGATGGTAAATAGTCAACCACAGAATCCAGCAGCATCTGAACGCCTTTGTTTTTGTAGGCAGCGCCACAGAATACAGGGGTGATCAGGAGTTTGAGGGTTGATTCACGCAATGCTTTCTTCATCAATTCAGGAGAGACCTCCTTGTCTTCCATGAACAGCTCCATGATCTCGTCATGGAATTCTGCCAGTTTTTCGACTGCCCAGGCGCGTGCCTCTTCGGTTTTCTGCTTGTATTCTTCCGGTATTTCGGTTTCAATCTGCTCCATTTCCTGGAACATGTATGCTTTCCGGTAGATGATGTCGATAATTCCGGTAAAATGTTCTTCAGCACCTATCGGAACATGGAAAGGAACGGCATTGGCGTCAAGATATTTATTCATTTGGGCAACCACGGCAGGGAAGTCGGCGCCGGTACGGTCCATTTTGTTGATAAAGGCAAAGCGGGGCACACGGTAGCGGTCGGCCTGGTTCCACACCGTTTCGCTCTGGGGCTCCACACCGCCAACGGCGCAGAACACGGCAACCATGCCATCGATCACGCGAAGGGAACGCTCCACCTCGATGGTGAAGTCAACGTGTCCCGGGGTATCGATCAGGTTTATCTGGTGTCCTTTCCAGGCACAGGTAATGGCAGCAGAGGCAATGGTAATTCCTCGCTCCTGTTCCTGCTTCATGAAGTCCATGGTGGCGGCACCGTCGTGGACTTCACCCATCTTACGGTTGGTACCTGAAAAAAACAGAATTCGTTCGGTAACTGTGGTTTTGCCAGCATCAATGTGCGCTGCAATTCCGATATTTCTAAGTTTGTTTAATGGCATATCAGCATTATTTTTTGGGGGTGCAAAGGTACACCTATTTTCTGATATACCACAAGGAAATGATTATCGCTTCTTTAGCTGCAAGGCTGTAGTGAAATCTGCTACCGAACCTGGGAGGTCGCCGAGCGCCTTTTTTGCAAAGCCACGATAGTAATAGGCATCACCAAAATTGGGCTGCAGTTGGATTGCCTTTGTGAAATGCTCAACGGCATTTTCAAATTTTTCAATCTTCAGGTAGATCATTCCCCGGTTCCAGTAGGCCTCGATCATTTTATCTTCTTTTGACAGGGCTTTTCCCAAATCGCTGAGTGCACGCGGATATTTCTCCAGGTATGCGTTCACACACCCCCGGTTATTGTAAGCAGCCGCATTGTCATTGTCTTTTGACAGCAACAGGTCGTACGATTTGATCGACTGGGTGTTGTCGCCTACGAGCCGGTAAAGATATCCCATGGACAACAAAAGGGTGCTGTCATCTTTTTTATCCTGCTCACGCGCCTTTAACAAATAGCTGATCGCCTTCGCATAACGCATCATGTTGTAGGAATAACAGCCATAATTTACCCAGGCATCGTAAAAAGTCTGATCCTTGATGGCATAGTTGAACAGCGCTTCGGTCAGAAGAGAATCTTCCGGATGGTGAAGCGCATTGTCGGTTCCCATGAGATATGCTCCAAAGGTGTTGTCTTTGAGATATTCTGCATTATCCCAGAATTCAGGCTTCTTCAATTCCGATACCGGAACCTTCATGGCCTGGCTGTACATCAACAGGATGCTGTCGGGCATGTTGAGCTGCATGAAGGCAATCCCGAGATAGAGGTTGCAGAGAGAGCGGGAAACTGTTGTATCGGTCAGGGCATGTTTGAAATCGAATACAGATTCACGGTACGATCGCTGACGAAGCAGGCTGATTCCCCGGTAGAAATGTACAAATCCCAACGTGTTCCCCTTTGGAAACAGGTCATCTTTGTTGCGGTCGGCAATGGAAGTATAGTCGGTTCTGTAATTTAAATGACAGATTTCGCGAAGGTCGAGCGTTTGAGCCTTGGCACCCTGATTCAATAAAAACAGGCTGATCAAAGTAACCAGCAACCATTTCATTCGTACCATTTTTTCCGGATTGATAAGAGAACCCAAATATAGACATTTTTATAAATCGGCCATGTTTTTTGATTGGGCAGGGAGGATCATGTTAAACGGAATTTAATGTTTACTTTTACGAAGGATATAGAAGAAAATATGAATTTTCGCTTTAAAACACGGGAGGTGCTGGTATTTATCCTGGTTTCACTGGGCATTTACATGTTGTTTATCTTTGGGTTTGCCTGGATATACTTTGTAACCGGAAGTATTGAAATGACGCCCTATTCCAAAACCATCGGCGATGTCAATGCCGAAAAAATAAACTTTGAAAAGGCAGTTTATTTCAGCATTGTATCCTTTCATACCATAGGGTTTGGAGATATCCACCCCATAACCCAGCTCGGACGTCAGATTGTGATGATCCAATCGACCATTTCGCTGTTTTTTACATCTATTTTTTCCGGGTTCCTGGTCTATTTCGTAATCAAACGGCCCCAGGATGTCTTTACCACGAAAAAAGTTTACATCCGCTTCAGGAAAGGTCAATATTTCCTATCGCTGCGGGTTGGAAATAAAGGGCGTGACATCATCGATCTGAAAAGTAAATTTGAGGCCTGGATCATTGAAAACAATTCACGGATCAGGGTATTCCGTATGGAGGAGGATCTGCCCGACCTGGAAAAGATCCTGTATTACGACATCAACCTTGATGTCGGGAACACCCGGGCGCTGCGCGAAGCAATTGGCGATGCCTTGACCAACCGGACACTGCTTCACATGAAATTTTCCTTTATTGGCAATGATATCAAAACCGGGGAACAGGTGGCCTATGCCAAATATTATGACTCACGTCACCTGAGTTTTGGAAAGATGTTCCTCAACGTCTATTCGTGGGACACCAATGGAAGAAGAAAAAATTTCAAGTGGGGGAACTTTGAGCGGATTGAAGAGATGGAAACGCTGGTGAGGGAGGGGTTTTTTAAAAAAGTAACAGGGTAACAAGGTAACAAGGTAACAGAGTACAGAGTAATGGAGTGATGAAGTAGTGGAGTAAGAAATTCGTCACTCGTCATTCGTCATTCGTCATTCGTCATTCTCAGAACCGCTTCACATACCCATGGCAATAGGGGGTTGTTCCCTTGTGGTCATAGTATTCCTGGTGATAGTCCTCCGCTTTCCAGAATTTCTTTGCAGGTATCAGTTGAGTTACCACGTTAAATCCTTTATCCTTCAGTTGTTTGATCAGCTTTTCTGTGACTGATTTTTGGTCTTCATCGCGGTAGAACACAGCCGAACGGTATTGCTCACCCCAATCAGGCCCCTGATGGTTCCATTGAGTCGGATCGTGGGTCTCGAAGAACATCTTAGCCACCTCCTCAAAGGAGGTCTGACCCGGGTTAAACACCACTTCAATGGCTTCATAATGACCCGTTTTACCTGTACAAACCTCGGGATAAGTCGGGTTTTCAGTTTTTCCGCCCGTATATCCCACCTCCGTTGAAATGACCCCTTTGATTTTCTTCATATAGTATTCCACGCCCCAGAAACAGCCGCCCGCAAAGATCGCTGTGTCAGCAATGGAAACCGGTACTTTGGGAACGAAGGAGAGGGAGATGGAATTCACGCAATGACGGGCATTTTTTTGGGTAAATCCTTCGTTTAAAAACACATGGCCCAGATGCGCTCCGCAGGCAGCACACTGGATTTCAGTGCGCATTCCGTCGGAGTCGGAAACCCTCTTGACGGCACCGGGAATCTCGTCGTCGAACGCGGGCCACCCGCAATTCGCATCGAATTTATCTGCAGACCGATATAACGGAGCACCACAACGTTTACAAACATAGGTGCCAGGTTCCTTAAAATTTTCATAGATGCCGGTGTAGGGAGCCTCGGTTCCTTTATAAACGATCACCCGTTCTTCTTCCGGAGTTAACTTTTTGAATTGCATCTTTTTATTATTTTTATTCGCAGTCGGTTTCTCTTCCTGTGTACACCCTGAAATAGTGAGGAGGGAGAATAGGACTATAATCAAACCATATTTTGCAAACATACAAAATGTATTTAGTCTTAATAAGATCGAAAAACGACAAAATATATTGTATGTGGACAAAAAAAACTGCTCCGAAGAGCAGCCTTTTTTCTATGGGTACTTATTTCAGGGGTATTAACTTTAAAGAATAAATATTTTTTCAATTTTGGTAATCATCCCGGAAGTAAGCTTCACATAGGCATCTCCACGGCCAACCTGCCCATTGATGTCAAAGGTGCTTTCCTTTGGTCCCTCTCCGTATACTACCTGGTTCAACAGGGTCTTGATCAGTTTACCCTGGCAGGAGAGCAGTTCAATTTTAACCTTCTGTCCGTTTTCGGTATCATAAATGACATTGATATACTTCAGCACCGGGTTCGGCATAATTCTCACCTTCACATTGACGCGTTCCCTGGCCGTCCCTTTGCAAAGATTTTCATATACAATGGGAGTATCCTCGAACAACACGTTTGAACGTTGCACTTTTCGTACCGGGGGAGGAACCACTTTTTTCTTTGCCTCAACAATTACAATTTTTTTCTTTCTGCAAGGGCAATCATCGTCCACTGCTTTAACACTGAGCGAAAAGATAAACATCATGGCCAGAGATAAAATGATGCGCGTTTTCATATTGTCTTTTTTCGTTTTGTACGGGGCTTATGTACATAGGGTTACGTTTAATTTTGCAGAAATAAGTATCTGGTACTTTTTTTACCCCTTTTGTATGCATCCGGAACCCAAACTGTAACAGGGCGGAAAACGGCTGTCCGCCACCAAAGCAATTGCCTGTGAGTCGGAAAATGATTAACTTTGTGATCCTTTTAATTCAGTGCTGTGAAACACCCATTTTACTATTGCATTTTTCCAAATCACTGTTAGTACGGGCATGTTATACAGCGGGTTTACAATAAAAAACACGGACAGATGAAAAAGATTTTAGGCATGGGCAATGCCCTTGTAGACATCATGATTCCAATTGAAAATGACAACATCCTTGAACTTCTGGCATTACCAAAAGGGAGCATGCAGCTGGTTGATATGGACCGCAGCAATGCAGTGCTTTCAGCTTTAAAAGAGTACAAAAGGAGCCATTCGGCCGGAGGTTCAGCAGCCAATACCATTCATGGCCTGGCCATGCTGGGAGCCAAAGCAGGTTATATCGGGGTGGTCGGCGAAGATGAACTTGGCGGATTTTTCGTGCGTGACCTCATCAAGGCGGGAGTTGATCCCCATATGATCCACAGCCGACAAGAGACCGGACGCTCAGTTGCCCTGGTAACACCAGATTCAGAACGCACCTTTGCAACATTTCTTGGGGCAGCAATCGAACTTTCTGCAGAACACCTGGAACCCAGAAAAATGAATGACGAAGGACGAATGACGAAGGACGAATCAAGCATTTTTAAAGGGTATTCCTATTTTCATATTGAGGGATACCTGGTTCAGAACCACGAACTGATACGAAGCGCTGTTGAGCAAGCCAAGGAGCATGGCCTGATGGTTTCACTGGATATGGCCAGCTACAATGTCGTGGAGGCCAACAAAGAATTCCTGTTGTCGATCATCAGTGAATATGTTGACATCGTTTTTGCCAATGAAGATGAGGCCAGGGCCCTGACCGGAATGGAGCCGGAAGAGGCGCTGAATGAAATAAGCAAACTGGTTGAAATCGCGGTTGTTAAAACAGGAAGCAATGGTTCGCTGGTGAAATCCGGCGACAAAACGCATAAAATCGGGATCATCCATGTCACTCCTGTGGATACGACTGGCGCAGGAGACCTGTATGCCTCCGGGTTTCTCTTTGGCCTGTCAAAAGGCCTTCCGCTGCAGGAATGTGGTGAATTGGGCGCTCTTCTTGCCGGCAATGTCATTGAGTTCATGGGATCAAAAATGACAGCCGAACGGTGGGAAAAAATCAAAGCGGAGATGAAGCCCTTCTGAAGCTTGTTCCATACTGCATAATAGATTGATTCTTAATTCGTAATTCATCATTCGTAATTCCATCACGGGGCTTGGTTAATTGCATAATAATTTCTATTTTTGTCGCCCTTTCACGAAAATATTATTTTTCAGTCACATATATAATTACTTAACTGCCATGAAGGTATACCAAACCAACGAAATCCGCAACATCGCCCTCATAGGAGGGGCAAAATCAGGAAAAACAACGTTAGCCGAAGCCATGCTGTTTGAGGGGGGCGTTATCAGCCGCAGGGGATCAGTGGAAGATAAGAACACCGTTTCCGATTATCGTCCGATAGAACTGGAGCGCCAGAACTCTGTGTCTGCCACCATATTATATACTCTTTGTGACAACAAAAAGATCAACATCATCGACACCCCGGGTTTCGATGATTTTTGCGGCGAGGTGATTTCTGCCCTCCGCGTAGTTGACACAGCGGTGATGCTGGTCAACGGACAGAATGGTGTGGAGGTTGGAACCGAGATCACATGGCGGTATGCAACCAGGGCCAATACGCCGGTTATTTTTGTGATGAACCATCTTGATCAGGAGAATGCCAACTTTGATGAAACCCTTCGCCAGATGAAGGCTCAGTTCGGAAAGAATATCACCCTGATGCAATATCCCGTGAATGCCGGGGCCGGGTTCAATACCCTCATCGACCTGCTGAAGATGAAGCAGTATAAATATCCTGCCGGCGGAGGAAAACCTGAGATTTCAGATATCCCTGCCAGCGAAAAGGACAAGGCTGAGGAGATGTATGCTGCCCTGATGGAAGAACTTGCATCCAAGGATGAAGCTTTGATGGAGATATTCTTTGATAAAGGGATCCTTACCGAAGAGCAGATGTTACAGGCACTGAAGACCGGTTTGATCAACCGCACCATTTTCCCTGTACTGTGTTCATGTGCCAAACACAATATCGGCGTTGGCCGCCTGCTTGAATTTTTTGCCGGCAGTGTTCCTGCCCCCAATGAAATGCCTGGCATCAAAACAAAAGGAGGTAAACTTTTAACGTGTAAATCGACTGAACCGACTTCAGCTTTTATTTTCAAGACCTCAATTGAACAGCACCTTGGAGAGATCTCCTATTTTAAAATATACGCAGGTGAAATTACCGAAGCCATGGATATGGTCAATCCTGTTCGTCAGTCAAAGGAGCGTCTTTCACAGCTTTTCGTGATTAATGGGAAGAACAGGGAGAAGGTAGAAAAGATGGTAGCCGGAGATCTGGGCGCCACCATCAAACTTAAAAATTCATTTACCAACAACACGCTGAATTCTCTAAAGAATCCGGATGATGTGATCGAACCCATCACCTATCCCGACCCGAAATTCAGAACGGCAGTGAAGGCCAGGAACACAGCTGATGACGAAAAGATCAACGGCATCCTGAACGAACTGGCCAAGATGGATCCTACGCTCATCATGGGTTATTCCCGCGAACTGAAGCAGATGATCCTGCAGGGACAGGGGGAATTGCATCTTAACCTGGCCAAATGGCATGTGGAAAATCTCGAGAAGATTCCCATGGAATTTTATGCACCGAGGATTCCCTACCGTGAAACCATCACAAAATCAGCAAAAGCAACCTACCGTCATAAAAAACAATCCGGTGGTTCCGGACAGTTTGGTGAAGTTCACATGATGATCCAGCCCTATCGAGATGGGATGACGGAGCAGACTGAATTCCCGATTCGCGGCCGCGATGTGATCGACCTGGAATGGGGAGGAAAACTGCAGATGAACACCTGTATCGTTGGTGGAGCCATTGATGCCCGTTTCCTGCCGGCCATCCTCAAGGGAGTTATGGAAAAGATGGAAGAGGGTCCTCTGACTGGTTCGTATGCCCGTGATATTGTTTTCAATGTCTACGACGGGAAAATGCACCCGGTCGACTCCAACGAAATCTCCTTTAAACTGGCCGGTCGTAACGCTTTTCGGGAAGCTTTTAAAAACGCAGGGCCTAAAATCATGGAGCCTATTTATGATGTGGAGGTGATTGTGCCCGAAGATAAAATGGGTGAAGTGATGACCGACCTGCAAGGTCGCCGCGCTATCATCATGGGAATGGACAGCGAAGGAAATTACCAGAAGATCATGGCAAAGGTACCTCTGGCCGAAATGAACCGTTATTCCACCGCATTGAGTTCGATCACCAGCGGGCGTGCAACCTACAACATGAAGTATGCTGAGTATGCACAGGTTCCGGCCGACATCCAGGAAAAACTGCTGAAAGCATACGAAGACCAGGAAAAAGACGAAGAATAACCCAATTCAGAAATCAAGAGAAACCCGGTCAATTGGCCGGGTTTTTTTGAATACGAACATCAGAAATGGCAACAGCCGATGCGCTTTCGAGCAAACATGACGCCTATGCGGTACTCAAAGTACGCGATTTCAGGCTGTTTCTGACATTCCGGTTTTTCACCACCATTGCCTTCCAGATGCAGGGTCTCATCGTGGGCTGGCAGATGTATGAACTTACCAAAGACCCTCTGGCACTTGGACTGATCGGGTTGGCCGAAGCATTTCCAAACATTGCAACGGCACTATTCGCAGGTCATGCAGCCGATCGTTATAACCGTAAACGGATCATTCTTTGGTTTACCCTGTTGTTCCTGGTCGGGACCACTTTGCTTTTTCTATTTTCAATTAAATCTCTCGGAGTGATTGCAAGTTTCGGGGTGTTTCCGATCTATCTCGTTGTGATGATCTCAGGTGTATCCCGGGCGTTTCTCTATCCTTCGATCATCGCCCTTATGTCGCAGTTGATTCCCAGGCATCTTTATACCAATGCCTCTACCTGGAACAGCACCGCATGGCACATTGCTGCCATCACCGGCCCCGCGCTGGGCGGGTTGATCTACGGTTTTTTTGGCGTGCGGGTTGCCTACTTGAGCGTGCTATTCTTTTTACTTATTGCCCTCGGGCTGCTCACCGTTGTGAAAAACCGGCCAATACCCCAATCCATGCTGGAGGAGACCCTGTTTCAGCGTCTTTCGTCGGGATTGAAATTTGTTTTCAAAAACCAGGTTTTACTTGGGGCGATGTCGCTCGACATGTTTGCGGTGCTTTTTGGCGGTGCAGTCGCGATGCTTCCGATCTTTGCAGCGGAGGTGCTGATGGTGGGTCCGCAGGGGCTTGGATTTTTACGCGCAGCGCCCATGCTGGGAGCGGTGGCCATGTCGCTTGTGATGGCGCACCGGCCTCCGATGATCCATGCCGGGAAGTACCTGATGATCGGGGTCGCCGGCTTCGGACTGAGCATAATCTGTTTTGCCCTCTCGCACAATTTTTACCTCTCCCTCGGGTTGCTTATGCTGAGCGGCATGTTCGACAACATCAGTGTGATCATCCGCGCCACGGCCATGCAACTGATTACCCCCGACGAAATGCGAGGCCGCGTAGCCTCCGTCAACGCCATCTTCATCGGTTCTTCCAATGAAATAGGGTCCTTTGAATCGGGTGTTGCAGCAAAACTCCTCGGACTCATTCCGTCGGTCATTTTCGGGGGCATCATGACCCTGGGGATCGTGGGAGCTACATCGAAGTTCGCTCCAAAGCTAAGGAAGCTGAATTTGAGGGCAATGGGATAATTTAAAGATAAAGCCTTATCAGTTTCTCGTAATCCTCTTCCTTCATCTTCATATTTCCGCCATTCACCTTGCTGTGAATCATTGATTCAAAGATGGGTCGATATAGATCACCAGGAATGTTCATATCCGATAAGCGTGTTGGGCATCCAAGCGATTTAAAGAAGGCTTCTATGCGATCAATGGATTCGGCGGCTGTCAGTGATTCGTCGAACAGGCTTGAGCCAAGTTGTGCAATCCGGTTACCGATCTGACCCTTGAAATGATGCATCCATGCCGGAAAAATAATGGTCAGTGAAGCACCGTGGGGAACATCATAGAGCAGTGAAAGGCAATGGCCGGCACTGTGCACGCCCCAGTCGCCTGTAGAGCGGCCATACATGGTCATGCCATTCAGCGCCATGGTTGCGGCAAACATGATCCGTTCACGGTATTCGTAATTATGCAGGTCATCGAGCAGTTTTGGTCCGAATTCCATGGCCTCTTTTATGATGGAGATGACGAACCGGTCGGTGAGGGTTGTCTCCCCAATTCCAAACCAGGCTTCGAAACAATGGGCGATCAGGTCGGCAATGCCATAGGCAGTGTGATTTTTTGGAACCGTAATCGTCAATGCTGGATCCAGGAATGAATGTTTTGGGAAGGTCAGGGGTCCGCCAAATGCTGCTTTTAGTCCCTGGTCATGGTTTGAAACCACGGCAAAGGGATTCATCTCCGAACCGGTGGCTGCAAGTGTGGGAATTGCAATGAAAGGAATCGCTGTTACAGGTTTTGCTTTCCCCGAAAAGAAATCCCATCCTCCGTGATCAACCGGGATGGTCACCGATATGATTTTAGCCGAATCGATGACACTTCCACCCCCAACGGCAAGTATAACATCGACGTGATTCTGTCGGCCAAGTGCTGCGGCTGCGTCAACATCCTCGATCACGGGATTAGGCCTGATACCCGCATATTCGAAAAGATGAAATCCGGTTTGCCTGAGATTAGGGATAATGCGGTCGTAGAGGCCACTTTTTTTAACCGATCCTTTCCCATAAACGAGCAGGACCCTGTCGCCATATTCTCTCAGGATGGCCGGGAGGGTGGATAGAATATTCCTGCCAAAATGCAGGGTGGTCGGGTTATATGCTGTGAAGTTTTCCATGATTTAGAATTTTAGGAGATTCAATTTTTTTACAAAAGTAATCAGATCGGCTGAAACATCCCCGGCTGCCAGAATTTCAGTTTAAAAACTTTTATTAAACCAGGGGACAATCGTACCTTTGCATGCATTAAAACTGGTTCTTCAGTTAAAAATGCCATCAGATATCTGATATTTTTGATCCTTGAGGGAACCCAAATACGATCATCATTATGTACGGAGCATTCAAGCAACATCTGGAAAAACAAATCGAAGGAATTCATCACGACGGACTCTATAAAACTGAACGGATCATCACCACTCCGCAAGGGGTTGAGATTCAGACGAACGGCAAGAAGGTGCTGAACATGTGCGCAAACAATTATCTGGGACTTTCAAACGACCCCCGGGTGATGGCCGGAGCCAACTACACCTTCTTCAGGTATGGATACGGGTTATCGTCGGTTCGTTTTATCTGTGGTACCCAACAGGTTCACAAGGACCTGGAGGCCAAGCTGAGTGAGTTTCTGGGCATGGAGGATACCATCCTTTATTCCTCCGCTTTTGATGCCAACGGCGGCGTTTTTGAACCCCTGCTGGGCGAACAGGATGCCATCATTTCCGACGAACTGAACCATGCTTCGATCATCGACGGGGTGAGGCTGTGCAAGGCACAGCGATTCCGTTACAAGAACAACGACATGGACGACCTCGAAGAGGTTTTGCAGGATGCCAGCCAGGCACGGTTTAAGCTCATTGTGACCGATGGTGTGTTTTCCATGGATGGCATCATTGCCAGGGTGGATAAGATCTGCGACCTGGCGGATAAATACAATGCCATGGTGATGGTGGATGATTCCCACGCTACGGGTTTTGTTGGAAAAACCGGTCGAGGCACCATTGAGCATTGCAATGCCCAGGGGCGGGTCGATATCATCTCCACCACCTTCGGGAAGGCGCTGGGAGGTGCCTCCGGCGGGTGCATCTCGGCAAAAAAGGAGATCGTAGAGATCCTTCGCCAACGCTCAAGACCGTACCTCTTCTCCAATACCCTGACGCCCGCCATTACCGGTGCAACCCTCGAGGTGCTGAACATGCTTTCTGAAACCACCGCCCTCCGCGATAAATTGTTTGAAAACACCAAACTTTTCAGGAAGGGAATGGAAGATTTCGGATTTCGGATTGTTCCTGGAATTCATCCCATCGTCCCGGTACTTTTCGGTCATCTGCCCAATGATGCCAAACTTTCGCAGGAGTTTGCCAATGCCCTGCTTGAAGAGGGTGTATATGTGATCGGGTTCTATTATCCTATAGTACCGAAAGGAAAATCACGCATCAGGGTACAGATCAGCGCAGCCCACTCCATGGAACAGATTGGCTTTGCGTTGGATAAGTTCAGAAAGGTAGGGAAGAAACTGGGAGCCATATAATTTACGATTTTTGATTTACGATTTGCATTTGGTTCTCCAACTACTCTTCCGACATTCGTTTGTATCCTATTTGCTTTCTGGGTTCCTTCGGTGGATTTAGAAACTGCCTGAGGGCTTTGAAAATCATCAGGATATCCTCACTGTTTTTCCCAAGCTGTTTTTCGAACTGCTCCAGTTTCAATAGGATGTCTTTATGGGTCAACAGCATTTCACGCATTTTCGTGAAGACCCGGATAATTCGTATGTTGGTCTCAACCGCTTTTTTGCTGTTTAAAATGCAGGAGAGCATGGTTACGCCTTGTTCTATGAAACAGAATGGTGCGTAACGTAACCCCATCCTTTCAGAATTGGAGGTCACAATTTGTGACCTCCAATTCTGAAACTCCTCCCCTGTCATTTCAAAATGAAATCCTCAGGAAATCGGTCAATGTTGCGCTTAACAGCTTGTTTTAACACTTTCGTTTCAATTCCATAAAGGGCTGAAAGATCCCTGTCAATCATCACTTTTTGATCCCTGATCTGGTGGATTTTACTGATGATTGTTTCATCAGGAATTGCTGGTAAAGAATCTTGATTTTTCATTTTAACGAATTTTAAGCGTTATTAACTCTATTTATTGCTTAATCCGTTTAAGGAGAAAAGGTAATACCAAAAACCGAAAATGTTGAAATACTTAGACGTTCTTATCCCGGAAGGCTAAGGTTTGGCTATTGAAAAGGCTGGAAGGCTGCCAGGGCTGCTACCTGAAATTGATTTTGTTATTTCCGGTGATTCTCCCGTCCCCATCGGTGACAATGAGAAGGTAAAGCCCGGGGGCGAGGTCGTCGCGGTTGAAAAGGAACGGATTTGCTGAGAGTTTTCCATCCCTTACCTTTTCCCCCGAACAGTCATAAAGAGAAAAGTGAAAATTTCCATCCGGGCTGAAATTGTTCAACCTGATCCGGACCTCAGTTTCGGCAGGATTCGGATATACCTCGATGGATGATACGGGAGAAATCACCTTTTCACCGGTGCCGAGCAGGATGGAACAATCGGTCGAGACCGGCGTTCCCCAGACTTCCGTCCCTTTTTTAAAATAGACCAGGTTGCTGGTATGTGTTTCTACTGAAATATCCGCCACCTGGTAGATCCAGTTTGTCAACCCCAGTCCCGGAACAAAATCGGAAATTGGGCCATAAATTTCAAAAGGATCGCTGAAACAGCTGTTGTTCCAATCCCACTGAGATCCATTGACATTAAAAATCTGGGCCTGCCTGTGGTTGAAATCACTGAATTTGCGTGAATAGGCTGCCGCCCCCATCTCATTTCTCTTAAATTCATCCGGCAGCATATTGAGGGTTGAATCGGCCGAAAGCTGGTTGAAATTATAGGATTCAACAAGGGTGTCGTAGGTTGAACTTGTATTGGGCGGTGGAACCGGGTACCATATTTTTTTGCACACCTCCACCTGGTAATGAACTGAATCGGAACTGCCATAAAGGGTTTTCCCCAGAATCTTTTTAATGGATTTCCATTCTATGCCTCCGCCTCCCACCCAGTTATCGCGCCCTGAATAATGAAATTCGTCGCCAATATTGTAGTCATAAACCTCAGCCCAGGTAAAAGGCTGAATGCCCAGGATGGGAGTTGTTTTTCCGATCAGCAATACATTCAGGGTATCATAGGGAGTCCAATAAACGTCATACATCTTTGACAGTCCGAAATGCTGGCTGAGTTTGATCTCCTTCTGGTTGAAGATGGAGGATATGTTGTTTCCTGCACCATTTTTAGCCTGGAAAGTGATCACTTTTACCTGATCGGTGGTTCCGGCAACGCTGTCAGTCATGATCGCAGAAACAGTCGCCTGCAGATAGCCATTGCCTGGAAGCGGACAATATTGCCAGGATTCGTTGAGTGAGGCCAGAGTATTTAGCTTAATGGTGTCATTATGCTTGTTGAAGAACCAGAACCAGCCGTCGTGATGCTTCCATATTTTCCTTCCCAAAGCATCTCCGTTGGAGGTGTCTCTGCAGTCGAATGAGAACAGTATCGAATCACGGATTGCCCGGTAAGAATAGAATATCGTATCGGAGTTTCCCGGTAGCTCCTGCGAATCCGGCCGGAAGGCTTTAAAGTACCCGTCGTTTCCCTGGAAAAGGGTAATTCCGGGGCTGCAGAGGTTCTGGTAATCCTGGGCAGCAACCAGGTTGACCCAGAAAAACAGAAAAGGGATCAATAAATTTTTCATATGAAGCGTGATTGACCGGATAAAAGTAAAGATAAAGTGGACAAAAACAAAGGAAACATTATAATCGGCCCGGACCATTTCACAGATTCAAAAGAAATTGTAATTTGCACAGGTTATGATTTATGGCATAGGAACCGACATTATTGAAGTGGCGCGCATTGAGAAAGTGATGCAGCGTGATATCGGTTTCAGGGATAAAATTTTCACAGCGGAGGAGATTGCCTATTGCGAAACAAAAAAGCATAAGTATGAAAATTATGCCGCACGGTTTTCAGCCAAAGAGGCGTTCCTGAAAGCCATTGGAACCGGCTGGCGGTTTGGCATCCGGTTCGGTGATATTGAGGTATACCACGACGAGCTTGGAAAGCCATTCATCCGGGTTTCCGGTAAAGCAAAAGAATTGACCACCGATTTGTCAATCTCAAAAATACATGTATCTTTATCGCATCTAAAAGAACTTGCAACTGCTATTGTAATACTCGAATGTGAAATTGCAAATCCCAATGTCAAGGAACCTTTTTAAACAATTTGCAAATTTTCTCATACCACTTTTAAAATGTTGCGCCTACGGAGCAATATCTGCAGACATTTTCAAATCCTCACATTTTCAAATCCTCACATTCTAAATTCCAGAACTATGTCAAATATCGGATCATACGAGGAACGCATAAAAAACTTTGACTGGAACATTGCTGAAAAGGAGCTGGATTATGTGCCGGGTGACGTCATCAATATCGGTTGGTATTGTTCCGACCGGATCTGTGAAAAAGGCTTTGGCAATAAAGCAGCCCTGATCTGGGAGGGATCAACCGGCAATGAAAAACGTTACACTTACAACGATCTTCGGCTCAACAGCAATACAGTAGGACAATTTCTGCGGGATTTGGGGGTACAGCCCGAGGACCGCGTATGTCTCTTCATGGACAAGATACCGGAGCTGTATATTGGGTTTCTCGGCATCCTGAAGATGGGTGGCATTGCCCAACCGCTGTTCTCCGCTTTTGGCGACGAATCCCTGTTTGTGCGCCTCGACAATGCACAAACCACGGCCATCATCACCCAGAAGAAACATGCCCCCAAGGTGCGGAAGATCATGGACAAAATGCCCTATCTCAAACACCTGATCATCGTGGATGCCGATCCGGCCAAGCCTTTGCTCGACCGCGAAGTTGCCTTCGACATGGACAAAGCTGAAAAGATCGAAAAATTCAAGATACATCCGACCTATGCAGAATCCCCGTCGGTTTTACATTATACATCGGGGACCACCGGCCAGCCCAAGGGGGTAAAGCATGTTCATTATTCACTTATTTCGCAATATCTCACCTCCAGGTGGGTACTCGACCTGCAGGGTTCTGATATTTACTGGTGCACGGCCGATCCGGGATGGGTTACCGGGACCTCCTATGGGATTATCGGAGCCTTTAGCAATGGGGTGACCCAATGCGTTCTGGATGCCGGATTTTCGGCCGACAACTGGTACCGGTTTATTGAGAAGCACAAGATCAGCATGTGGTATTCGGCTCCGACAGCAATCCGGTCACTGATGAAAGCAGGAGACGAGGTGATAAAGAAGTATGACCTTTCCTCACTTCGGCACCTTGCTTCGGTAGGAGAACCATTGAACAGCGAAGCGGTGATCTGGTCGGAAAAGATATTTGGCAAACCCTTCCTTGACACCTATTGGCAGACTGAAACCGGGTCGATGATGATCAGCAACTTCCCCGGGATGAAAATAAAACCCGGTTCCATGGGGAAACCCTTCCCCGGAATTACCGCTACCGTTATTGACGCAGAAACCTACGAACCATTTGGCGAATCGGGAAAAATCGGTTTGATTGCCATCAAACCCGGATGGCCATCCATGATGCGCACATACTGGCGCAATGAGGAGACCTATAAAAAGAAATTCCAGAACGGATGGTACCTGCCAGGCGACCGCTCAAGCATTGACAATGAGGGATATTTCTGGTTTGTAGGGCGGGATGATGATGTCATCAACACGGGAGGACACCTTGTGAGCCCATTCGAAGTAGAATCTGCATTGCTGGAACATCCGGCTGTGGCTGAATCGGCCGTGGTTGCAAAGCCCGATTTTGTGAACATGGAGGTGGTGAAAGCCTTTGTTACCCTCAAACCGGGGTTTGTGGGAAGTAAGGATCTCGACCTTGACATCATGAATTTTGTCCGCAAGAAACTGTCACCCCTGGCCATGCCTCAGGAGATCGAATTCATCGACAACCTGCCAAAAACCCGCAGCGGGAAGATCATGCGCCGCATCCTCCATGCGAAGGAGTGGGGAGAGGAGATCGGGGATACGTCAACCCTGGAAAACGATTAGGCGGGGCGGGGAAGAGGATATCAGAACAGTAGAACAATAGAACATTAGAATAAAGGAACAATAGAATAATAGAAATTTGAACAAGAAAAGGTTCATAACAAACAATTAACCCATAACATAGGAGAAACTCATCATGGATGAAATGCAGGAAATTATCAAAAATTATGTGATCAAAGAATACGTGGAAGATGACACTGAACTTACCTACGATTCCCCGCTGATTTCGGGAGGCATTGTGGACAGTTTTTCGATGGTTTCGCTCAAGCGGTTCCTGGAAAACAAGTACAACATTTCAATTCCTGATGATAAGGCAACCCCGGAAGCTTTCGATTCGGTGAACAAGATTTGCAAACTGGTCAGGGAATATATAAAATAGGAGGTAAACATGGCTTATTCCAATACAACCCGCGGGATGTACTCCGACATTCTGACCGGCCTCAAAGATGCAGGCCTTTTCAAACAGGAGCGTTTCATTCATTCATCTCAGGCTGCCGACATCGAAGTTGAATTTCCGGCCGGGGCCCCGCTTAAAAAAGTCATTAACATCTGCGCCAACAACTACCTGGGCATGTCGAGTCATCCCGAAGTAGTTAAAGCGGCCCATGCCGGCCTCGATTCACATGGTTACGGGATGTCGTCTGTCCGCTTTATCTGCGGAACACAGGATATTCACCGCACCCTGGAACAGATGGTCACAAAATTCCTTGGAACGGAGGACACCATTCTCTTTCCCTCCTGCATGGATGCCAATGCCGGCGTGTTCGAAGCCGTTCTGACCAAGGACGACGTGATGATCTCCGACCGGCTGGTTCATGCCTCCATCATTGATGGGATCCGTTTGTGCAGCGCCATGCACGACACCTTCAAGCATTCCGACATGGAACACCTGGAGGAGAAGTTGCAGCTTCACAACGACAAACGCCTGAAACTCGTAATCACCGACGGTGTTTTCTCCATGGATGGCGACACGGCGAAACTGGATAAAATGGTTGAACTGTGCGAAAAATATGATGCCCTGCTCTTTGTGGATGAATCCCATTCCAGCGGGTTTATCGGGAAAACCGGTCGTGGCACCCATGAACACTGTGGCGTGATGGGGAAAATCGACATCATCACCACCACCTTTGGCAAAGGGTTGGGAGGTGCATCCGGCGGATGTGTTTCCGGCCGTAAGGAGCTGGTTGAGATGTGCCGTCAGAAGGCTCGTCCGTACCTTTTCTCCAACACCATCGCACCTCCGGTAGTAGCCGGGGTGATCAAAGTCCTGGAAATCCTTTCCGCCTCCACTGACCGTCGCGACAAGCTTGAAAGCAATACCGCTTTCTGGCGTAAAGGGCTTCTTGATGCCGGACTGATCATCAAGGCAGGAGATACACCGATTGTTCCGGTAATGCTTTTCAATGCAAAACTGGCACAGGATGTATCGCGCGACCTGTATGATGAGGGAATTTATGCCATCGGATTTTTCTTCCCGGTCGTCCCGCAGGGCCAGGCTCGGATCCGCACCCAGATTTCTGCAGGCCATGAGATCCATCATCTTGAAAAGGCCTTGGATGCATTCAGGAAGGTGGGTAAAAAATATGATATTCTCGGCAGGAGCAAGCAGGAGATCATTGACAGGTATGGGATGTAAAACAGAGGTAATGAGATAGTGATTTAGCGGGGTGGGGAAATTTCCCCTACTTCGCTATTTTACTTACCAGCTATTTTTTTATTCGAAAAAACTCAGATTTATGGAACAAAAATTAGCCAATCCGGCACCCCTGGGGTTGATGGGGTTTGGGATGACTACAGTATTACTCAACATCCACAATGCAGGATTTTTCCCGGTAAGTGCCATGGTCCTGGCCATGGGGATATTTTACGGCGGCATCGCCCAGGTTATTGCAGGAATTCTTGAATTCAAAAAGGGGAATACGTTTGGAATGACCGCTTTTATATCCTATGGGATGTTCTGGCTCACCCTGGTAGCCCTATGGCTCCTGCCCGAAATGAGTGCCGGAAAAGGAATCAAGACAGAAGAGGCCTACATGGGTTGGTATCTGTTCATGTGGGGGATATTCACCTTTTTTATGTGGATAGGTACTTTCGGAAAAAGTGTCTGCCTTCAGTTCATTTTTCTTTCCCTTTGGATCCTGTTTTTCCTGCTTGCCATACGCGACTGGAGCGGTTCGTCTCTAATAGGGACCATTGCGGGGTATGAAGGGATCATTTGCGGACTATCGGCTATATACCTGGCCATGGCAGAAGTACTGGAGGAGGCGCGGGGTAAGAAAATATTACCTTTTTAAACTCCTTTCATTCGGCCCATATGAACATTAAGTATTTACTTTTGTAACAGTTATTTATCCTGTTTAGTTTTTAACCATCCAAAAAGGTAATCTATGAAGAGGTATTCGTTTTTAGTTTTAATGATATTTTTCACCCTTTCTCTCTTCGCTCAGGAGACAACAAAACCCTATAATGAGAACGCCGATCCACGGGCTGACCTGAAAAAAGCGATTGCCCAGGCGAAAAAAGAGAACAAACATGTGCTGATTCAGTTCGGGGGCAACTGGTGCCCGTGGTGTATACGGTTTCACAACATGGCCAATGGTGCGAAACCCATTGATTCCCTGTTAAAGGCCAATTATGTTTACATGCTGCTCAATGTTCCGCAGGATAAGAAGAAAAGGGATAATAACCTTTTCCGTGATTTTGAATATCCCAACCGGTTTGGGTATCCTGTATTCGTCGTTCTCAATGGTGAAGGGAAGCAACTGCACATACAGGATTCGGGTATTCTCGAACATTGCCAGGTGAAGGGCTATGATACGGCCAAGGTGGTCACCTTTTTGAAGATGTGGACCCCCAGGGCGCTGGATCCGGCGACGTACCAAATTAAATAGATGGAGTGAGGTTATCCCCATTTGTGAAAACCTCAGTTTTACCCTGATCCCGGTATTTTATACCCAATTCTTTCTCTTGGTTCGTTTCCCTGCTTAATCACTCAAACAGGGAAAAAGTAAGATGTTACAATCTAAATAATAGTTGAACTATCAGAAAAAATAATAAACCCCCAGTAAGATCCTGAGGTTGCCGATCTCTTTCGAATCGGAGACATATCCCTTTGATGTCGTTTTTCCGTAGGCGGCCACCGTGTATTCCAGTTCACCGGCAAGCCTGAGTTTGTTGATGTTGAATACCAGCCGGGGCGAGATCCGGTAGGCATAGTCAATATTGGCTCCGCGGGCATAATAGGGCCCGATGGCCTCTTCACTGCAGCCAAGATTTTTTCCGTAGGCGATAAACAACCCGGGTTGCAACTTCAGCGAATTGGTATGGAATTCTGCCCAGGCAGCAAAGGAACGGACATTTACATAGTCGACAAAACCTTTTTCGGCATCCGTGACCGACCTGACAGCAAACCCGCCAAGCATCGTGTAGGCATTGTTATTTCCGCCATATTCGGCCCCAGCCTTGAGGGTGACCTGTTTCAACTTCAGCTTTGCATAAAGGTTCCCGGCCAGGCTGCCCGATTTTGTGTTGACTTTGTAAGATGAGGTTGTCGCATCGTGATGAAAAACCAGGTTGTTGATCACGGTGTCGTATGCCGGAGTCAGGGTGACCAAAGTCGACAGCCGCGGGGTGAGCAGCTGGTAATTTATTCCCGCACCGATGATCAGTTCAGTTCCTTTTTCATCATTTTTTGTCGCATACTGCACCTGGAGGTCGGATTCGGGCAACACAGAATTGCGCAGGTATTTTGCATTGGGACCGTCGGGGCCGTCGCTGACAAAGTCAACCTGCGAAAGCACTGTCAGGGCAATCCTGACCTTTCCGATCGATTGGGTCAGCTTGATCTGCGGGTTCCGGGAAAAAACCACAAAGGGGGCCCCGGTATTAAAAGATACAGTGCCAGGGGAGCATTCGGGAACGAACATGGGATGCCACCACTGACCAACCAAAAGTTCTGTTTTCGGCCAGGTTAATTTTACCCAGGCATGCCTTAACCTGAAGGAGTTAATCGCAGGATTGATATTCCCGAAGAACTCCGCCTCAATATACCCGGAGGTTTTTGCACCCAGCGCATCCGGGGCGGTGATGGTCCCCGCCAGGCGGGTCTGGATGGATAAAATATTATAGTTTGCCTTGGCATTTATGTCATTTCCTTCTGCATCCGGTTTTTCATTTTCGGGGAATAACAGGAAATGACCCTCACGAAGTCCGACAGTTTGGCGTGAATCGAAGAAAAGATCGGTCTTTACATATCCTGAAAAGGTGATGCCGAATACTGGTTTTTTCGGCTCAGGATTTTGAGATAAAAGGGTTGATGTACAAAGCAAAACAAGGACAATGGGTAAAATTGATTTTTTCATACTGTTTATTTTCTCACAACGGATGCAAAGAAACGACATTCTGCCGAGTTAGGAAATACCAAAAAGCACAGGATAACACGAAAACATCCTGAAATACCGATCAGGATGACAGGATAGTCTAATTGTTTTTATTATCATTGATTTCTGATTTATTTTTAGACTCTATGAAACAGTGGGCTTCGCTCCATATTCTGCAATCTACGGTTGGAATTTTTCTGATTTGTCTTCTGTGTGGATTTTTTCCTACCCTCATACGCGCCCAATCTTCCAATGTCAGGTTGGATTCCTCCCTGCTCGGGAGAAAAAACATTGAGGCGGTGCGCATTGTCCATCCGCCAAAAATCGATGGCATCCTGAATGAACCTTTTTGGAAAACACTTCCGGTTGCCGGGCAGTTTGTGGAATATTCGCCGCGGAATGGGACCACCCCCACTTTCCAAACCGAGGTTCGTTTCGCCTACGACGACATGGCCCTTTACATCAGCGCCATCATGTTTGATCCTTCGCCTGACAGTATCCGGATGGAGTTGGGGCGCCGCGATGAAATTGAACAACTTGCCACCGACTATATTTCTTTTGATATCCTGCCTTACAACGACCAGCTGAACATGTATGAATTCAAGCTGAGCCCGCAAAACTTACAGGGCGATTGCAAATATTCGGCCGTTGGCCAGGATTACAATTGGGATGCCGTTTGGGAAAGCGCCACCCGGGTGAACGATTCCGGCTGGGTCGCGGAGGTGAAGATTCCTTATTCAGCCCTGCGCTTTCCGGAGATGGAGAACCAGGTTTGGGGCATCAACATGTGGCGGAATCTATACCGGTACCAGGAATACTCAACCTGGAGTTTTGTCGATAACACAAGCAGTGAAATATTCAGGTTTTATGGTACCGTTACGGGGATGAGAAACGTGGATGCCCCGTTACGTCTCTCCTTTTCACCGTACGTTACCGGTTATATTGAAAAAGATGCCACCCTGAAAAACTGGTCCTATTATGCGCGGGGGGGCCTTGATCTTAAACTTGGACTCAACGACAGCTATACCCTCGATATGATGCTGATCCCCGATTTCGGGCAGGTACAGTCGGATGACCAGATTCTTAACCTCACTCCCTTTGAGGTGCGTTATGACGAGAAGCGTCAGTTTTTCAGTGAAGGCACCGAGATGTTTAACAAATGCGGGATCTTTTACACCCGTCGGGTCGGGAGTGCCCCCAGAAACTATTATGCCCCGTATGACAGTGCCGGGAATAATGAAACTGTTACCAGGAATCCCGAAGAGACCCGCATCATCAATGCCACAAAAATCTCCGGAAGAAATGCAAAGGGTCTTGGAATCGGATTGTTCAATGGGATGACCACCAATACATGGGGCATCCTTGAAGATACCATCACCGGGAATTCAAGAAGGATCATGACGCAGCCGTTTACAAATTATAATGTGCTGGTGTTTGATCAGAACCTGAAAAACAACTCCTATGTCACGCTAATCAATACCAATTACTGGATCCCTGATAATAGTTTCAGTGCCAATGTTACCGGGACAGAGGTGAAGCTGTGCAATAAAAAGAATACTTTTTCCTTCCAGGGGCGGTTGAATGTCAGCCAGAAATATCAATTTAACAGCAGCCCCGATTTTGGGCACCAGTATATCCTATCCGTCTCCAAACCCAGCGGGAAATTCCAGTATGTCCTTACGCGTGAAGAGACCGGCGACACCTATGATCCCAACGATATGGGGTTCCTGCTGTATAATAATGAGGTATTCAATCACCTGGAATTATCTTACTCCATACGCGAACCGGTTGGGAAAATACTCAGTTCATTCAATTCATTTACCACGGATTATTCGACCCTGTACAAGCCAAACAAGTTTAAAACGCTTCAGTTCCAGGTAACCAACAGTACAAAATTCATCAACCAATGGGTGAACACAGCAGCATTCTATATTCAGCCGCTGGGCTTTAATGATTTTTATGAACCCAGGGTTTGGGGATGGGACTATAAGACGCCTTTGAACTATGGATTTTACTGGCAGGCGGGGACCGATATCCGGAAGATGTTCCGTTATGAACAGACCCTGGAAATCAGGAACAGCCCAGGGAATAACAATTTTGCCTTCGTGGTCGGCATTGCGCCCCGGCTTCGGATCAGCGACCGGCTTTCGATCACCCTGAGCATTGATTTTGAAAAGGACATGAACAATTATGGCTGGATAAACACCATTTACGACACAACCGGCAACCCGGTCATTTACTTTGGACGCCGTGATATTCAGACCATCAACAACATCCTCAGCGCGAGGTACATTTTCAACAATAAAGCCTCCCTGACACTTCGGGCCCGGCATTATTGGTCGCAGGCCGATTACTTTGATTATTACAAGTTGAATACAGAGGGCACCCTTGAAAACACTGTATATGCCGAAAATCCGAACATCAGTTTTAACGCCTTCACGGTCGATCTCCAGTTCATCTGGTATTTTGCGCCGGGGAGCGAGCTGAGTTTTGTCTGGAAGAACAATATTCTGACACAGGGGGATCAGATCAGCTATGATTATTTTTCAGATTTCAGCAAAACAATCAGCGCTCCGCAAACAAACAGTTTTTCGGTCAGGGTGCTTTATTACCTCGATTATCTGATCCTGAAAAAAGCCTTATCCAAGAAGAGTAAAAGCGCCTCACGAACCTTTTAATCACGGAATTTTCATCTAACTTTGTCACTGCCGGAACACCATGTTTTGCTGTTTCGCTATTTACTCACAATCTGCTCTTTTTCCAGGGTGTTTGTGAGCACCCCCTAATTTCCTATTGACATTATCATGAATATTCACAAACTCAACAACATCTTCAATCCCCAGCGTGTTGCCCTGATCGGGGTCAACACAAATCCGAACAGCGTAAGCGGGAAAGTCCTGATCAACCTTGTCAGCGGAGGATTTCGCGGAGTCGTTTATCCGGTCAATCCCGACAATGAAGCGATCATGGGGATCCCTTGCTATACCAGTGTAAGCGTGCTTCCGAAAGTTCCCGACCTGGCGATTATCTGCACGGCCGCAGAAAAGGTTTTGTCAGCCATTACAGAATGCGGCGAATTTGGCGTCCGCGGGATCATCATCATGTCGGCAGGATTCAAGGAGATCGGAGAAGAGGGGAAAAGAATGGAGGAGGAGATCAAGAACGAAATCAGGAAATATGAGGGGATGCGTGTGATCGGGCCGAATTGTCTCGGGATCATCGTTCCGGCGCTGAAGCTCAATGCCTCCTTTGCAGCCTACATGCCCAAGCAGGGAAATATTGCTTTTATATCCCAGTCGGGGGCCTTGTGCACATCCGTTCTGGATTGGGCCATCGAGGGAAAAATAGGCTTTTCGCAGTTCGTCTCCATCGGCAACAGCATCGATGTTGAGTTTGGGGACCTGATCGATTATTTTGGTGAGGATGAGAACACGCACTGCATTATCCTGTATATCGAATCGATCCAGAATCCCCGGAAATTCATGACAGCTGCCAGGGCGTTTGCCCGAAAAAAACCCATCATCGTTTACAAAGCCGGTCGATTTCCTGAATCAGCCCAGGTGGCTGCCTCGCATACCGGTGCCATGGCCTCTGAAGATGCCGTGTATGATGCTGCTTTTCAAAGGACCGGGTTGGCCAGGGTATATGAAATCGGGGATATTTTCAGTGTAGCTGAACTGATCGGCCGAAGTAAATTTCCGCAAGGCCCCCGGCTTGGAATCGTGACAAATGCGGGCGGTCCGGGGGTGATGGCCACCGATGCACTCATTGCCGCGAACGGGGTTCTCGCAGAACTCTCGGAAGAGTCGATGAATTTGCTGAACGAAAATCTTCCGGCCTACTGGTCCCATGGAAACCCCGTGGATGTGCTGGGAGATGCCCGTGCAAAAAGGATCGCCAGGGCGACCCAGATTGTGCTTGCCGACAAGGGGGTGGATGCCGTTCTGGTTATCCTGACCCCGCAGGCCATGACCAATCCAAATGCAACTGCCAAAGAGATCAGCGCCCTGGTAAACAGTTCCAGAAAGCCGATACTGGCTGCCTGGCTGGGTGGAAAAAGCATGCATGAAGCCGACGATATCCTGGTTGAAAACGGAATTCCCTCCTATAAAACGCCCGAGCAGGCCATCAGGGCATTCATGACCATGGTGGCCTATAACCGCAACCTGGAAACCCTGTATGAAACACCCAAGGATATCCCGGTTGAATTCGCCCACGACCGGCAGATGCTCCGCGCGTCATTCAAAGAGATGATAACCGGCCAGCCTGCAATACTGGCTGAAAACAGGTCAAAAAGCATTCTTGAAAACTTCGGTATATCCACCACCAAACCATACCTGGCCTCCACTGCGGAGGAGGCAACCGGGATTGCAGAACGCATCGGGTATCCGGTGGTGCTCAAGATCCAATCTCCCGATATCACCCACAAGTCGGATGTCGGGGGTGTTCAGCTGAATCTGGGAACGGAGAAACTGGTGAGGGCGGCATTTGAACGGATCATGGAATCGGCCAGGACCAAATGCCCGGATGCGCACATCGACGGGATAACGGTCCAGAAAATGGCCTCTTACAAAGATTCTGTTGAGATGATCCTTGGCATTAAAAAAGACAAAGTATTTGGCACGGTCCTGATGGTAGGTATGGGAGGGATCACGGCCGAATTGTTTGGTGACAAAGCACTTGGATTTCCCCCATTGAACGAACGTCTGGCGCGCCACATGATCGAATCGCTCAAAATATTTCCCCTTCTGAAGGGGTACCGCGGAACGCCACCCAAAAATATTGATAAACTCATCCAGGTCCTGATCAGGCTGTCATATATGGCAGCCGATTATCCCGAAATCGCTGAACTCGACATCAACCCGCTGCTGGTGACCCCGGATGATGTGATCGCCCTGGATGCGAGAATTGTTGTGGATCCGGAGGCAGCATGGCGCGAAGAGGATCCCTATTTCCATCTAGCCCTGCATCCCTATCCTGAAAAGTGGGTGAAATCGACTACGCTGCAGGATGGTACCGAAGTGCTGTTGCGCCCGATCAAACCCGAAGATGAACCCTTGTGGCTGGAGATGCTGGGATCCTGTTCCAAGGAATCGCTTTACAACCGGTTCCGGTATTTTTTTCACTGGGAAACACACGAAGTGGCTACCCGGTATTGTTACATCGATTATGACCGTGAAATAGCCATCGTGGCTGAAATCATAGAGAATGGACATAAAAAACTGATCGGGGTAGGCCGCCTGGTTGCTGATCCGGATCATGAAACGGTTGAATATGCCATTTTAATCGTAGATGCCTGGCAGCAGAAAGATCTTGGAAATATCATCACCGATTTTTGCCTCGAGGTGGCTGAACAGGGAAAGCTGAAGAAAATTGTCGCCCAAACCACTACCGATAATAAGCGTATGATCTCCGTTTTTCAAAAACGCGGATTTGAGGTGAAAATAAATAACCAGGATTCAACGGTAGATGTTACGAAAGTCTTGTCAAAATTGAAAAAATAGATGTTTTTTCGTATTTTTGTATTCAGATCAGTACAAGTAACTAAAAATTAATATTTTATAACCTAGAACCATGAATTTCGAATTTTCTGAAGAGCAGATCATGATTCAGCAGTCGGCCCGGGATTATGCCCAGCGCGAACTTATTAAGGATGTCCTTGAACGGGACGCCAAGGCTGAATATCCGACACAACACGTAAAGGCCCTGGCTGAACTTGGTTTCATGGGAATGCTCGTTGATCCGAAATATGATGGAGGAGGGATGGATACGATCTCCTACGTTTTAGCGATGGAGGAGATCTCAAAAATAGATAGTTCGGTCTCTGTGATCATGTCGGTGAATAATTCATTGGTTTGTTACGGAATTGAGGCCTTTGGGACCGAAGAACAGAAGGAAAAATGGCTTAAGCCATTGGCGCGTGGAGAAAAGATCGGTGCGTTCCTGTTATCAGAACCGGAGGCAGGGTCGGATGCCACTTCGCAAAGAACAACCGCCATCGACAAAGGAGACCACTATCTGGTTAATGGCGTTAAAAACTGGATCACCAGCGGGAATACAGCATCCACCTATGTGCTTATCGCACAAACTCATGCTGAAAAAGGACATAAGGGGATCAATGCCTTTGTGGTTGACCGACACTCACCCGGCATAACCCTGGGCCCCCACGAAGACAAGATGGGCATGCGGAGCAGCGACACACACTCCGTTATGTTTACGGATGTGATCGTTCCCAAGGAAAACAGGCTGGGAGAAGATGGCTTCGGATTTAAATTTGCGATGAAAACGTTGGAAGGAGGCCGCATTGGCATAGCCGCCCAGGCACTGGGGATTGCCCAGGGAGCCTATGAGCGCGCACTGCAATATTCGAAAGACCGTAAAACATTCGGCACCGAGATCATCAACCACCAGGCCATTGCCTTCAAACTGGCCGAGATGCACACGCGCATCGAGGCTGCCCGTTATTTCTGCCTGAAATCGGCCTGGCTGAAAGATCAGAAAAAACCTTACGGCACGGCCAGTGCCATGGCCAAATACTGGGCTGCCGAAACCGCCATGTACGTGACCTCCGAAGCCGTTCAAATCCACGGAGGATATGGCTACGTGAAAGAATATCATGTGGAGCGGCTGATGCGTGAAGCAAAACTAACCCAGATCTATGAAGGGACGAGTGAAATTCAGCTGATGATCATATCAAGGGCGATTGCAAACATATAATGATTTGAGAATTTGAGGATTTGGGAATGTGAAAATTTGAGAATATTGAGAAAAATATTTTATCCTCACATCTTAAAATCTTTACATCTTCAAATTTTCAAATTTTCAAATTTCCAAATTATTTTTTAATGGATTCTCCTGAAGTTTATAAACCGCAACACCACATCCGTATCGTGACCGCTGCCTCGCTGTTCGACGGACATGACGCTGCCATCAACATCATGAGACGGATACTTCAGGCAAGCGGGGCCGAAGTGATTCATCTTGGCCATAACCGCTCGGTGCAGGAGGTGGTCGATTGCGCCATCCAGGAAGATGTCCAGGCCATTGCCATCACCTCCTACCAGGGTGGACACATGGAGTATTTTAAATATATGCTCGACCTGCTGAAGGAAAGAAATTGTGGGCATATCAAAATTTTTGGCGGTGGCGGCGGAGTGATTTTACCCCAGGAAAGTGCGGCATTGCAGGAATATGGGATTGCACGGATCTATTCGCCCGACGATGGCCGTGAAATGACCCTGCAGGGAATGATCAACGACCTGCTGATGAAGTGTGATTTTCCTGTGGGAGATCAGTCAGAATTTCATCTGGAAAAAATCAGGGACAGGGATTTCAAGGAAATTGCCGGACTGATTTCAGCCGCCGAAAACTTCCCCGAAAAGAACAAACCTTTATTTGAGAAAATCGAAAAGGAGGCAGCAGAAAAAAAAATCCCTGTTTTGGGAATCACCGGAACAGGTGGTGCTGGAAAATCATCGCTTGTTGATGAAATCGTTCGCAGGTTCCTGGCCGATCTGCAGGATAAAATGATCGCCATCATCTCCATCGACCCCTCCAAACGTAAAACAGGCGGGGCTTTGCTTGGTGACCGGATCCGGATGAACGCCATCTTCAATCCGCGGGTTTACATGCGTTCCCTTGCCACCCGGCAATCGAACCTGGCCCTTTCGAAATATGTGAAAGATGCCATCAATGTGACAAAAATAGCCGGGTTTGACCTGGTGATTGTTGAAACTTCAGGTATCGGGCAATCCGACACCGAAATCGTCGATCACAGCGATGTGACCCTCTATGTGATGACCCCGGAATATGGAGCAGCCAGCCAGCTTGAGAAGATCGACATGCTTGATTTTGCCGACCTGGTGGCGATCAACAAATTTGATAAACGCGGCGCCCTCGATGCCCTGCGCGATGTAAAGAAGCAATACCAGCGGAACCACCGTTCATTTGAAAAGCCGGTGGAAGAGATGCCTGTTTACGGCACCGTGGCATCGCAGTTTAATGATCCCGGGGTGAATGAGTTATACAGGGCACTGATCCAGACCGTCAGGACCAGGACCGGAATCGCCTTGCCCAGCCTGTTTGAATTCCGGGGTGAAATGACGGAGAAGATATTTATCATTCCGCCATCAAGAACCCGCTATCTGACGGAAATTGCCGAAACAGTGCACAATTACAACAGCTGGACAACAGCGCAGGCGAAGGTTGCCCAACAACTGTACGGAATCGCCCAAACCATCGAAGCCCTGCGAACCGGACCGTCTGAAGCCGCCAGGGGGAGTGATACCGACAGTGCGCCTTGTAATAAAACAGGGATGCTGCTTGAGCTGGATATGCTGTTTGAGCAGACCTTGAAACAACTGGATCCGGTGAATTACGAGATCCTGAAAAACTGGAGCGAAAAGGTTAAATCATACAAAGATGATTTTTACACCTATAAGGTCCGGGGAAAAGAGATTAAAGTTGAAACATTCACCGAATCACTTTCCCGGCTTAAAATACCGAAGATCTCCATGCCGAGGTATGAAGCCTGGGGCGATATTTTAAGATGGAACCTGCGTGAAAACGTGCCAGGTGAATTCCCCTATGCGGCAGGTGTTTTCCCCTTCAAGCGCGAAAGTGAAGACCCGACGCGGATGTTTGCCGGGGAGGGAGGCCCGGAACGCACCAATAAACGGTTCCATTATGTTTCTTTTGACATGCCCTTCGTAAGGCTTTCAACAGCTTACGATTCTGTCACCCTGTATGGATTTGACCCGGGGATCCGGCCCGATATTTATGGAAAGATCGGCAATGCCGGCGTTTCCATATCCTGCCTTGATGATGCGAAGAAACTCTATTCCGGCTTCGACCTGGTCGATCCGAACACCTCGGTTTCGATGACCATCAATGGTCCTGCGCCAACCATGGTCGGCTATTTTATGAATGCCGCCATCGATCAGCAGTGCGAAAAATATATCCGTCAGCATGACATGGTTGAGGAGGTTGAGAAAAAAATAGCGGCTGTCTATAAAAAAGCGGGGACCAGGCGGCCCCGTTACCAGGGTGCTCTTCCAAAGGGGCACAACGGGCTGGGTTTATTGCTCCTCGGGGTAACCGGCGACCAGGTCCTGCCGCCCGAGGTATATGAAAAGATTAAAAAAGATGCACTGGCGCAGGTTCGCGGAACCGTACAGGCCGATATCCTCAAGGAGGACCAGGCACAGAACACCTGTATCTTTTCCATCGACTTTGCCCTGAAAATGATGGGCGACATCCAGCAGTATTTCATTGACAACAAGGTCCGGAACTTTTATTCCGTTTCCATCTCAGGTTACCATATTGCCGAAGCAGGCGCCAATCCGATTTCACAACTTGCCTTCACCCTGTCCAATGGATTTACCTACGTCGAATATTATGTTTCCAGGGGAATGGATGTCAATAAATTTGCACCCAACCTTTCATTCTTTTTCTCAAACGGCATCGATCCGGAATACTCTGTCATTGGACGGGTAGCCAGGATTATCTGGGCCAAAGCGATGAAGTTCAAATACAAGGCTGATCTGCGGTCACAGATGCTGAAATACCATATCCAGACCTCCGGCCGGTCACTGCATGCCCAGGAGATCGATTTCAACGACATCCGAACCACGCTGCAGGCTTTGTATGCCATCTATGACAACTGCAATTCGCTCCACACCAATGCATACGATGAGGCGATCACCACGCCTACCGAAGAATCGGTCCGCCGCGCCATGGCCATCCAGATGATCATCAACAATGAACTGGGACTCGCCAGGAACCAGAATCCGTTGCAAGGGGCCTTTATCATTGAAGAACTCACAGACCTGGTAGAGGAGGCGGTAATGCTGGAATTCGAACGGATCTCGGAGCGCGGAGGAGTGCTGGGTGCGATGGAAACCATGTATCAGCGCAGCCGCATCCAGGAGGAAAGTCTCTATTACGAAACACTGAAACATACGGGAACACTCCCGATCATCGGGGTGAATACCTTTCTTTCAAGCAAAGGATCTCCTACGGTTTTACCCGGAGAGGTGATCCGGGCTACAGAGGAGGAAAAACAATACCAGATCAGCATGCTGGAGAACCTGCACAAAACACATGCAGATACCTCAGCTGTGATGATCGAAAATCTGAAGAGGGCGGCAATAAAAAATAGTAATATCTTTGAAAGCCTGATGGAGGCGACCAAAGTCTGTTCCATCGGACAAATCACCGATACCCTGTTCGAAGTTGGAGGACAGTATCGCCGCAGCATGTAAAACGTAAAAATCCGATATATGACCGAGTTTAATATTTTGGTTGTCAATCCCAAGGATTGGCTCACGCAAATATCTGCCTACCAGAATCACAAACTATTGTATATGATCAGCCGGAAACATTCGGCCGAAGAACTTTCACCTTTCAAAACGATCTATGACCAGGTTCAGTTCCGTAAGGAGAGTGTTATCAGGGAGATCAAGAAAAACGATTTCTGCATGGATGAACTGAAGATCGTGATTTCCCGCGGTGGGTTGATCAAGCCGGTACGGTCAGGGGTTTTTGCGGTAAACGATCTTTTGAAAAAGGATCTGTCGCACAGTCCCGTCGGACAGGATATCATCAACATCGGCGGCTTACTGGCCGATGCCATTGCGGCAGAGATTCCGGGTGCACGGGCCATGATCGCCGACCCAACCGTGGTGGATGAGTTTCATGAGCTGGCAAGGATCACGGGTGCACCGGAGATCAAACGGAAATCAATTTTCCATGCCCTCAACCAAAAGGCGGTTGCCAAACTGCATGCTGAAACCCATAAGAAGAAGTATGAGGAGCTGAATCTCATCGTGGCACATATCGGAAACGGGACCACCGTCGGGGCGCATTATCGCGGCCGGGTGATCGATGTGAACCAGGGATTTGAAGGCGACGGGCCATTTTCAATGGTTCGAAGCGGGTCATTGCCCATGGGCGACGTGGTAAAGATGTGCTACAGCGGGACCAAGACCCTTGATGAAATGTTATGTTTGCTTACACACTGTGCCGGGGTAAATGCCTACCTGGGAACAAGGGACATCAATGAAATAGAGAGTCGCATCAATCATGGCGACGAACATGCCAGGCTGATCATGGAGGCGATGGCTTACCAGGTGTCAAAATGCATCGGTGAAATGTTTGCCGTATTAAAGGGTGATGTGGATGCCATCCTCATCACAGGTGACATTGCCCACAGCCAGTTTGTTGTACACCATATTATTGACCATGTGGAAAAATTTGCCCCGATATTCCTCTATCCCGGCGACAACGAACTCCAGGCCATGGCAGGCAATGCCCTTCGCGTTCTGAAAGGCGAGATGGAGGTGCAGGAATACGTTTAGCGAGTTACGTCGTACGATTTTTGATTTACCATTTCGGGATGGTCAGGAAAAGGCGTTGAATTAAATTGATCTTCACATGAAATTGTTTTCCATAAACACCGGGAATCTGAAACTCGACGGCGGGGCTATGTTTGGCGTGGTGCCTAAGGTTATTTGGGGAAAATCATACCCCTGTGATGAAAACAACCTGTGCAACTGGTCGATGCGCTGTTTGCTGGTTGTGGATGGATCCCGTAAAATACTGATCGACTGCGGCATCGGCGGGAAGCAAACTGAAAAGTTCTTTTCAAATTATTACCTCAACGGAGACGATACGCTTGAAAAATCACTTGCCTCTTTCGGGTTTACAACAGAGGATATCACCGATGTGATTCTGACCCATCTGCATTTTGATCATGCAGGTGGCGCTGTCCGCTGGAATTCAGATAAAACTGACCACGAGGTTACTTTTAAAAATGCCACATACCACACGAGTCGTCAGCAATGGGAATGGGCCACCAGTCCGAACAATCGTGAAAAAGCCTCCTTTCTCAAGGAAAATATTTTACCTATCAAAGAAAAGGGCAAACTTAAACTTTTCGATGGGGAAACCGAGCTCTTCCCAAATGTTTCGGTTCGACTTTTCAACGGCCATACCGACGGACAGGTGATCCCCTTTATCAGATACAAGGATAAAACAGTGGTCTACATGGCCGATTTGCTGCCCTCTGCCGCACACATTCCCCTGCCATGGGTCATGAGTTACGATACCCGCCCGCTGATCACCCTGAAGGAAAAGGAGGCCTTTATGGCCGAAGCGGCACAAAACGGATATGTGCTATTCCTTGAACACGACCTGTATCATGAATGCTGTACCGTGGAGAATACTGAAAAGGGAGTCAGGCTGAAGGAGTGCTTTCCGCTGCTAAACGTGACGGAATAAGCCATGGCACGTGGCACGTGACGGAATGAGTCAAGTTGAATTTGAGCGGAGGTTAAAAACTGATTTTTTCATGGTGGTTCAACTGATCCGGCTGAGGTTTATTCAATTTTACCGGGGATCCGGAGATTTAGGGATTTTCAGGGTTCTCCTTCTTGTTGTTGTCCTGCTGCCCCTGATCATCCTTATGCTGGTTCAGCGTATTGCCATTCATCCCTGGTCGCTAGCAATACCAGCTGCTGCACTTTATATCCTATGGCTGCTCCACCGAAGGCGCCGGGATTATTATTTCCTTACAGCCATCCTTCCGAAACCGCAGGCCATTTACCTTGCAGAGTATTTTCTATTCACCCTTCCCATCACAGGGTTGTTGCTGTATAAAGCGCTGTTGGCACATGCCCTTGTTTTCTCTCTTGGCATTTTGATGATAACTTTTTTCGTTCCGACCCTGAAGGCGCGTGTTTCACGAACAGTAAAGCTCCCGATGGTTCCTGCAGGCATGTTCGAATGGCAAAGCGGAATCCGGAAAAACCTGATCGCTGTGATTCTTTTCTATATTGCCGGACTGTTCGGGTATTACCAGATCTTGCTTTCGGCGATCTCCCTCCTTTTTCTGACTTTGATTTTCGTCTCTTTCTATTCCGAATATGAACCCTGGCATATGATTGCTTCAGGAAACACCGGCTCATGGAAATACCTCCTGCAAAAAACAGCTAAACATGCGGGATGTTTTGCAGTTTTCCTTTTTCCGCTGATATGCATTGCACTAATTCATGAGGATTACCGGTGGCTGATCCTGGGATATTTCTTGGCGACGCTGAACCTGTTAACTTTCACGATCCTGCTGAAATATTATCAATACCGGCCCGGGGCATTTTCAGGGGCCCACCAGATGCTGACCACCCTGGCCGTCATCGTCTCAGTGATCCTTCCGGTGGCACTGGTTATATTGTTGTTCAATCTCTTCCTGGCAGCGGGAGCAAGTAAAAACCTTAAAATATACCTGGATGCTCACAATTGAAAATCTCAGCATTTCGTATGGCAAACACCTGGTACTTGACGGGCTGTCATTATCTCTGCCAGAACATTGCATTCACGGGCTTGTAGGAATGAATGGTGCCGGAAAGACGACCCTGCTGAATGCCTTGTCGGGATTTGTAAAGCCCCAGGCCGGTACCATGAAACTTGCAGGGAATCCGCTTAAAAGAACCGATCTTGCCTACCTTGAAACAGAAAATTTCTTTTACAGTTTTATTACCGGACGGGAATACCTTGGTTTGTTCAGGTCTCCTGAGAATGTACCGGGTATCGATGAGTGGAATCGGATGTTCAGGCTTCCGCTTGATCACCTGATAGAGGGATATTCAAGCGGGATGAAGCGTAAACTTGCTCTTTTAGGCGTATTAAGACAAGGTAAAAGCCTTGTAATCCTTGATGAACCTTTCAACGGGCTCGACCTGGAATCATCCCGGTTACTCACCATGATCATCGGCCGGTTAAAAGAACGTGGAAATACGGTGATCATCACTTCACACATCCTGGGTTCGCTCACAGGCATCTGCGATTTTATCCATCTTTTACGCGACGGAAAAATACAGTTTGCAAAAGACAAAGAGCAATTTACTGATCTTGAAAAGGATATTTTCAGGGATTTGGACCCGGGTTATCTTGACCTGGTTAACAGCATCGTTTAGTTTGTAACTGACCCGTGCCTTACGAAAGTTTTCTCCTGATCTCGGTCAGCATGACTTCCGTCATTTTGGTCAGATCGTACTCATAATGCAGCCCCCAATCCTTCTTGGCGACATCATCGTTGATGCAGGCCGGCCATGAATCGGCAATAGCCTGGCGGAAGTCGGGCTTGTATGTGATCTCAAAATCCGGAATGTGTTTTCTGATCTCGTCGGCAAGGACCTGCGGGGTAAAACAAATACCGGCCACATTGTAGCTTGAACGCAACGACAGTTTGGATGCATCAGCCTCCATCAGGTCGATGGTGGCATGAATGGCATCGGGCATGAACATCATCGGAAGAGCTGAATCCGGGCCAAGGAAACATTCGTATTTTTTGTTTTTGATGGCCTCATAGAAAATTTCAACAGCATAATCCGTAGTTCCACCGCCGGCCTCTGTCTTGTAGCTTATCAGTCCGGGATAACGTAAACTGCGTGTATCTACCCCATATTTGTTGAAATAATATTCAATCCACCGTTCACCGGCCAGTTTACTGATACCGTAAACCGTATTTGGTTCCATGATGGTATATTGCGGCGTGTCATAACGGGGAGTGGATGGGCCAAAAACGGCAATGGAAGAGGGCCAGAATATTTTAGGAATTTTCAGTTCACGTGCCAGCTCCAGTACATTCATCAGGCTGCGCATATTGATGTCCCAGGAGGCCAGCGGGCGTTTTTCTGCATTGCCCGAAAGGATGGCAGCCAGGTGGTATATCTGGGTAATTTTTTCATGTTCAAGGATCAGCTGAAGCTTTGAAGCATCAAGCACATCCAGGATTTCAAACGGGCCGGAACCTCTCACTTCAGGCGGGGCAGGGCGGATATCGGTTGCGATGACCCTTGATTCCCCATAAATTTTTCGTAGTGCGAGTGTGAGCTCCGATCCGATCTGTCCGGAGCATCCAATGACAAGAATTTTTTCCATTAGCTGATTGTTAAAAGATTCACGCAAAAGTAGAAAGAATTTCTGTTTGAGAAACAAGATGACGGGGAAGAGGATATTGGATATTATTTATTTTGTAATTTTGAGAGGATAACGAACGGAAATGATCAAGAAAAGTATCCTGTTTCTGGACCGGCTGGGAACAAAACTGGTCTTTCTCCCTGGTGATGCAGAAGAGGAATTAAAGGGTAAAAAAAACTTCCTTTTTTCTCTTACCGTCACACTGCTTATGGTGGCTGTACTGACGGTAATCACCGGATGGATGCACCTGAAAATCATGACTATATCAGGCATCTGCCTGATCATCAACTATTCACTGACCTTTTCGGTTTTTTTAATTGTCCGGCGTGTGGTTCACTGGTTTCTGTTTGTCGGACAGCTTTTTGTGCTTCTCATTACCTTTATTACAATTTTGAGTTTAGGCGGGATTCCCCATTCCGGCGGACTTATTTTTGTGGGCATGGCAACAGTGGTGTATTCCATGGCATTTCCAACCAAAAAAATGGCACTTGGGCTGTTTTGTGTGTATCTGGTAACCCTGTTACTGGAAGGGATTCTTCACCCCTGGCTGACCACCACGCCGGAATTATCACCTGCGGTCAATGTTACATTTTTCGTGATCAACGCCGTTTGGATCTCCGTTTTCATGCTCTTCAGCGTGTTTTACATCTTTGCACAACGTGCTGAAATAGCAAAGGCAAAATCAGAACGACTCCAGGAACTGGATGCATTAAAGACCCGGTTGTTTACCAATATTGCCCATGAATTCCGTACACCCCTCACTGTAATATCGGGTATGACGGAAATGATCAGGGATAATCCGGAGGAACTTTGCAGGGAACGTACCGATTTGATCCTTCGCAATACCACAAGCATACTTAAGCTTGTTGACCAGATGCTCAACCTCTCCCGAATGGATGCCGGTTCCATGCCCCTGCATTTTGTTCAAAGCGACATGGTAGCATTTCTTCGTTTCCAGACAGGTTCCTTTTCCGGACTTTTCCTCCACCGGCAGATCCGGCTGCATTTTCTCCCGGATTGCAATGAACTGACCATGGATTTTGACCCGGATAAAATGGAGGAGATCATAGGTAACCTTTTGTCCAATGCCTTAAAATATACTCCTGCAAACGGAGATGTTTATCTTAAAGTAAATTTCCTGCCGGGTGAAGGAGCTGTAATCCGGGTCAGAGATACCGGCGTTGGGATTCCGGAGGAGCATCTATCAAGCATCTTTGAACGCTTCTACAGGGCGGGGAATGACCCTTCTCACCATGAAGAAGGGAGCGGGATCGGTCTTACCCTGGTGCGTGAATATGTGAAACTCATGGGCGGTGAAATTACCGCAAAAAGCCAACCAGGTGAAGGTTCGGAATTCATCATCACCTTACCGGTCACACACAATGCCGTGATGCAGGAGGTTATCCCACATGAAAAAGCGAGGATGGATGATGAAGGCTTTTCTATGGCCAGATGGTCCTTTTCTGAAGAAGGAACCAACGACCGCCCCCACCTGCTTATCATCGAAGACAACCAGGATGTGATTCGTTACTTAAGTATGATATTGGTCAACACCTTTGATGTGAATGTTGCCGTAAATGGAAAAGAAGGTATCCGGAAAGCATTGGAAAATGTGCCCGACCTCATTCTCTCCGATGTGATGATGCCCGGAATCGATGGTTTTGAACTTTGCAGCAACCTGAAACAGGATTTCCGGACAAGCCATATTCCCATCGTACTGTTGACTGCCCGTGCTGACCAGGCATCACGAATTGAAGGTTTGGAACATGGCGCTGATGCCTATTTGACTAAACCCTTCAATAAAAACGAACTGCTCGCATGCCTTCGGAATCTTTTCATTCAGCGGGAAAAACTCCGCATCAAATACAGCATCCAGCCTGCTTTGGAAAACAATCCGGCATCCGGTCCCGATGAAATGTTCATGCAGCGGATCCACAAAATCCTTGAAACCAACTTTGCCAGTGAGCAGTTCGGGATAAAAGATCTGTATACAGCCATGGAGATCAGCAGGGTTCAGCTTCACCGCAAACTCATTGCTTTGACCGGTCAACCGGCTTCACATGTAATCCGGAATTTCCGTCTTGCTAAAGCTAAACAACTGCTTTTAAGCACATCAAAGACGGTCGCAGAAATTGCGTATGACACAGGTTTCAGCGATCCCAATTATTTCAGTAGGGTATTTGCCCTGGAGTTTGGATATCCTCCCACTGAAATAAGAAAAGGGAGCCGGAATAATCCCTGAAACAAAAGGGAAGGGGTTGAAACAATAGTCCAGCATTTTTTATTTTTTATCCTGAAAAAGAAACTGTGGGTAAGGCGACTGGGAAGTTCCGTTAATAACTTTGAAGTTGGATCAACCTTAAAACTTCGGGTTATGAAAACACACAACAGACAATTTCTTTCAGGTTTTTTTGCTCTCACGTTGTTATTCTTCTTCATTATTTCACGGGGAGAGGCCCAGAAATATACCTGGACTAAATTGAATGACATGATCTATCCAAGTGCCGCTCACGCATCCTGTATCAGCAGTGGCAAGGTTTATGCTATTGGCGGGACCGATAAAACCATGCATGGGAATGAATATGGAGAAGCCTATGTCCAGATTTATAATCCGGAATCAGGCGCTTGGAATCCGGGTCAATCGATGCAATTTCCCAGGATGATGCTGGGTGTTGCCCAGGTGAATGGAATTATTTATGCTATCGGAGGCGGTTATGGTGATTATTTATCTGATGCGAATGAAGCCTACGACCCGTCGACTAATACCTGGACAGTGAAAGCGCCCAAACCGACTACGGGCAGTTGTTTTGGCATCAGCGTAGTAGATAATAAAATTTACATTGTTGGCGGAATGCATGCAAGTCCAAGTTTTCCTACAGAAGTATATGATCCTGCCACGGATCAATGGAACACCCTGGCCCCAATCACTCATCCCGCAGCCGGGATCGCATGTGCCGCAGTGAACGGTAAAATATATGCGATCGGGGGAGTTGATAATACCTATACCTGTGTTGATTTATTGCAGGTATACGATATTGCGACAAATACATGGGAAACCAAACAGCATATGCCTTATGCAAGGTTTGGCGCCGCTGCTGCCGCCATCGGAAATAAAATCTATGTTTTTGGGGGTGCTGTTTTTCCCGTGAATACGGCTACTTCAAATGTTCAGATCTATGATATCGGGACCAATACCTGGACCAATGAAGAGATTCTTCCAATACCTACCCAATGGGCGGCAGTTTCAGCAGGGGAAGATAATTCCGTCTATTTATTGGCTGGTGAAAACAAATGTATGATGACCTATTCGGATGCCACCATTTATAAATTCCTGTATAAATTCAAGGTCAACTCAACGGGTGTTGAAACTTTGAACGGGAACAATGACTGTTCACTCAGCATCATTCCTAACCCGGTGACCCAGCAGGTAAAAATAAAATACAGAACGGTGGAGGATGGGTTAGTTACCCTTGAAATGTATAATATAACAGGAAACAAGATAGATGTTCTTACCAATCGATTTGAGCGACAAGGCGTACATGAAATCACGCAAAACATGGTCAATCTGCCGGCAGGCATCTATTTCTGTCGGCTGAAGTCTGGTAATTTGATGACGACGGAGAAGGTTATAAAGATCAATTAGCCTTAATAAACCCTTCATCCTGAATGTATTCAATGCTTTATTGCCTTTAATCGGCCATCGCAATAATTTTCTTTTGCCAGATTAACCATTCCGAAACAATTCATTCCGGTAATTGTTATAACATTACCCATTGAGCGGCTATTCAACCAGTAGAGGGTTGATCATTGATATTTTTTATAATTTAGCTGTTGCAGAACCCTTATATCTCTCAGATGAAGCCGATAATTTTATTCCTAACCCTCTTCCAGCTCTGTTCAACCCTTGTTTCAGCCCAGGCCCCCATTCCTCCTCCGGTGAAAAACAACTTCACCAGGCTTACCTCCTTCGATGAGCTTACTTCCTATATTCAGGCTATTGAAAAACAATCAAAAATTCTGAAAACAGAGATCATCGGACAATCGGTAAAGGGCCGGAATCTTTATGCGCTGAAATTTTCAGCTTCAGAGGTGGGGAAGGATCACACAAAAATAAAAGTACTCATCTTTGCCCAGCAGCATGGAAATGAGCAATCGGGGAAAGAGGGGATCCTGCTCCTCACCCGGGAGTTGCTAAAGCCTGAAAACCGGCATCTTTTTGATAAAATCGACCTGGTTCTGGTTCCGCAGGTAAATCCCGACGGTTCGGAATTAAATCAAAGGCGCAACGCAAACGGAATGGACCTGAATCGGAACCACCTGATCCTTACCGAACCTGAAACCATCGCCCTGCACAAGTTTTTTGACAGATACCAGTTCGAAGTGACCATGGATGTGCATGAATACTGGCCCTTTGGCGACGAATGGAAAAAATACGGATACAGAAAGAATTTCGACATCACGGTGGGGGCCACGACCAACATCAATGTAGCGGAAGAAATCCGGAAGTTATCCAACAACGGATATCTCCCGTTCATTTTCAAGTATCTGAAAGCCAGGAATTTTTCCTCCTTTACCTATAGTCCAGGCGGACCACCGGAACTTGACTATATCAGGCACAGCACCTTTGATATCAATGACGGCCGCCAGAGTTTCGGGATCCAGGGTACCTTTTCTTTCATTCAGGAGGGGATGAACGGCAAGGATGATTCCATCGAAAATATGCAGCATCGGGCAAACGGGCAGATGACCGGTATGCGCGGGTTGCTGGAGTATATTTATAAAAACAATAAAGAGGTCAAATCGCTTGTTGATGGTGAAAGAAAGAAATTAGTCTCCCCTGAAACCGGCCAGGAGATCTCCATTCAGTCGGAACATGTTGCCAACGGCCAGTTACTGAAGATCCCGCTGTTTTCCTATTTTTCAGGGAAAGATTCGGTTGTCACGGTAAAGGATTACCGTCCTGTTGTCAAATCGCTGTATGATATCCGGAAACCATTGGGGTACCTGATCCCCAAAGATTGCACCATCCTTGTGGAATGGGCCGGCCGCCATGCACTTAAACTTGTGCCCCTTAAAAACATCTCAGGATATCAGATAGGACAATATGCAATCACCGCCCTTGATTCCCTCGATTTTGAAGGAGACAGAACGGTTAATCCACAGGTTGTGCTGAATGTGCTTAAGGAGCTGCCAGCTGGTCCGGGTTTTATATTCATCCCGACTTCTCAGATGAAAGGAGATCTGTTGGTGCTGGCTCTTGAACCGAAATCGACACTTGGATTAATCACCTATGAAAAATATGCTCCGCTCTTAAAGATCGGACAACCTTACCCTGTTTTACGCGTAATGAAGAAATAGCTTCAACATATTGTTTAATCCTTTTAAACTTAAAATCATATGCGAATTGAACGAATTGAACTCCGACATGTCAAAATGATCCTGGTAAGCCCTTTTGTAACCTCGATGGGAACCGAATATGATGAAGAACATATAATTGTCAGGGTGGATGCTGACGGCGTCACCGGTTGGGGTGAAAGCGTAGCGGAGGGGACCCCGTTTTATTCTTATGAGACGGTGCCAACCGCCTGGCATATTCTCCAGGATTTTTTAATGCCAGCCGTGCTGGGCAAAGAGTTAAACAGTGTAGATGAAGCAATTGCCGGCTATGCAAAGGTCCGCGGGCATATGATGGCCAAGGCCGGCATTGAAGCCGCTTTGTGGGATGCTTTTGCAAAGAGCAGGGGAATTTCACTTTCACAGATGATGGGTGGCACGCGCAAAAAGATTGACGTCGGCGTTAGCATTGGTATCCAGGATTCGGTTCCAGGGTTAATCAAAAAGGTTGAAGGGTATCTTGCAGAAGGCTATAAACGGATAAAGATCAAGATAGCCCCCGGGTTGGATTTGCAGTTTGTGGATGCGCTCCGGAAGGAGTTTCCGGGGACGATGCTTCAGGTTGATGCGAATTCAGCCTATAAGCTTGAGGATATCGACATCTTTAAGAAGATGGACAATTACGGGCTGGTATTGATAGAGCAGCCACTGGGATACGAGGATATTTTTGATCATTCAAAGCTCCAGCGTGAACTCAAGACCCCCATCTGTCTTGACGAAAGCATCCATTCCCTTGATGATACACGTGCTGCCATCGAACTCGACAGTTGCCGGGTGATCAATATAAAACCTGGTCGCGTAGGGGGTTTCACGGAATCAAAACTTATCCACGATTACTGCGCCAGCATGAACATCCCGGTTTGGTGCGGAGGCATGCTCGAATCAGGGATCGGCCGGGCCGGTAATGTGGCGCTGGCATCCCTGTCCAATTTCACCCTGCCGGGCGATATTTCTGCAAGCAAGCGTTACTACAAGGAAGATATCGTGGAACCCGAATTTTTGGTCAACAAGGATGGCACCATGGATGTTCCTACCAAGCCGGGTATCGGGGTGGAGGTGAACATGAGGGTGCTTGACAATGTTACCGTGCGGAGTGTGGCTCAGAAGATTTAACTGCTGGGTTTTCAGTATGGTGCAGGTCCGGAATGGGAGGCAGGTTGTGACTGCAAGGTTATCCGTGACAAACACATGAAAAAGAGGGGAAGGAAAGAGCTTTTCATCAGCTCATGATCTTGCCCATGGCCATCAGGTGGACGATATTGAATTTTTTATCCAGCAACAGCAGGTCGGCATCGTTCCCCTCCTTTATGTGACCCTTGCCATGTAATTTCAGGATATCGGCAGGATTTGAGGTGGCCACTTTTAAAACGGTTTCCAACGGAATCTGATCGATCAAAACGGCCTCTTTGATCTCCCGCAAAATAGAAGAGGGAAGTCCCATGTCAATTTTCACCAGGTTTCCTTCAGCGTCGAAACTTGGCAGAGACCCGCATCCATCGGAGGTGAAAGTAATATGTTCTATCGGGACTCCTGCTGCGAGGAGTTGTTTTACCGCCACCGATGGTTTTATCTCTACATCCATGTCATACGGATAGGAGCTGGTGGTGATATCCACAAAGCCCTTCTTCCCATACTCCTTTGCATCTTCGAATATATAGGGATTACGGTTGCAATGGGTCGGGATGAACTGCCTGTACCCCATCTCAGTGGAGGCAACCACCTCATGCAAAGGCCTGAAAGGATCCCTGGCATCTCCCATATGCATATTGACGATCCCGGCCTTACCCCCGATCATCCCTGCAACGCGGGCATGGGCAGTGATCCGCGCAAGTTCCGCAATGGAAGGTACCGAAGAACGGTGGTCGGAGATGGCCACTTCGCCAACACCAATGATTTCCTCGAACAGGGCAATATCTTTTGCTATATCCCCGGTGATGGTGGGGGAGGGAACCTGGTAAGCTCCTGTGTACATCCAGGCAGAAACACCCAGTGCCCGCAAGGTTTTAACCTTCATCAGTACGCTTTCCACGGTCCGGGTGATTCCGTCGGTGCCAAGGCACCCGATCACAGTGGTGACGCCCCCTTCGACCATCATGCTGAGCTGAAGTTCGGGCATCCTGCTTGCAGGGCCGCCTTCACCCCCGCCGCCTGTGATATGAACATGGCTGTCAATGAGCCCGGGAACAAGCATCAGCCCCTCACAATCAATGATATTTACTTCCACTCCCCCCGGAGGGTCAATATAATCTCCTATTGCAAGGATCGTTTTACCCCCGGTAAGCAGATCTTTTTTACCGGCATAGTCCGGATTGTAAAGTTGCGCGTTTTTGAAAAGTGTCAGCATGGTTTAAAGGTTTATCAGGCAAAGTTGAGAAAAATTTTCACCATACCATTTTGTTTCCAGAGAATTATTATATTTTCGCTTTTGAAACACCCTACCTGCTTTGTAACATCATCTGCATCATGAAATTTTTCCGTACTCTAACCGTATTAACGGTTTTATTCTGTGCAGCAGAAGTATCCTGCCAGACAGCTCCATCCGGAAACCTCGTAATCGTTGGGGGAGGACTTGAAGCCGACAACAAAAGCGTTTTTCAGCAACTTATCAGTCTTGCCGGGGGAGCCGAAAAGGCGACTTTCACTGTAATCCCTTCTGCCAGCGGAACTCCGATGCAGTCATACGTGTATTTCAGGAATATCCTGATATCCTACGGTGTTAAACCAGGCAACATTTACGTGGCTCCTTTGGCCGTGCTGGATGATGACAGTACCAAAGATGTGAATGAATCGGAATGGAAGGACAACGGCAATGACCCGAAAGTAGCTGAACTTGTTAGGAAATGTACCGCAGTATGGTTTTCAGGCGGCGACCAGGCAAGAACCATGAAGACCCTCGTCCGTGCCGATGGCAGTCATACTCCGGTTCTGAATGCAGTGTGGGATGTATACCGGTCGGGAGGTGTGATTGGAGGCACCAGTGCCGGCGCGGCAATCATGAGCGAAGTGATGATCGGGGGAGGTACCAGCCTTGCAGCCCTTACCCATGGTTTGATCACAGATTATACCGGCGATGATTTCCCGGAGGGACAGGGGGTATGGGTAACCAGGGGACTTGGGTTTTTCCCTCACGGGGTAGTCGATCAGCATTTTAATGCCAGGGCACGTTTCGGGAGGCTCTCCATGACCCTGATGAATAATAAAAAGGGGAAACTTCAGGGTTTTGGGGTTGATGAGAACACAGCACTTATATATAATAGCAAGCAAAACAAAATGTCTGTGGCTGGCGCCGCAGGAGTCACCATCCTGAATACAGCGGATGCCCGGATATCGGAGGTTCAGAAGTTGCCCCTCATTGAGAACATCCTGCTGAGCTATCTCGAAGAGGGCGATTCCTATGATTTCAATACCAGGATCATTACCCCGGCCGAGGGAAAGCAATCAACCAGGGGAAAAGAACGACACACCGAAAAGTATATCGGTCAGGAGGGAGTTTTATCAGCCAGCCCAGCCACCTTCCGCGATCTCCTCACCATTCACCTGGCCGATAACAAAGTAACGGATACTGTTCAAAATATAACCTTTATCAGTCCCGTCTCAGGATTTCAGGTCTCCCTGAGCAAATCCCCTTCAAGTGAATCATTTTATCCTCAAAAGCCCCACAGCGATCATTATACCGTAACCAACATCAGGATGGACATCATCCCGGTTATTATTTCTGTAAAACCCATAAAGAATAAATACTAACCAAACCTTCATTGTATGAAAAAACACTACTATTTGTTATTGTTGTTTGGTGTTCTCCTTCAGCAGGTCGTTGCACAGGATATCCCTGTAAGCGGAACGATCACTGCTTCTGATGATAACTCCCCCATTCCGGGAGTTACCATTTTGATCAAAGGGAGTACACAAGGAACTACTTCCAACATCAACGGAAAATATTCACTCCTGGCTCCATCGAAAGGGATATTGGTTTTTTCCTTTGTTGGAATGCAGACCCAGGAAATTCCGGTGAACGGGCACAAAGTGATCAATGTCAAGCTGAGCGACCAGGATATTGCACTCGGAGAGCTGGTGGTAGTCGGGTATAGCACCACAAGTAAGAAACTTCTCTCAGGCTCCATTGAGGTGTTGAATGAAGACGAGATAAAAAACATGCCCGTCCGCACCCTCGATGGTGTTTTACAGGGTCAAACAGCGGGGCTTACCGTCAATACGCAGTCGGGAACTCCCGGTGGTCAGAACATGATCAAGCTCAGGGGAGGAAGTTCCATCAACGCAAGCAACCAGCCCCTGATTGTCATCGACGGGATTCCGGCCATCACCGGACAATACTCCCAGGTTGGGATGAGCGGGCAGGAGATCAATGCCATGAGCGACATCAACCCCAATGATATTGAAACGATGACCATACTGAAAGATGCCTCCGCCACTTCGTTGTATGGTGCACGCGCATCCAACGGGGTTATCCTGATCACTACCAAGAAGGGAAGCCGCGATAAAACGGATGTTTCACTGAACCTCAGCTACGGATGGCAAACGCTGCCAAAGGAGCGGATCATCCCGATGATGAGCGCCTCCGATTGGAATGCATACAAAGGGACCAATGTCCAGGGAATCAATACCGATTGGATGAAGGAGATATTGATAACTGCGCCTACTGCGAACACGGAACTTTCGGTCAGCAGCGGAAGCGATAAATTCAGGCTCTTCATCTCCGGGAACTATTATGACCAGGGCGGTGTTGTGATGGGGACATCCTACCAGCGCTACAGTGGCCGTTTGAATGCGGATTATAAGATCCTGCCAAACCTCACGATCGGCGGAGGTGCCGGCATTACCTATTCCAAAAATGCCCGGGTGGAGGGTGATGCTACCCTGAACGGTCCGTTGCCTAATGCCATGTCGATTCCTGCCATTTATCCGGTTTTTGATGCAAACGGCAAATACGACGAGTCCATGTTCTATGCAAACCCCGTAGCCATTGCCAAGAATTCTATCAATAACGCCTATACCAACAGGACGGGTGGAAATGCCTACGTCGAATATAAATTTCTGGATGGATTTACCTTTACCTCCAAATTCGGGATCGACATATACAATCTGAGGGAGCATAGTTACGATCCCACCACCACGCGCCAGGGCAAAAAATACAATGGCCTGGGGATCGAGGGAACCAGCTATGCCAGCAATCTCACGACCAACAACACGATCCAGTATATCAATGAATTCAAGGAAAAGCACAACATCGACGTCCTGATCGGTCAGAGTTTTGAGAAATATGCCAACCGGACCACCTATATCGAAGGCATCAACTTTCCGAATGACAATCTCCAGTACCTGACATCGGCCGGAACCATCCGGGCAGCTTCCGCTACGGCCCTCGACCGCGTTATGAATTCTTACTTCGGCCAATTCAAATACAATTATAAGTTCAAATACATTTTTACCCTGACAGCCCGTGCCGATGGGTCCTCAAAATTCGGCACCAACAACAAGTACGGTTATTTCCCGGCAGGATCATTTGCCTGGCGTATGTCGGAAGAGCCCTTCATGAAAAAGGTGAAATGGATCAATGAATTTAAAATCAGGGCCATTTACGGGCTTACCGGGAATGACGGAATTGGTGATTTTGCCTCCCTGGGTCTTTACGGGGCCGGATACAATTATGGAGGCAACTCCGGTATTGCACCCACCCAGCTTCCCAACCCTGACCTGAAATGGGAAACTACGACCCAAACCGGACTGGGTTTTGATTTGTCGTTGTTCAAGAACAGGATCACCCTCAATTTCGATGTTTATTACAACCACACCAAAGATTTGTTGCTGGAGCGGCCCATTCCTGCTTCATCCGGTTTTTATCTCATTTCATCCAACATCGGGCAACTGGAGAACAAGGGGCTTGAAGTGGTGCTGAATACAGTAAACATCGACAAGGCATTTGTCTGGACCTCCTCTTTCAACTTTGCGATGAACCGCAACAAAGTCCTGAGCCTTTACCAGGATCAGCCGATCGACGACATGGGTCGCGGCGGCAACCGCGTGGAGGTAGGGCAGCCAATTGGTATCTTCTACGGATACAATTGCCTGGGTGTTGACCCAACGACCGGGAGCCTGATCTATGAGGATGTCAATCACGACGGCATCATCACCTCCGCTGACCGGATGAAGACCGGAGATCCGAACCCCGATTTCACAACCGGATTTACCAATGTGTTAAGCTACAAAAACTTTGAACTTTCCATTTTTCTCCAGGCAGTGTACGGAAATGAAATTTTCAACGGAACGCTGGTCTACCTTGAATCTGGAACAGGGGAAGACAACCAAACCGCACGCATGAACGGGCGCTGGCAGAAACCAGGTGATATCACCCAGTTTCCCAAGGAGGGTGACTCCTATAAATCTTCGCGGTTCATCGAAGATGGTTCTTTCCTCAGGGTAAAGAATATCACACTGAGCTATAATTTCAGGAAAGACTGGATCAAGAAAATCGGCATGAAGTCGGCCAAAGTATATGCTACGATCCAGAACCTTTACACCTTCACCAACTATACCGGGATGGACCCCGAAGTGAACTATTATGGTGGTTCGAGCAATATCATCATCGGGACAGACTTCTTCACCTACCCGCAATCGCGCACTGTCCTGGTTGGTTTGAGTTTTGTTTTTTAACCTTTAATTCTGAAAAAGATGAAAAAAGTAATATATATCCTGATTGTTTTCGCCCTGGCAACAGTGTCCTGTACCAAGATGCTCGATGTTCAGCCAACGGCCTCCATCTCGGCTGATCAGGCCATCAACGATGAAACAGGCGTGGATAAGGCCATCAGCGGAGCCTATTATTCCCTCCACGATGTGGGCAATTACGGCCGCAACCATGTTATTGTTGAAGATCTTGCAGCCGATAACCTCGCATGGACCGGAACGACCCGTGATTACCAGCAAGTCGGCGACAATGGCATTGCCTCCGACAATGCCATTATCGATGGAATATGGACCTCCAACTACGATTGCATTAACAGGGTCAACAATGTCCTTGTACGGATTGGAACCATTGAGATGAGCACTGAAAAGCGGAATTTGTATACAGGTGATGCCCTGTTTCTCCGTGCATTATCCCATTTCAACCTAATGAACTATTTCGGGGCCATCCCCATTAAAACCCAGCCTACGCTTGACCTGAGTAATATTAACCAGGCCCGTAACCCTGTTGATGCAGTTTATACCCAGGTCATTGCTGATTTGGTTGAAGCTGAAAAAATCCTGCCTGCCTCCAGGCCACTCGGATGGGCCAGCTCTTTCAGCGCGACGGCTTTACTGGCAAGAGTCTATCTCACCCAGTTCCACTATAAGAACGATCCGGCCATTGCAGCGCTTGCCAAATCAAAGGCTGACGAAGTGATCAACAATGGCGGATTTATCATGGCCCCGGCTTATATTGACCTGTTCAACGGAAATACTACCGAATCCATTTTTGAAGTGATTTTTGATGCCCAGAACTATAACCGGCTGGCCCAGTATTTCTTTCCAGTCAGTCTTACCGGCCGGTATGAAGTTTCACCTCCTCCCATATTTGTGCAGAGTTTCAGGGCTACCGATACGGTCAGGTTTAACGCGTCCATTACATTTGATGAGAAAAATCTGCCTTATGGAATCAAGTACAAAGACTACACCTCCGGAACCGACCGGGTGTACGTGCTGCGTCTTGCTGAAATGTACATGATCCGCGCCGAGGCACAGGCCTATACAAACGGGAATATCGAAGATATCCGTGGTGATATCGATGTTCTGCGGCTGCGGTCAGGCCTGGCTCCGACAACTGCCACCACTTATGATGAACTGAAACTGGCGATTGAAAACGAACGCCGGCATGAGTTTGCCTTTGAAAGCCAAAGATGGTCCGACCTGGTCAGGACAAAAAGAGCAACCACCGTATTGGGAATCTCAGAGAATTACACCCTCTTTCCGATACCGCTCGCTGAGCTTCAAACCAACAATCTGATGACTCAAAATCCCGGTTATTGATCATTTCCAATCTGTTAATGTAGAAAAATATGAAAAGAAATCTGTTATATCTTATTTCGGGCTTGTTCATCCTCTCCATGGGAGCAGGATGCAAGAAGAAGGACATGGGCACCCCTGCTGCCAGTACCGTAGCCAATTTCAGTTATGTTGTCACCAACAAGGGCTATGCACCATGTGAAGTTGAATTTACCAACTCATCCCTGAACGCCATCGGGTATTTATGGGATTTCGGAAACGGCCAGACCTCGACCGAGGTCAGCCCGAAGATTACTTATGCAACACCTGGACTATACAGTGTCAAACTTACATGCACAGGTGAAAATTCTGTCTATTACAACCAGCTGGTCAAAACACTGGTTGTAAATGTCAAAGACCCCAATGCCGGCCTGACCCAGGTATTTTATTTTACCACCCGGGGAACCATAGGGAATGCCCATATGGTGGTTCTTGATGATACCCCGCCGCTGATCCAGGACTTCGTGCCAGCCGACATGACAAGGCCATATGGAATCGCCGTTGACACCGCCACCCGGAAAGTTTACATTACTGATTATTTGAATCAGGCTATCTACCGGTATAATGCCGATGGAACCGATGGTCAGAAAATTCTGGATGCCAATGTTCCCGGGCAGGAAATCATAGGGGATGCTGAGGCCATTTTCGTTCTTGGGGATAAGATTTACTGGGGCCGCACCGGGGGAATCTACCGGGCCAACCTCGATGGATCCAACCCTGAATTATTCATCGCGATGAATGGCGGACCGCTTGAACCGCAATACCCAATCGACATGCAATACGACCCTGCCACCAACAAAATTTACCTTGTCAATGATAAAACGGATTACCTGGGTGGTTTCTGGTCGGTCAATTTTGACGGGACAGATTTCACGCAAATAGCGATCGATGCCCCCGGAACATCCGATGTGGACGGAACTGCAATGGAGCTGGATTTAAGGAACGGGAAAGCCTACCTGGTCCTGTATGGTTCCGCAGGTACAGTGGCCCCGGAAAATGGAGTTTTCATGTGCAACCTTGATGGAACTGCCTTCACCAAGATTGGTGAATTCGGGGCCAAAGCCACCTGGGGAATCACCCTTGACACCAAGCGGGATAAACTCATATGGGGGTACAAAGTTTCAAACTCAGCTGCTGACGGGAAGATCATACGGGCCAACCTGGATGGATCCAGCCCCGAAGACTGGATTACGGGAGTCAGCCCGCATGCCATGCAGGTTGTGTGGATTAAGCTCTAAGCATTAATACACAAAAAGAGAAGGCCGCCCAATTGAGGCGGCCTTCTCTTTTTTATCCCTGCAACGTACCAGGAAAAAATTGATTTTACATTCCGTTTATTTAATCACGAACATTTTATTCGTTTTAACCTGATCATTTAACCTGATCGTATAATAATAAACTCCGCTGGATAAGCCATTTGCATTGTAATGAATGGAATGCGAACCTTTTGTCTGGGTTGAATTTACCAGAGCAGCTACTTCATTTCCCATTACATCATAAACCTTCAGACTTACAAAACCATCATCAGGTAACTGATAACTGATTTCAGTTGAATTTTTAAATGGATTGGGATAATTCTGGCCAAGGTTGAAAGCATTTGCAGAGGGTTTAATATTATCAACGGATGTAATCAATGTCTGATACTTTACCACTGCTGAAGAAATGTTGGCCAACATGGCTTGCTCATTTGCTCCGAGTGCCAATGCATAATATACATTAAATGTTTGTCCTGCAGCCAGGGCAACCGGGCCCTGCGAAGTAATTGTAACGGGGCCGTCAGCAGTTGGTGAAGCATACAAGGGCTGTAATTCTCCTGTAGTCATCCAGTTCCAGTAACTGGTATCTGCTTCATAGGCATCATACCATTCAAAGGAATAAAGGGATGTCATGGTTGCCGAGAGGAGTTTCATTCCCATATTTACTTGGGCACCACGGTGAAAACGGATGACCCCGGCAGTACTATTGTAGGATACAGAATCGAAACCATATTCCTCGTTTAAGTAAGGAATAATATCCAAACCGGCCAATGCATCGATTGCGGTTGATGCAGTGTTCTGAATGTTGAATTTAACAACGGTGTACTCTCCATTATTCCATCCGTAGGCATTCAATTTTACAATTACATCGGGGGGTAATCCAGAATAGGCGTTGTTATAGGCGCCATAGATTTCAAAATCACTCGAAGTGGGATTGGTGACCAGGATAGTCGGGTCCTGAACATCTGCATCAGTTTTATAGTCAAATACAGCATCTGGAGCTGATCCGACTAAAATCGCAGCGCGATACAGCTGATATACATCATCGGCTGATAAAAGGGCAATGCCGCCATATTCATCTACTTCAACCGTAAGGGCTCCCGTCCCAAAGGATGCCTGGGAATAGCTGTTTGCAATAAAAAGCGGCAAAACTGCAAGTAAAAGTAAAAATTTTTTCATAGGGTTTTGTTTTTGGTTTGACTTCTGTTTATGCAAATATAGTAAATCCAAAGAAAAAAGTAAATTTTAAAAGGCAATAGAAAAAGCAAAAAAATGACAGATAAAAAAATTAGGATAAATTTGCACCGTCTCCCTTCAACCCTTTAACAGACCAGATAATGGAAAAGAAAAAAATGCCGCACACCCTGATCATTATTTCAGTTATCCTGATCCTTTTTCTGATTCTGACCTGGATCATCCCGTCCGGGCAGTTTGATCGTCAGGATTACCATGGCCGGCTGGTTGTGGTCCCGGGAACTTACCACAAGGTTGATCCGCACCCCCAGGGGTTTATCGAACTTTTCACAGCTCCAATCAAAGGCATGATGTCGGCATCACAGATCATCGCCCTGGTGCTGCTTATCGGTGGTGCTTTTGGTATTGTCAGCAAAACCGGGGCGATCAATGCCGGGCTGGCAGGAGTCCTCGAAGCCACCCGTAAGAATCCGGCCATCAAACGATTCATCATTCCCATTATCATGTTTCTTTTTTCTCTGGCCGGCGCTTCATTTGGCATGTCGGAAGAGGTGATGGTCTTTATCCTGATCACCATTCCCCTTGCCATCGCCATGGGATATGATTCGCTCACCGGGATCGCTATGCCGTTTATCGGTGCTGCTTCAGGTTTTGCAGGTGCATTCAGCAACCCGTTCACCATCGGTATCGCCCAGGGCATCTCGGAGATCCCGATTTTCAGCGGCTGGGAATACCGGCTTGTCGTCTGGCTTGTCCTCATGACAGCCGCCATCATCTTTGTCATGCTCTATGCACGGAGGATCGAAAAGAACCCGGAAAAAAGCCTGGTTTATGAGATTGACCAAAAAAGAGATCATAAAGACTATCATTCTGCCGAAGATCTTGCCTTAACATTGAAAAGAAAGCTGGTACTGATCATCTTCTTTTCCTCCATCGTGATGCTCATCGTCGGAGTCAATCTCTGGGACTGGTATATCAATGAAATTGCCGGATTGTTCGTGTTTATGGGAGTCCTTACGGCATTGGTTTACCGGCTGAATTCCCATGTTACTGTGGCTGCTTTTCTCGATGGGGCCCGCGACATGATGACTGCGGCTTTCGTCATCGGTCTTACCCGCGGGATGCTGATCATCGCTACCGACGGAAAGATCATTGATACCATTCTTGCCGGGATTGCCGGAACCATGGATCAGTTTCCCAAGGTTGTGTCCGTTCAGATGATGTTCGCCTTCCAGGGCTTTATGAATTTCTTTGTTCCATCAGGTTCAGGCCAGGCAGCCCTGACCATGCCCCTGATGGCGCCATTGGCCGATCTGATCGGGATCACCCGCCAGACAGCCGTATTGGCCTTCCAGCTCGGGGACGGACTATTCACCAACATTTTTCCGACCAGCGGTGTTACCATGGGGATCCTGGCCATCGGGAAAATTCCTTATGATAAATGGGTCAGGTTTATGCTTCCACTATCCATCATCTTCCTCATCCTCGGATGCCTGCTGCTAATCCCGCCGGTTCTGTTATTTACCTATCATTGAGATGGATCATTATCCCGCTGAGGCATCATGATCAGTTCTCACAATTTTTTACCTTTGTCGCGTGAATTCCCAGATCATGAACAACGCACTTTATCTCTATAACACCCTTTCCCGGAAAAAGGAACTTTTCGAACCCATCAGTCCACCCTTTGCCGGCATGTATGTTTGCGGTCCGACCGTGTATGGCGATCCACATTTGGGCCACGCCCGGCCTGCCATCACCTTCGACATGGTTTTCAGGTACCTGCAGCACCTCGGATACAAGGTGCGGTATGTGAGAAACATCACCGATGTGGGGCACCTCGTTGCCGATCTGGATGAAGGGGAGGATAAAATTGCAAAGAAGGCCCAGGTTGAGCAGCTTGAGCCCATGGAGATCGCCCAGTATTATGCCGACCGGTATTTCATTTACATGGACGCCCTGAACGTGAAGCGCCCCAGCATCGAACCCAGGGCTTCGGGGCATATGATCGAACAGATCCTGATGGTGAAGCAGATCCTCGATGCCGGCTACGCTTATGAGGTGAATGGTTCCGTGTACTTTGATGTAGAAAAATACAGTAAAACACACGAATACGGGAAATTATCGGGGCGTGTGCTCGACGACCTGATCTCCAACACCCGAACGCTGGAAGGGCAGGAGGAGAAACGCCATCCGGCCGACTTTGCCTTATGGAAAAAGGCCCAGCCCGAACACATCATGCGCTGGCCCTCTCCCTGGAGCGATGGTTTCCCGGGCTGGCACCTCGAATGCTCTGCCATGAGTACCAAATACCTGGGTACCTATTTCGACATCCACGGTGGAGGGATGGACCTCCTCTTTCCGCACCACGAATCGGAAATCGCCCAATGCCAGGCCGCCATCGGCCACGAATCGGTCAAGTACTGGCTTCATAACAACATGATCACCATTCATGGCCAGAAGATGGGGAAGTCGCTGGGGAATTTTATTACCCTCGATGAGTTCTTCACAGGAAGCCATTCTTCGTTGGTTCAGCCATACAGCCCGATGACGATCCGTTTTTTTATTCTCCAGGCCCATTACCGAAGCACCCTCGATTTCTCCAACGAGGCCCTGCAGGCAGCTGAAAAGGGGTTGAAAAAACTGATGACTGCTACCGAAACCCTGAATACACTGATGCCCTCCGAAAGCCGGTCATCACCAGGTACGGATAGCCGGGATCCTCTGCCAGGATCACCTGTACAGGATCTCGAAAACAGCCTCTATGAGGCCATGAACGATGATTTCAACAGCCCGATCGTGATTGCCAACCTCTTCGAAGGGGTGCGCATCATCAACTCAGTGGCCGATAAAAAAGAGACCATCTCCTCAATGGACCTGGCGTTGCTGAAAAACTTGTTCAACACCTTTTTGTTCGACATCCTTGGATTAAAAAACGAAAAAACAAATGACCAGCCTGAACTGCTCGACGGCCTGATGCAGCTTGTGCTTGCCATCCGGCAGAAATCACGTGAAACCAAAGACTGGGGAACCTCCGATCAGATCAGGGACGGATTGCAGAAGCTGCACATCACCGTGAAAGATGGGAAAGATGGATCGAGATGGAGCGTTGAATAAAATGAATGGTTGAACAATAGAACCATCGAAGTTTAAGTCTTAAAAATCGTAAATCGAAAATCGAAAATTGTCTAATTCCTCCGGCACAATGAAAACCATAAACATGATTTTAGCCTTTGCAACATCCTTCCTGATGATCACGGGCTGCACCTCCAAACAGGAAACAATGAAGAAAGAATTAACTGATTTTATCCGTAAGCACGATTCGGTGCTGATCCCGCTGTACAAACAAACGGCAATTGCCTCCTGGGAGGCCGCCGTTTCGGGGAAACCTGAAGATTTCAAAAAATCCGAGGAGCTGAATCTGAAGATGATGGCACTCTATTCTGATAAGGATAAACTGAAGAAGCTGGAAGAGATCAAGGTATCGGGTATGATCACCGACAGCCTGCTGAACCGTCAGCTTGATGTACTCTATCGTTCGTTTCTCATGGCCAAGGCCGATACAGGGAAACTGAATGCCATGGTACGCATGGGGACCTTGATAGAACAGAAATACGGAAACTTCCGCACGGAGGTGAAGGGAAAAAAGATGTCGGACAACGATGTGGAAGCTGTATTGAGCAGTTCCAAGGATGTTAAATATCAGAAGGAGGTATGGGAAGCACAGAAAAAGATCGGGCAGGTGGTTGCGGCGGATGTGATCAAGCTTGTAAAACTCCGGAATGATGTTGCCAAAGACCTCGGGTTTAAAAACTTCCACGAAATGAGCCTCACGCTGAGCGACCAGAACCCGAAGGAGGTCAGCGAATTGTTTGATGAACTTGACAGCCTCACGGGTAAAGCCTTTGCGCAGGTGAAAGGGGATATAGATGCCTATTTCGTAAAATATTACAACCTGAAGACCAAAGAGGAACTGATGCCATGGAATTACCAGAACCGGTTCTTCCAGCAGGCCCCGAAGATCTATGATGTGGATCTTGATAAATATTACAAGGATAAAAACCTTGAAACCCTTACCTCGACTTTTTACGCCGGCATCGGGTTGCCTGTTGATGACATGCTCAGGAATAGTGACCTGTATGAAAAACCGGGAAAGAACCAGCATGCCTTTTGCACCGACATTGACAATGCAGGCGATGTGCGCGTGTTGTGCAACGTGAAACCGAACCAGTACTGGATGAACACGATGCTTCATGAATTCGGGCATGCCGTCTATGATAAGAACATTGACACGACCCTGCCCTTCATCCTCCGCGATCCGGCCCATACCTTTACCACCGAGGCCATCGCCATGATGTTCGGACGGTTTTCTTCGAATCCGCAATGGCTCAAAGACATGGTTGGCATCAGTGAGGAAGAGAAGATAAAGATCGCTGAAAATTGCTTTAAGAGTTTGCGGCTCGACCAGCTTGTATTCAGCCGGTGGGCGCAGGTGATGTACCGGTTCGAAAAAGAGATGTACAAAAATCCGGACCAGGATCTTAATAAACTATGGTGGGACCTTGTGGAGAAGTACCAGATGATGAAACGTCCCGAAGGACGAAACGAACCTGACTGGGCCACCAAAATCCACATCGCTACCTATCCGTGCTACTATCACAATTATCTCCTGGGGGAACTCCTCGCCTCACAGCTGTATTATTACATCGTAGGGAACGTAATCAAATCGGACGACTTCAAATTCCAGAGCTTTGCCGGTAAAAAAGAGGTGGGAATCTACCTGAAGGAAAGGGTCTTCATGCCCGGAAGCCGATGGTACTGGAACGATATGATCGAAAAGGCCACCGGTGAAAAACTGACGGCTAAGTACTACGCAAAACAGTTCGTGAATTAACAGGCAAGACAGGGTCGGGGCAAATTGATCCCGTCAGGTGGGTATCATCCTCCGGGCAAAATTTCTGGACTCCTCTACTTCGTACTGATCGGGATGCCCGACGGTACCTGGCCGCATTGCAGCAAATTCCTTCAGCATCGGGATTCCGGTTGCCAACAGTTCGCTGGTAATTTTTTCAGAAAGCTCTCCCTGGCAATGGAACAAACCCCGCAGGTTTGCGTTGGAACAAATGGAGGTGCACTTGTCAAGTTCCTTTGCCAGCATGGCCTGTTGTGCAGGGTCTTTGCTTTCCGAAAAAATCGCGTGGGTGATAAACAGGGCAATTGATTTCCCGGCCGCATGGGAGGCAATGAATTTCCTGGCTGCCTGAGGCGGACCGAATTGCATGACGGGGAAGCCGATTAAGATGAGATCAAATCCTTTGAAGGATTCAACCTCCTCAAACGTTTTTAACTCTTTAGTGCAGGAAATACTTTCGTAAATCGCTTCCGCTATTTTTTGGGTATTGCCCGTTTGCGACCAGAAGGTGACAAGAATGTTCATTGCACGATGAACCTTGTCGTTTGCGAATGACCCTGCTTTTCCTCCAGTTTCATCAAATAAATTCCAGGAAGAAAATCCTTCCGGTCCAGAATCAGATTATCGGTTTTTACCTCCGCCTCCTGGCGGATCAGCCGACCGGTCCGATCAAAAATACGGAGGGTAACTGGCCCTGAAAATTGTTCATACCTGATCGCCGACTGGCCGGTTACCGGATTTGGGAAGATAATCAGGTCCGACTGGGTCCCGGGAGTTTCAGGAATCCCGGTAAAGTAATCCATATAGCCGAACACAATGTTATCGATCAGCCAGCCTTCATATACGGTGGCGGAGCCATCGCTGGTAAAAATAAATCGCACCATCACACTGTCCGGGACAATCCCGTCGGTCCCCTGAAGAATGACAATCCAGTTTAAAATACAACGGGAAAACAACCACCCGTCAGATCTCCCGCTTGTCACGGCAAGATGGTTGTATTTTTGATGAGAACTGACGGAAGAATCGGGATCCCAGGTTATCAAGGCCGGGCCGTTGGGACAGACCCACCCGGTATTTCCCAGCTCACACCAAACTCCTCCTCCGTCGTACGAGGCCTCAATGATTCCGCGATCGAGCAACGTGTCGGTATCGAATTTTTGCATGAAGCTGATATAGGTCGCAAAATCCAGCTTCAGCGATTTTGAATTGATGACAAAGGAGAAGGTGGAATTTGTATTGATGGGATAGGGAATGATGGTGTCAGTAATGATCCCTTTGGGCGCCGACCAGGCCGCATTGAGGTATGTTTTCTGAGGAGATCCTATCTGCCATATATTGGTCGGGGAGTCCCAGATTTTTACCGGCACTGTGTTTACTTCAAACAAGATGCTGTCCTGGGGATAAAATTGTGCAGAACCCATAAAGGAAAGGCTGATCAGGACGACGATAAGAGAAGTTTTAATTTTTTCCATAAATGATCGATTTTTAACAAATGTACAGGACATTTTTTTAATTTCACACAGACAATTAAAAAATCAGTGACAGGATTCATTCCTCTTAAAATAATTTGTTTTTTCTGAGAATTGTTAACTTTACTTTTCAAATGTAAATCCGACCAGTATGAAAAAATGTTCGATTATCCTGATTCTTCTGATGTCCTGTGCAGTTTTTGGACAGAGACCAAATACAACACGGAAACCCGCTGCTCCAAAACCAACCAAAGAAACAGCGCCGGTTGAATCCAACCTGAAAAAAGCGGGAACGAATGATTTCCTGGCATTGGTAAGAGTATTGAAGGAATGGGGATTTATAAACAGTTCCGGGGAGTATGCCATCACACCCCAGTTTGAGAATGCAAAATCCTTTTCTGATGGCTTTGCCCGGGTCCGGAGCATGGGCGATTGGGGTTATATTGATAATAAAGGAGTTTTTGTGATCAACCCGCAGTTTGAAGGGGCTGAGGACTTCTGCAACGGATTGGCCAGGGTCTTTAAATTCAAAAACTGGGGTTATATCGATAAAACAGGAACATTTGTGATCAATCCCCAATTCAACGATGCAGAGGATTTCAACGAAGGGCTTGCACGGGTAAAGAAGGGCGTATTATGGGGCCTCATTGACCATAAGGGAAATTATACCGTGAACCCGCAATTCAGCGCATTGGGACCCTTCTCTGACGGATTGGCCCGTGCAAGGATCGGGAAGGACTGGGGATACGTCAATAAAACGGGAAAATGGGAGATCAACCCCCAGTTTGATGATGCTGAAGATTTCGACGGTGAACTGGCCCGGGTAAGAAAAGGAACTCAATGGGGGTATATTGATAAAACCGGAACTTATACTATCAATCCGCAATTCGATGCAGTGGGAAAATTTATTAATGGACTGGCCAGTGCGAAGAAAATGCACCAGTGGGGATACATCGATAAAAAAGGGACCTGGGCGGTGAACCCGCAATTTGATCAGGCAGGTGATTTTTCAGAAGGGATTGCCAGGGTGAAAAAGGGCCGGGAGTGGGGCTATGTTGATATATCGGGCACCTATACCATCAATCCGCAGTTTGACGATGCTGAGGATTTCAACGGAGATCTGGCCAGGGTTAAGAAAGGAACCCAGTGGGGGTTTATCAGTAAGAAGGGTCTTTATACAATCAACCCTCAATTCGATGTGGCCAATGATTTTTCAAATGGGTTTTCGCTGGTACGAAAAGGGACAAAATGGGGCTTTATCAACAGCTCGGGAATCCTGGTGATCAACTGCACCTTCAACGATGCAGAGGGCTTTTCAAAATAATCTCCGGGGATAAACAACCGGATTTCAGCGACACATCAATGCCTGTCAGGAATCAAAATCCTGCTATACTGCCTTAACCAGGAAATAATTTTTCTTACCCTTTTGAACCAGGATGTACTTGTCGTTGGCAAGAATTTGATGATCCACAACAAAGGATTCGTCCACCCTCGTTTTATTGACCTGGACACCGCCCTCCTTCAGCATTCTGCGCGCTTCGCCCCTGGAAGGAAAAATATTTGTTTTTTCAGTGAGAAAATCGACAATATTCATGGAATTCACCAACTCATTTTTAATCACCTCGCTTTGAGGAACTCCTTCGAACACCGAAAGCAGGGTCTCTTCCGATAAATTCATGAGCGTTTCCCTGGTACCTTTGCCAAAGAGTATTTCCGAAGCTTCCATGGCTGCCTTTAAATCTTCCAGGGAGTGGACCCTGATTGTGATCTCTTCAGCCAGTGCTTTTTGTAAAACCCTCAGATGGGGGGCCTCATCATGTTTTTTCTGAAGGGCGTCGATCTCCTCTCTTGACAGCAGGGTAAACTTTTTAATGTATTCCGAAGCATCGGAATCGCTTGCATTGAGCCAGAACTGATAGAATTTATAGGGAGATGTTTTTTTTGCATCAAGCCATACATTCCCGGATTCGGTTTTCCCAAATTTACCACCGTCGGCCTTGGTGATCAGCGGGCAGGTAAGTGCAAAGGCATCACCGCTTAATTTCCTGCGGATCAGTTCCGTTCCGGTAACAATGTTGCCCCATTGATCGGAACCTCCCATCTGAAGCTTCACCTGACGATGCTCGAAAAGCCAGCAAAAATCGTAACCCTGGACGAGCTGGTAGGTAAATTCGGTGAAGGAGATTCCCGACCCAGACTCCATCCGTTTCTTCACCGAATCTTTTGCAATCATGTAATTTACCGTAATATGCTTGCCGACTTCACGAAGAAAATTAAGGAACGAAAACTCCTTCATCCAGTCATAGTTATTCACCATGACGGCTGAATTTGGGCCGCAACTGAATTCAAGAAATTTTTCAAGTTGTTTCTGAATACAATTCTGATTGGATCTCAGCGTAATTTCGTCCAGAAGATTGCGCTCTTCTGATTTTCCCGAAGGATCGCCGATCATTCCGGTAGCGCCTCCGACCAGGACAAAGGGCTTATGACCTGCCCGCTGCAGATGCACCAGCATCATGATCGAGGCAAGGTTGCCGATGTGCAGGGAATCGCTTGTGGGATCATATCCGATGTATCCCGATGTCATCTCTTTCAGCAATTGTTCTTCCGTGCCTGGCGTCATATCGTGGATCATACCTCTCCACCGGAGTTCTTCAATGAAATTCATTCCGTTTTTTTTGCAAAAGTATGAAATAACAGTCATTTTTTGCTGAGCGCCATCACCATGTATACGATGATTGGAATAAAAAGGAAACTCAGGAAGACAGGAAGAAACCATAATCCGAGGCCTGAGGCTTCATTGATGGCTACCCGAGTTGTTGAATAACTGATATAAAAGAACAGGAGGACCAGAAGCGTTTTCAGGTATCTCACCAACCGGGTGGCCAGCGTGTATTGCCGCAATGCATTTGCAGGGGTGATCTTCCCCGGGTAGTTGAAAGTATACGGAACCAGGTTAATGAGGGTCATCATGACATAGATAGACAGGGCTATCACCGGCAGGAAAAGGATGGATGCCCTGGTTCCGTATTCATCCGCCACACCTGCAGCATTGAAATGGGTTGGAATGGATGCCGGTAGTTTCGGATAGTAATAGGCAACATACCCAAGAAAAACTCCCAGGCCAACGAGCGCCATGGTCTCTAGAAGCCAGTCGACAGGTGTCATCTCAGGCCTGATAACCGGCCGGTTAGGTTCCCGGGTACGCCGGAATAATCCGAAATTAACTCCGCTGATCATGGTTTTGATTTGTTATTTGTTAAATCTCCGGCTGGAAGTATTTTTTTCCCCGGCGACCGCCGATGCCCCTTCAGTGAAGCGTCGAGAATCCACTCGATCTGCCCGTTTACACTGCGGAATTCATCAGCAGCCCATTTCTCGAGGGCGTCGTAAATATCCGGATTGACCCGGAGCATGAATACCTTTTTATTTGACATCCCGTTCTATTGATGCAATGTCCCTGTATTGACTACCGGGGTAGTATCCTTGTCGGAACAAAGCACCACCATCAGGTTGCTTACCATGGAGGCTTTTTTATCCTCGTCCAGGTTGATGATTTGTTTTTTACTCAGGGCATTGAGCGCAAGCTCCACCATGCTTACCGCGCCTTCCACAATCTTGGTACGGGCGGCCACCACCGCGGTTGCCTGCTGGCGACGCAACATGGCACCGGCTATCTCCGAAGCATAAGCCAGGTAACTTATCCGGGCCTCCATCACTTCAATTCCGGCCATGGATAAACGTTCGGACAATTCGCGCTCGAGTGCCAGGTGAACCTCTTCTCCGCCGGCCCTTAACGTTATTTCTTTTTGCTCATCATCGAAATTATCATAGGCATAATGCCCTGCAAGTTTACGTGTAGCCGACTCACTCTGGATGTCGACAAAATGGGTGTAATCACCCACTTCAAAAGCGGCCTTGTAAGTGTCCTTCACCCTCCACACAAGCACACATCCGATCATGATGGGGTTGCCGAGTTTGTCGTTTACTTTAATGGGATCACGGTTGAGGTTGTTTGCCCTGAGGGAGATCTTCTTCTTAATGTAAAACGGATTCACCCAAAAAAATCCATTCTTTTTAATGGTCCCTTTGTATTCGCCGAAAAGCACAAGCACCGATGATTCGTTGGGGTTGATAACCATCAGCCCGATACTGGTGAACACCCCGACCAACATCAGAACCACACTTAAAATGATAATGACAGGGGACTGGTTAAAAAAAATAATCCCACAAATTGACAGTGCGAAAAAAAGGAGCGTCATCACCACCCCCGTATACCCGGAATTGACTGAACTAAGTTTTTCTTTTTCCATTTTGCTTCAGATTAATGATATTAATATGATATTAAAATGATTTTGCAATAATACTACATTTGTTTCCTGATGTCAAGTTTTTTACCAATTATTTTATTTTTGGGATCCGTTTTCGGTCATGGTTGGATGAAAAAAGCGGGCGGCTTTTGGTAGAACTGCCCGCTTTACCGGAAAAATGAATATCCTGCGTCTTCGCTACATAGCTAGCTGGTTCATCAGGAATTCGAAATCAACCATGATGTTGTCAATCCGTTGTTTGGTGGCCTGGCCGGAGCCATGACCCACATTATAATCAATATAAAGGAGGATTGGATTGATCTGGCCCGGGTTGTTCTGAAGGGCCGCCGTGAATTTCTTTGCATGCAACGGATCTACCCGGCTGTCATTGGCACCGGTCCTCACCAGCATGGTAGGCAGGTTGATGCCCAGCCTGATATGATGGTAAGGTGAGTAGCTGAGCAGATTTCTGAAATCGGTCTCATTGTCAGAGGAGCCATATTCGGGGATCCAGTACCGGGCAATCAAAAATTTATGAAAACGGATCATGTCGAGCAGCGGAACCGCACAAATCACCGCTTTATACAAGTCGGGCCTTTGGGTTGCAATGGCACCCATAAGTAATCCACCGTTGCTTCCTCCTTCGGCAACTATCCGGCCGGTGTTGGTGTATTTCTCCTTAACGAGCCATTCGGCACATGCATTGAAATCGTCGAAGCAGTTCTGTTTGTTCAGCAGCATTCCCTCGTCGTGCCATTTTTCGCCATATTCATCCCCTCCCCTGATCCCTGGCTCCACCACGATACCGCCGCGATTGATAAAGGGGGCATAATAACCATAATATCCCGGTGTAATGCCGATCCTGAACCCGCCATAAGCTGTGAGAAGAACCGGGTTGTTCCCATCCATTTTCATATCTTTCCGGTGAACTACCAGGCACGGGATGCGGGTACTGTCCTTGGTGTAATAAAATTTAATTTCGCCCACAATGTTGCTCATGTCAATGGGCATTTTCCTTTCATAGTACAACCGCCACTTGAAATTGGAGGGGGAGGCAACGTACATTTTTCCAGGTGAGGTAAAGGTGCTCATATAGATATAAACAGAATCCTCTTCCCGGTCGAAACTGACATAATCCACATTCCCGATTTCGGGCAAAGCGATGGGTTTGATCACCTTCCCTTTGGAATCATGCAGGGTCAGCCGGCTCTGGATATCTTTTTTATCCTGGACGATCAGTCTTCCGTCTTTTAACACCTCCACATTCTGAATGACGGTGGCACCTTCGGGAATAAGCACCTGCCAGTCTTTGTAACCTGGTTTTTGCTTGCTGGCAACCATGAACCGGTAATTGGGGGCATGGTCGTTTGTCAGGATATACAATTTATCTCCGATTGCATTGGGATAGGCCTGGAAATCCTTGCTATCGTAAATGGAAATCCCGTCATCGCCAGTGCCGGTTTTTCTCATTTTACAGTTGTTGGAGTTGAAGTTACCCTCTCCATAAAAGGTAACATCACTATACCTGTTATCATAAATGTAATAGGAATCCTTTGCATCTTTTGTAGTTCCTATGAACTGGGCCTTTTCAACAGGGTCGCCCACCTTCCACAGGTAGCTCTTCAGTGGGGCCTGACTGTCGACATCGGCCTGGCTCCGTATAGTGAAATAGGCATGCTGCTGGTCTTTGGTCCATTGGTATCCGAAAATATTTTCAAGTGGTGGATAAAGGATTTTGCCAGTCCGGGTTTCTATGATGTAGGTAGTGGAGATTTCTGCTCCGCTTTTCTGAACGCTTACAGCAGCACGTTCACCGTCGTAGGTATATTGAACAGAAGTGGTAGAGGTTTTGCCCGAGGTGTCAAGTTTTACCGGGTCCCAGATCTGTATTTTTTTTCCATCGAGTATGGTATACACGGAAGATTGTTTATCCCCCTTCTTTTTAATTGTCTGGAATACCCGTTTTCCCTCCTTGCTGAGCGGCCCTTCGTAATCCATATCGATGTATGCTGCCACCTCTTCGCGTAGTCCTGAATGGCTCTTTTGTGTGGCATTCAGGTATTGAATGGTGTAATCATGTTGTGCCTTCGTCCATTCAACCACTTTTGGGTCGGTCTTGTCTTCAAGCCAACGGTAATTATCTGTTAACAGGAACCCATGCAGGGTATCTACGACTGGATTTTTCGCTGTGGGTGGCGGGTTGAACGTTACCTGGGCATTACTGCCAAGCGACAGGCATAAAAGCAAAAGCGTCAAACTGTTTTTCATAAATATCCGGGTTTTAGAATCAATTCAAATATAGGGCCTCTGGTTCAAACCACCTGAAAATTTCGGTAAAAAGAGTAAAATTCTTGATCAAACTTCCTATTCCAATGATCAAACAGGATGACAGCAGAATCAGGCATAGCGTAGTTATTTCATGACAAGCATTTGTGTTTGTCAGACATTATACCTGAAAGATTACGAAGATGGTAGAAACCTGGGTCCCTGAATTATAATTTAATCGCCCTGAGAACCTGCTGACCTGACGTACTGCTTATGCGAATGAAGTAAAGACCCGCCGGCATGAGATCAAAGTCGCCCAGAACAATGGCGGACGCATTATTTACATCGAATGTACGTGTACTGATCATTTGGCCTGAGACAGATAGAATCTCCAGCTTCACCGGTTCAGGTTTCTGCAGGGTGCTGGATAGTGTGGGGGCGCTTGAAAATGGCACCGGGAACAGGGTAAAAGGTTGTTTCAATTCCGGTGTTCCGGACGGGGCTGAAAGAAGCAGCATGGCATTCATCATGTTTGGGATTCCATAGCCATACAGATTATTGGGCGTTGATGCTTTGGAGGCGGTGTTTCTCACAGCATCGCGAAGTACCTGGGCTGAAAACAGAGGAGTTGACTGCCATAAACAGGCCATGGCTCCAGCCATAATCGGAGAGGCGAAGGAGGTTCCACTCCCCTGGACTACCCATCCCGATCCATCCACTACTGTCGTTCCCTGGCCCTGGGCCATAATATCTGGCTTTATCCGGCCATCGGCCGTAGGTCCGGTTGAGCTGAAAGAGGCATAATGGCCGCCAGCATCGACTGCACCAATCGATAACACACTGTCCCCGTCGGCCGGGGCACCAATGTATTGCCAGGATGACCCGCCTTCATTTCCTGCAGCATTAACCACCATCATTCCGCGGCTGGTAGCCATGTCGGCAGCGCGGGTAATGGGAGTGGTATTGCCATCCATATCCGCATAGGTATGGTTGAATAAAGGGTTGTCGAAGGTTGTATATCCGAGTGATGAATTGATCACATCTGCACCGAGGCTATCGGCAAATTCAGCGCCACCTGCCCAATTGTATTCCTCAATGAGGGCTTCATAGTCGGCAACTTCGGTGCGGATCAACCAGAAAGAGGCATGAGGGGCTGTTCCAACGATCTGTCCCGGGAGGTTCGCCCCGATTGTAGAAAGAACACTGGTGCCATGCGTATGCATGTCATCGCCAAATACATTATTCCCGGGGATGTTAAAATCGCGGGTTCCGAGAATCTGATTGTTGTCCCAGAGGCTGTCAAAAGCATGAATCTGGTCCACATGATAAAACCCGGCATCCAGGATGGCAATCATCATGCCCTGGCCCGAAAAACCCAGGTCATGCAAACCATCGACAGAGATCATGTGCACCTGGTTAAAGGCCTGGCCATAACTGAGTGAACCTGTCGATTTGCTGGCAACAACCGAAGCGGGTTTGGTCAGGATGTAGGGAGGAATCTCATTCATCTGTTTTACACCGGAAACCCCGCCAACCTGCAATGGTTTTTTTGTGAGCACCTGGTCGATGTGATCAACAAACGGAAGCGCTGCGATGGCGGCCAATACCGTTGGATCATTTGTATTTACGACAACGCCGTTGAACCATTTCAGGGTATAGACTACAACCGCACCTGTAGCCTTGATTTGGTCAACATAAGCGGGTGTTACCGGAAGATCCTTCAGGTCGAGGGAAATATTTGACTTTACCCTGCGGTCAATGGAGCGCTGGGTAAGAAAAGCCTCAGGGTTGGTAAGAGAATAGGGATTGTTTTCTTTATCTTTTAAAAACACCACATGTTTTTGCTCCTGGGCCAACAAACCGGTGGCAAGAAAAAAAAGGACGGCAAGGGTATATAATGGTTTCATAATCAAGAATTTTAAATGTTTATAGTAGATTCATGCAGAAGAATAAATACGATATTGCATCGTTTATTTCTGCAAAGTTACGGTTAATTATCCTTCCCTGAAAAAGTCTTTATTGACCTTACTTAACCTTCGGTTTTGAACCCATTCTGAAGATCAGTTCTCCTCCTGCAATCAGGTCGGCATGATCAATAAAAGGTTCGTCGATGGGTTTACCGTTGAGGGTTACCGACTGAATGTAAATGTTGCGGTCATTCAGATCAATGGCCCTGATGGTGAGAGATTTCTCATCGGGCAGGGTAATGGTTGCGAAAGGGACACCAGGACTGCCAATGGCATATTGGGTGGTGCCCGGGCAAACAGGATAAAATCCAAGTACGCTGAAGATATACCAGGCACTCATCTGCCCGCAATCGTCATTCCCGCAGAGGCCATCGGGTTTATTGTGATACATGGTATTCACGATCAGATTCACACGTTCCTGTGTTTTCCAGGGTTGCGATGTCCAGTCGTACAGGTACGCCACATGATGGCTGGGTTCATTACCGTGAACATAATTTCCGATGAGCCCAACGCGCGTAACATCCTCTGTTTCTGCGAAATATTTATCCTCCAGATGCATGGTGAAAAGCGAGTCGAGGCGGCGGACAAAGGGTTTTTCGCCACCCATCATACCGATATAATAAAGCACATCATGCGGAACAAAGAGGGAATAGTTCCATGAATTCCCCTCGATGAAACCCTGCCCGTTCGTACTGAGCGGATCAAAAGGTGATTTCCATGTTCCATCCGATTTTCTTGCCCGGATAAATCCGGAGGAGTGATCAAACAGGTTCCTGTAATTCAGTGAGCGGTCTGTAAAGGGTTGTAATTGATCTTCGGCATACTGTTTTTCCTGGTCAGTTGGCTCCTTGGCTTTGATCATGGCGCGGGCGAATTGGGCAATCGTATAATCATCGAAGGCATATTCAAGGGTAATGGATGCAGAATTGCCCATTTTATCATCGGGAACAAAACCATATTTCATATAATCCCTGATTCCATCGTAGTACTGGTTTGTTGCGGTGGTCACACAGGCGTGCAAAGCCTTTCCGGCATCAAACCCGCGGATCCCCTTCACATAGGCATCAGCAATAACAGGCACTGCGTGATATCCGATCATACACCAGTTTTCATTTCCATGATGCGACCAAACCGGCAGCATCCGTTCCGGACTTTGATCGAAGTGTGCCAGCATTGAATTGACGATGTCGGATGTGCGTTTTGGATAGAGCAGGGTAAGCAGGGGATGCTCAGCGCGGTAGGTGTCCCAGAGTGAAAAAATGGTGTAATTGGTAAACCCTGCGGCCTTGTGGATATTCTGATCGATTCCACGGTAAAGGCTGTCAACGTCATTGTATACCACAGGCGATAACAGCGCATGATAAAAAGCAGTGTAGAAATTTATTTTTCGTTCCTCCGGGCCCCCGATCCTGATCCGGCTGAGCTCTTTTTCCCAGCTGTTGCGCGCATCGGTCCTTGTTTTTTCGAAATCCCAGCCGGGGATCTCAGCCTGAAGATTTTTCAGGGCCCCCTCCATGCTTACGGAAGAGAGCCCGATCTTAACTTTTATCTTTTCCCCCGATTTGGTTGTGAAGTCGAAATGGGCACGGATTTTTTTCCCGGCCATCTCAGGAAAGTTTTCCTGCTGGTTGAATTTTCTCCAGAACCCCTTGTAGACGGGTTGTTCCTGGTTATGGAATCCATAGCTTTTAAATGGCTTTGAAAAGCTCAGGGCAAAATAAACATAGCGGCTCCTGCCCCATCCGCGGGTAATCCGGTACCCGGTGATCAGTGTGTCATTGTGAGCCCTGACATAGGCCCATAAAACCTTGCCATCGTAGTTATAAATGCCATGCATCATATCCAGGATGATGTATGCGCTGTCGCTCTCAGGAAAGGTGTACTGGTGAAAACCGGCGCGGGTTGTGGCGGTAAGTTCCGCCTCCACATCCGGATCATCCAAATGTACCCGGTAATAACCCGGAGAAGCCTTCTCAGTCTCTTTACGGAACCGCGAACGGTAACCGGTCTCGGGATGATCGGCCGAACCTGGATTTAACTGAAGTTTGCCTGTGGCAGGCATGATAAGAAAATCACCCAGATCAGAATGACCGGTGCCATTGAAATGGGTATGGCTGAAGCCGACAATGGTTTTGTCGAGATACTGGTATCCGGCACAGTAACGATACACATCAGGGTTGTATTTGCCATCCTTTTCATAAGGGATGGTATCTGTATCGGGGCTCAGCTGGACAAATCCAAAGGGGACACTGGCCCCGGGGAAGGTATGCCCCATTTCCTGAGTGCCGATGAAGGGATTGACATACCCGGAAAGTGGTTTAACCTGCTCCGGATTCTGGGCGGATGCCGACCCCAACAGGATCATCCCAAGGAGGGTAAGGGGAAGAAAGTTCATGATCAGAATGTTTTTACTGCTGAAGACAGTGTTGTTTTACCCGGATGGATTATTCAGGAATCAATCACATATAAAAAAGGAGGAACAACGCAGGAAGCAAAATCCCGATGGCGGTGAGCCAGGCACCACGCCCGACAATGCCGTTTTTTCCCCGCAAAACAAACAGGCCGGTGATGGCCAAAACAATCAGGCCGACCGCGTATAGATCAGAAAACCAGGTATATAATTTTTTCAGATTATTGTAATGCAGGAGGTTCATCTCTTTTATGACGTATCGTGTTGTTTTCCGCTCCATCTCCGCCTCTCCGGTAGTCAGGTCAACGTAGACAAATCCTTTGGTCAAAAAAATCTGAACATATCCCTCTCCTGTGATGTGGCTCTTATAATGATCTTTCTCACCAACCTGGTCAAGGATGCCGTTGATGTAGGTTTTATTTACATTGCCATCTTTTGGAAGCGATACCTTAAGTTCGGTGTAGGACTTCCCATAATCGGGATGTTGAAAATCGCCGGATTTAAAATGGTTGAGCACAATGCCGGAAATGGCATAGATCAGGGTCATTCCAACGCATAAATATCCAATGTCGCGATGAAGTACATTGTTCCACCGGCGGAGTGTCTTAATCTGCATCCCTATTTCAGTTCAGTGAATTTGGCGGCTTCAATGGAAAAGTTTGACAGGTGGTCTTTCCCGCTATTTTTCAGATCATCACGCAGGGCGCTGATCTGTTCAAGTTTTTCCTTTGCCCCCTGGTCTTCGTGGCCTTTTGCGCCTGTATGGACACCAACGTTATGATTTGCTTCAGGTTTTTTTACTTCAGCCTCCCATTCATTGAGATATTTTGCATCGATCCTTTCCTCCCTGAGGGTACCCCAAACACGAACCCGGCTTCCAACAAGCGCATCATCAAATTTGGCAATGGAGGGACCTGTCGTTACTTCAATCCGGATGCTGTCGGTTCCATCAACCAGGAACATTCTTTTTCCACCATGCTTGCAAAGGTGAAGAACGGTACCTTCAATGATGACAGGTTTGTCGATGCAGCTGTCTGCCTGTTTTTCAAAAGTAAGCACCGTCAGGCGGGTCGTGTCATTCTTGGCTGCGTCGGCTTTATCTTTGGTTGCATTGTTGCATGAAGCAAGAGCGAACAGGAGAATGAACAACACTGGGAAAAGAATCTTTCTCATAGGATTTTGATTGGTTTATGGGGCAAAGATCATGATTTTTTTTGCAATCTGCAAAGATGATTCCTTAAAACACCCGCCAGGAATTCAAAACCATGATATTTTCATAATATTCTGAAATTGCTCATTTTAAATGATTATCTTTGCAGCGGCTTTTGAGTATTCATAAATCCACAAGGCAAGCCATTCAGTCGTTATCATCTCCTCGAAGTTGTATCGCCGCCGGTTCCTTCTCGTGATTGAATCTTAAAATCACCAATCATTTAGTATTCATTCACAAAAACAGTACATGAAAAACATTTTTGTATCAAATTTGAGTTTCAGGATCAACGATGAAGATCTGAAACAGGCGTTTGCTGACTATGGAGCCGTTAATTCAGCTAAAGTTATTAAAGACAATTTTTCAGGAAGATCGCGTGGGTTTGGCTTCGTGGAAATGACCAACGATGAAGAGGCCGATAAAGCCATCGAAGAATTAAACAATGCCGAATTCGACGGTAAAGTGATGACCGTTTCGGTAGCACGTCCGAAAACTGATCGCAAACCAGGTAGTTTCAGCGATTCACGCGGTGGTAGCGGCCATAGCGATTCACGCGGTGGTAGCGGCCATAGTGATTCACGCGGTGGTGGCGGCCATAGTGACTCACGCGGCGGAGGCGGATATGGCGATAAATCACGTGGTGGATTTAAAAAAAGATTTTAACCGTTTTGCTTTTCCTGCGCTGATTTCATAAGTGCCCTTCGTTTTTTTTCATAATATTGTTTATGGATAGCCCGGGCACTTATGAATAGAGGCGCTTTTTTTTTCTTTTTTTTCTTTTTCCTGCATTTCAGTGCATTTCCTCAAACCAGACAGGAGTATGCAAATGCAGATATTATAGCAGCCTCGTCTCCCGATTCTGTTGAATCCTCCATCAATAGCCTTTCTGACTATTTCCTTGAATACCTGGCCTCCGAGAAGGAGTTGATCAGGGCTTTTTATTTCTGGACAGCCAATAAAATTGAATATGATACTGAAAACAAGTTTAATTTCAGTTCTTCAGATAATCCCGCGACGATCATCTCGGAGACCCTGAAAAAAAGAAGGGCTGTTTGCCAGGGCTATTCCGAAGTTTTTCATGCCTTATGTGATGCCGCCGGGATTGAAAATTATGTTATTCAGGGATATACCCGACAAAATGGGAGTGTGGTTTATATCAACCATGCCTGGGTTGTGGCCCGTATCGACACCACCTGGTATTTTTTTGACCCAACCTGGGGCAGCGGAGTGGTTACCAATGGAAAATTCATACAAAAATTCACAAATGAATATTTCTTGGTTAAACCGGCTGTTTTTATAAAAAGCCACATGCCATTCGACCCAATCTGGCAATGTCTTTATTATCCCTTTTCTCCGGAAAAATTTGCGCAAAGTAATTTCCCTGCAAAAGCGATTGGAAATTACTTTTATTACCCTGATAGCATTGGTGTTTACAAACAATTGTCGACCTATGAAAAACAGGCTGCTGCCCTGCGGAGGATTGAAGGAAATGGGGTGGTGAATAACTCTATAATGGCATATGAACAATATTTAAAAAATTGCCTCGAGATTGGCAGGATAAACAGGCAAAATGAGATACAAAATGAACTGGTAAACCAGTTTAACCTGGCCGTTAATCATTATAATACAGGAACCTCGCTCTTTAACAGATATATCAACTATTGGAACAGGCAATTCAACCCGCTTCGGCCGGATAAAGAAATAAAACAAATGCTCGACACCTGTGACTTTCAACTGGCCGTAAGTCACAAAATCCTTTCAGAAATAAATCCACCGGAGGAAACCCTGAATAAAAATATCGAAGCCCTGTTATCTTCTTTACAGGATATCCAGAAAAAGGTCGAAGATCATAAGGCCTTTCTCAGAAATTACTTTGCAACCCCAAAGAACTCGCGTGCATCCCTGTTCAGGAAATATACCTGGATGGGAATTCAGGTGAAATGAAAAAGGGTGACTGATTAACAAAAGGAAATTTTTGCATCATGATTTACATCTTTTACTTTTTAAAATAGTACGGTTATGAAAAAAAGCTATCTCTACCTAGTCATTGCATTCGTCGTGATAATACTTGCAGTCCTGCTTGTTTTTATCATCAGAGGGAATAGCAGGCAAGAATCTGTCAGGGTAAATCCTGCTTTTCGCGAATATGTCCAGGGTTTCACTTCGGGGACCGTTTCCACCCAAAATGTGATCAAGGTCAGGTTAACCCAGGATTTCACCGATAGCGTTTCGTTTAATATGCCCCTGTCGGAGAACTATTTTAGTTTTAAACCCGACATCAAGGGCAAGAGTTACTGGAGCGACAGCAGGACCATTGAATTTCAGCCCGATGAACCATTGCCGCAGGACCAGGTTTATACAGTCCAGTTTGCGCTGTCGCATATTATTTCGGTTCCTGATTCTCTGAAAAACCTGGTTTTCCAGTTCCGGACAATGTCGCAGGAAATTTCGGTGGAAGTTGCAAACCATAAGGCCTATTCCAATGGAGATCTGTCAAAGGAATACCTTACCGGAACACTTGAAACATCGGATGTAACCGATGATCAGCAAATAGAGAAAGTGCTGCATGCCCGGCAGCAGGGACATGAGCTACCTGTTGGATGGGCACACGATCAAAAGAAGCGAACCCATTACTTCCAGGTGGATTCCATTTTACGGGGAGGTACTGCATCTGAAGTAGAGATCACATGGAACGGTTCGCCGGTCGACTCGAAAGCAGAAGGAACTAACACTGTTCAGATACCTGCCTTGAATGATTTTAAGGTGCTTTCGGCCCGCAGTATGCCTCAGGCTCAGCAGTGCCTCCAGGTCCAGTTTTCTGATCCGCTGAAAACAGGACAAAACCTCGACGGACTATTCCGGGTTGGGACTTTCAACAATCTGAGATACAGTATAGAGGATAATTTACTCATGATCTACCTGCCCGAAACGGCGGATTCAAAAGTAAGGTTAACGCTTGAACCATCCATCAGGAATATCAACCAGGTTCTCCTGGGGAAAAGGGTGGTTGAGGAGGTTCTGCTTGACAATCCCCGCCCAAATGTCCGTTTTACCGGCGACGGAGTGATCATGCCTACGACCAATGGCATGTTGCTGCCGTTTGAGGCGGTTAATCTGAAAGCGGTAGATATTAAGATTGTCAGGATTTACGAAAACAACATTCTCCAGTTCCTCCAGGCCAATGAATTGAACGGATCTTCCCAGCTGGCAAGGGTGGGCCGCGTTGTATTGAAGAAGACCATTCCCCTTACAGGGGTTGCAGGATACGGACGTTGGAACCGTTACTCCGCAGATCTCTCAACGCTCATGAAGGCTGAACCAGGTGCAATATATTCGGTCATCCTTGGATTTAAAAAAGCCTACTCAACTTATCCGTGCCCCGATGCGGATACAATTGAACCTGCCGTCACCGATATGGTTGTTACAGAAGACCCTGAATCAGAGAATGACAAGGATTGGGATTATTTCCGCAGTTATGACAATGATGATTACAGCAACGGGGGATGGGCGAATTATGATTGGGAGGAAAGAGATAATCCGTGCAAACCATCCTATTTTTTCAACAAATCGGTGAGCAGGAATGTTCTGGCTTCCGACCTGGGAATGATTGCCAAAGCCGGTAGTGATGGGAACTGGCATATTTTCGTTACAGATTTACTCACCTCAAAACCGTTATCGGGTGTTTCAGTTGAGTTTTTCAATTTCCAGCTGCAGAGTTTGGGCAAAGCCTCCACAGATGGGGAGGGGATGGCTATGGTTTCCCTGAAGAAAAGACCGTTTATTGTGGTCGCGCACAGGGGTGATCAAACCGGGTATCTGAAACTTACCGATGGGAACGCACTTTCGCTCAGCATGTTCGATGTCAGCGGCGATGATGTTCATAAGGGACTGAAGGGGTTTATTTATGGGGAAAGGGGAGTATGGAGACCCGGCGATTCGATCTACCTGACTTTTATTCTTGAAGATAAAATGAAGCAGTTACCTTCCAGCCATCCGGTCAGCATGTCACTGTTTAATCCATCCGGTCAGCTGATTAACAGGATGGTGAGGAACAACCCGGTCAATGGGTTTTACAATTTCAATACAGCCACCTCCCCTGATGCACCGACCGGAAACTGGATTGCAAAGGTGAATGTGGGGGGTGTTGAATTCCAGAAAACCATCAAGGTTGAAACTATAAAGCCAAACCGGTTAAAGATCAAATTTGACTTTACGACGGACCGGCTCATTAAAAACAGGGTACCTTCGGCCATGCTAGAGGCGACCTGGCTTACCGGTTCCACGGCTCGGAACCTGAAAGCCAAAGTAATGCTGACCCTTTCAAAATCGGTTACGGCGTTTAAAAATTTCCCCGGGTATACCTTTGATAATCCGACTGCAGGTTTTGCAGCTGAAAACATAACCGTTTTTGATGGACGGCTGGATGCGAATGGGCGTGTAATGATAACCCCTTCTATTCATGTCACCAACATTGCTCCCGGGGCGCTTAAAGCGAGTTTCGAAACCATGGTGTTTGAGGATGGGGGAGATTTCAGTATTGACAGGTTTTCAATTCCATATTATCCTTATCAATCCTATGCCGGAATTAAAGTTCCCAGTCCCTCCAGTGAAGACAAGGTGCTGTACACTGATAAATCCTACGAGGTCGGTTTGCTCAATGTTGATCCAAATGGAGTATTGATACCATCAAACCGTTTGAAGGTAGAGGTGTTCAAACTTGAATGGCGCTGGTGGTGGGATGATTCCGAAGCAGGTTCAGCCGATTTTATCTCGACTGCCTATATCAAGCCATGCGATTCGGCGACTGTGAAAACAGTTAACGGGAAGGCCACTTTCCCGTTCCAGGTTGATTACAATAACTGGGGACGCTACCTGATCAAGGTAACCGACCGGACTTCGGGCCATGCCGCCGGAAAGGTTGTTTATGTAGATTGGCCAGGCTATTTCAGGATGCCGGGCGGTGAAAAGCAGGCTGCAGCGATGCTTACCCTGACCACAGACAAAAAACAATATAATGTGGGCGAACAAGTAAAGCTTACCCTCCCTGCATCCCCTGACGGGCGGGCCCTTGTCACCATCGAAACCGGTTCGAATGTCCTGAAATCCTTCTGGGTTCCAACATCCAAGGGAACAACCGATATAACCTTTGAAGCCACCGCGGAGATGGCTCCCAATTGTTATGCCTTTGTGACCCTCATTCAGCCACACGCCCAGGTAAAGAACGACCTGCCAATCAGGCTGTACGGCGTGATCCCTGTGCCTGTTGAAAATACAAACACCCATCTCAAACCGGTAATAGGCATGCGGAATGAACTGGAACCCGGAAAGGAGGTCAGCATCCGGGTGAATGAGGTCAACGGAAAGCCTATGACCTATACCCTGGCCGTGGTAGATGATGGTTTGCTTGATCTTACCAGGTTTAAGACCCCCGATCCATGGAATGTGTTTTATGCCAGGGAGGCTCTGGGGGTGAAAACATGGGATCTGTTCGACCAGGTGATGGGTGCTTTCAGCGGAGAACTGCAGCGGATCCTCAGCATCGGCGGAGATGAAGATGCAATCAACAAAGGCGGGTTGAAGGCCAACCGGTTCAAACCCATGGTCAGATTTTTCGGACCGTTTGAACTGAAACGGGGACAATCCAAAACCCATTCCTTTATTATGCCCGAATATGTAGGATCGGTAAGGGTGATGGTAGTTGCCGGACAGGATGGCGCCTATGGAAAGGAAGAAAAAACAGTCAGGGTCAAGAAGCCGCTGATGGTGTTGGGAACGCTGCCGAGGGTAGTTGGTCCGGGGGAATCTGTAACCCTGCCAGTCAGTGTTTTTGCCATGGATCAATCTATCCGGAATGTCACGGTGGCGGTAACCACCAATGAATTTTTCACCCTGGAGGGTGGAAGTACCAAACAACTTTCATTCACCGGGACCGGTGACCAGGTGGCTAATTTTGAATTGAAGGTTACGGAGAATGTAGGAACCGGAAAGGTAACCATGGTGGCGACCTGTGGCAACCACAAAGCGGAATCTACCATCGAAATCGGGGTCAGGAATCCCAATCCCCGGGTGACCAATGTGTTGGAAAAGGCCATTCTTCAGGGAAAAACATGGACTACAGACTTCAGGGCGCCGGGCATGCCGGGAACGAACAGGGGAACCCTTGAAATTTCGAATGTGTTTCCCATGAACCTCGAGAACCGCCTCGCCTATCTCATCCATTATCCTTATGGATGTGTGGAACAAACAATCTCAGCAGTCTTTCCCCAACTATATCTCGGGGATGTATTAGACCTCTCTGAGGCATCGAAAAAGGAAACGGAACAAAATATCAGGGCAGCCATTCGCCGCCTGAAATCCTTCCAGTTATCCAATGGCGGACTGGCCGGCTGGCCGGGTGCACAGTATGCCGATGACTGGGGAACCACCTATGCAGGTCATTTCCTGCTGGAAGCAGAGAAAAAGGGTTTTGCCCTGCCGGTAAACCTTCTTTCATCCTGGAAGGAGTTTCAACGCCAAAAGGCTGTATCCTGGAGCTACAATGCTTCCTGGTTCAACGATGACCTGATGCAGGCATACCGGTTGTATACGCTTGCATTGGCCAATGCTCCTGAACTGGGTGCCATGAACCAAATGCTTGAAAAGAGCGATCTTTCCGTGTCAGCAAGGTGGCGGTTGGCCGCAGCCTACGATCTTGCCGGTAAGAAGGAGGTGGCACTTCAACTGCTGTCATCGGCTGCCACCGCCATTCAACCTTACCGGGAACAAAGTAATTCCTATGGATCCGATCTCCGTGACAAGGCAATGATCGCAGAGGCATTGTGTCTCATGAACATGAAAACCAAAGCCGCCCCATTGGTGAAAGAGATTTCCGCTGCCCTTTGCACCGATGCCTGGTACAGCACGCAGTCGACCGCATTTGCTTTGCTGGCCATCACCAGGTTCTCGGGAAATTCTTCCGGGAATGGCATCCAGGCCGCGATACGAATGAATGGCGGTGATCGTGAAGTTCTTGACTCAAAGAAGCCACTGCTGACCCGGAATGTAGAGGTTGAACCCGGGAAGAAGGAGATTCTGCAGGTTGAAAACAGTGGGAAAAGCATCCTTTACGCCAGGCTGATCCTGACGGGAATACCAGCGAAAGGTGACTCAACGGTGTCGGCAAACGGACTGAAAATATCGGTGGTTTATAAATCGATGAAAGGGGAGACGATCAGGCCTGATAAATTGGAACAGGGCACCAGTTTTATGGCAGAGGTAACGGTCACAAATCCCGGTCTGCGGGGGAATTACCAGCAACTGGCTTTATCGCAGATTTTCCCTTCCGGGTGGGAGATCATCAATGCCCGGAGCAGTGATATGGCCCAGGCTGCAACGGCCAATTCCGCCTTTGTATACCAGGATGTGCGGGATGACCGGGTGTACACTTTTTTTGACCTGAATGCTGCACAAAAAAAGAGTTTCAGGGTAATGCTCATGGCTGCCTACAAGGGGAAGTTCTATCTTCCCACAACCAGTTGTGAAGCCATGTATGATAACACCATCAATGCCAGGGTTCCAGGACATTGGGTGGAGGTGGTTTCCGCTTCCAGATAATGACATTGGGAAAAGGAAAGAGAAGAGATGAAAATGAAGGGACTCCCGGGGCGAAGGATGCAGTGGGCTGGTAAAAAGCGTACACAAAGGTACCTGATATTTTTCCTGTGGTTGCTGTTGATGATCCTCTTCTGGTTTTCCCTTCCCAAGCCCCTGTTCAGGGAACCGTTGTCAACAGTACTTCTTGATCGTGAGGGCAATCTGCTTGGCGCTAAAATCTCTGCTGACCAGCAATGGCGGTTTCCTGAATGCGAAGAGGTTCCGGAAAAGTTCAGGCTGGCCATCACCCATTATGAAGACCGCTTCTTTTTCTTTCATCCGGGGTTTAACCCTGCTGCGATCTTCAGGGCAGCCTTCCTGAACCTCAAGAACCGCCGGATTGTGAGTGGAGGGAGCACCATTACCATGCAGGTGATCCGTTTGGCGAGGAAAAACAGGGAGCGTACCTTCCCTGAAAAATTCAGGGAGTGGTTTTTGGCCTGCCGTCTCGAATTCACATACTCCAAGGCAGAGATCCTGAAACTCTACGCATCTCATGCCCCGTTTGGCGGGAATGTGGTTGGGCTGGATGCGGCAGCCTGGCGCTATTTCGGAACTGATGCCGGTCATCTTTCGTGGGCTGAAGCAGCAACCCTGGCCGTATTACCTAACAGCCCGGGACTGATCTACCCCGGTCGTAACCCGCATTTCCTGAAGGGAAAACGTGACCACCTTCTCGACCTGCTTTCTGAAAGGGGCGTCATCGATTCGACCACGTGTGAACTGGCAAAAAGTGAAAAGCTGCCCCTAAAACCATTTCCCCTGCCCCGGGAGGCTCCGCACCTGCTTGACCGGACCATAAGGGAGGGTCATAAAGGGACCAAGGTTAAAACTACACTTGACCTTGCGCTTCAGCGGAGGGTGAATGATATCCTGGACCGGCAGGGGCTGCAGCTCAGGGCCAATGAAATACACAATGCGGCAGCCCTGGTTCTTGAGGTGAATACCGGAAGGGTGATGGCCTATGCCGGAAACCTGCCTGGTGCCCCTGCCCGTGAACATGGCAACGATGTGGATATCATTTCAGCACCGCGAAGCACCGGAAGTATTTTAAAACCCTTCCTATATGCAGCCATGCTGAACGACGGACTTTTGCTGCCCAATACGCTCGTGCCAGATATTCCGATGCAGATCGGTGGTTTTATCCCGGAAAATTATAACCTGACTTATGACGGGGCGGTTCCTGCAAAAATGGCATTGGCCCGCTCGTTGAACATCCCCGCTGTAAAGATGCTTCAAACCTATGGATATGAGCCATTTTATGCCCTCCTTCGAAAACTGGGAATCACCACCCTCACCAAACCGGCCGACCATTATGGATTGGCGCTTATTCTGGGAGGAGCAGAAGCAAATCTCTGGGATCTTGCAGGGATCTATGCCTCGATGGCGCGGACACTCAACCATTTTTCAGATCATGCAGGGATGTACAGTAAGGCGGATTTTCATCCACCGGTCTACCTGGAGGATGGTAAAATTCCAAAGCAACCTTTCAGGGATCAATCTTCCTGGTATGATGCCGGTTCCATCTGGCTGACTTTCGAGGCCATGGTGGAAGTTGCCCGTCCTGATGCGGAACTTCTCTGGCAGCAATTTTCCTCTTCTCACAAAATTGCCTGGAAAACCGGAACCAGCTTTGGAAACCGCGACGGATGGTCGGTCGGGGTTACCCCTGAATATGTGGTAGCCGTGTGGGTTGGCAATGCTACAGGTGAGGGAAGGCCTGGGTTAACCGGAATCGGCGTAGCCGCTCCCATCCTCTTTGATATATTTAAAACCCTGCCGCCAACCGGTTGGTTTAAAACACCGGCGGAGGCCATGATGAAAATACCCGTTTGCAGGTACAGTGGATACCGGGCCACCTCCATTTGCGAATTCACCGATTCAGTCTGGATCCCAAAGCAGGGAGCTAAAACAACGCCCTGTCCTTTTCATCAGCTCGTTCACCTTGACAAAACAGGCAAATGGCAGGTAAACTCCAATTGTGAGCCCATAGAAAATATGCAGCATCTTTCATGGTTTGTCCTGCCACCAGTGCAGGAATGGTATTTTCGCAATAAAAATCCCTTTTATAAAATTTTGCCTCCGTTCCGGCCCGATTGTGCAGGCAGCAATGAACGAAGGAATATGGAGATCATCTATCCGAAAAACAACAGCAGGATCTATATTCCGGTGGACCTTGACGGAAAACCGGGAAGTGCCGTGTTCAAAGTGGCCCACCGCAATCCCGGGACACTGGTTTACTGGCACCTTGATGATCATTTCATTGGTACCACATCGCAGATTCACCAGATGGCGCTTTCTCCCACGCAGGGATTGCACCGGCTGACCCTGGTTGGCCAGGACGGAGAGAACATAACAATACGGTTTGAAGTGATCAATGAAAGGTAATCATTCTGGTGCTTTTTTTTACCTTTGTATGACTAACAACGCTATTCTATGATTCTTGTCACCGGGGGAACCGGCCTGTTAGGTTCCCATCTGCTTTTCGATCTTGTCAACTCAGGTCGGCCGGTCCGGGCTATCAAACGTGCCACCAGCGATACCGCGATGGTTCTCAAAGTGTTTTCCTATTATGTTTCAAACCCAGGTGACCTGGCTTCAAAAATCGAGTGGGTAGACGCCGACCTGATGGATCATGGTGCCATGGAAGATGCGATGGTGGGGATCACAGAAATTTATCACTGCGGGGCTGTTGTTTCCTTTTATCCGAAGGATCATAAAGCCATGCTGAAGGTCAACATTGAAGGAACCGCCAACCTGGTGAACCAGGCGATCGACCACAAGGTTTCAAAATTCTGTTATGTCAGTTCAGTGGCTACCCTTGCTAAAGCCGAAAATAATGGTTTGTCCACCGAGGAGACCTACTGGATTCCATCGAAAAGGAATTCTGTATACAGCATCAGCAAATATGGGGCGGAACGTGAAATCTGGAGAGGGATGGAGGAGGGGCTCAATGCCATGATCATCAATCCATCGGTGATTCTCGGACCCGGTTTCTGGCAGGATAATTCAGGGTTGTTCCGGCTAGTATGGGAAGGATTGAAATACTATACCCGCGGAGTGAACGGATACGTGGATGTCAGGGATATTACCCGGGCAATGATCGCACTGATGGATGGGAACCGTTTCGGTGAGCGATATATCTGTTCTGCCGATAATTTGTCGTACCAGGTTTTTTTCGGTCTCATTGCGAAGCATATGGGCAAACCTGCCCCCAGCGTAAACGTTCCTCCGTCAATGACAGCCCTTGCCTGGCGGGTAGAAGCTGCCCGGGCATTTATCACCGGGTCAACACCGGAAGTTACCAGGGAAATGGCTGCAACCACCTCCCAGGTCTATAAATATTCAAGTGAAAAACTATGCAATGAACTTCAGTTCCAGTTTCGTCCGGTGGAGGATTCAATCCGGGAGATATGCGGATTTTACCTGAACGATATGAACAGGAGCGGGACCAGTGTGCTACAATGATTTCCAGGATATTCATGTGAAAAAGATAGTTGTCATCGCAGTTTTGTTTGTTTTCCTGGTGAATACCATGGGGTATTATATTGTCTTTGAATACAGTCAATATCACATCAGGCAGGAAATGGCCTCGCAACTCAGGATGGGCCTTTTTCACCCTGACATAGTTCTTCTTAAAATTAAGTTTCCGGAGAAGGAATCACATTTCCGCCGCATTGAAAAAAACGAGTTTTCCTACTACGGAAAAATGTATGATGTGGTTATAGAACATAAAAGCGGGGATACAACCCTGTTCTACTGCATCCATGATAAAAAGGAGGAGTCGCTGCTTGCCGATTTCACACTCTATCTCAGGCATACCGGGCGATCAGGATCATCATCCAAAGACAGTCCCCTCCAGGCACTTTTACACAACCTGGTCACACAGGCACTACTTCAAAAAATGATCCTTCCGCTCCGTGGACCAGGCGTTGCCATCATTTTTTCCAGATCGCAAGCAGAGATCATACCTGTTTATCTTGTTCCGCATGCACCTCCTCCTGAATTAGCCTGATTTATTTACTGTTCTGTTTTTTACCTGCCACCGAAATAAATTTCATTGGCGGGTCAGTATTATTTATCTAAATAATTCATGTTATGAAATCAATTTATATTGTTTGTGCATTTTTATTTATCGTTGCTTTCCAAACCATGGGGCAGGAAGCAACATCCTCATCCCCGCCAGTCAGAGACACCATTGCCATTCAGAATCTCAATGAAATAGTTGTCAGCGCCCTGCGCATAAACATTCCCCTCCGTCAGATCCCGGCCGCCATTTCGGTTCTTTCAGGGTCCCAGGTGAATGCCATGTCAAAAACAATTTCGGCTGATGATGCACTGAGACTTGTTCCGGGCGTGAGAATAGACAATGGCACCGGGGGATCAAGGGTTCATGTATATGTTCGCGGACAGGGTGTTTTAACCGAAAGCGGGTTCCGGGGCATCGGGGTTTATATCGATGGCATCTCAGTCAACACCCCGGGCGGATTTGCCCCTGACCTGTACGATGTGGACTGGGAAACCGTGAAAAATGTCGAGGTCGTTAAAGGACTTGCGGCCTCCCTGTATGGCGCCAGTGCAACCGGAGGTATCATCAATATTACGACAAAGGAAGGGGGTAGTAAGCCTGTCAACAGTTCATTGTATGCTTCAGCGGGTTCCAATGGCTTCTGGAAAATTCTTGGGCAGGTTGATGGCACCCAGGGAAATGTCAATTACAGGATTTCCTATTCCCATGTGCAAAGTCATGGTTATCGCGTTCACCAGGCGTATATGGCAGATAACCTGAGTGAAAAACTTACCTGGACTCCTTCGAAAAAAATAAAAGTCACCCAATTGCTGACCTATACGAGTTATTTTAATCAAAACTCCGAGGGCATCAATTTGAGCCGGTACGACACGGTTGGACACAGAGCTGCGAATACAGATGCGATCCGTTATAACGAGTTTCATAAGACCCAAAGACTCACAGGTGCTACGATCGTCAGATATGATTTTGCAAAAAACCAGGACATCACCGTGAAAGGATTTATCCGCCTGAATAACTACCAGGAGACCTCCAATAACGGGGATGATTTCAAACCCTATGTAAATCCAGGTATATCAGCACAATATAACCTTCATTTCGGGAAAGAGAACCTGTTTAACCACCTCAGCCTGGGGGTGGATTATCAATCGATGAAGATGACGGAACACCTGTTTGCAGTTCCTGACGGAGACCATATAAGCAAAGACCGGATCGACAATTACTGGAGCGAGGAGGTGTTTGATCTCAACTCAACCCTGATCAATCAGGTCATTCGCCAGAGAAGCACCGGACTGTTCCTGATTGATAAACTTGATATTGCAAAAAAGCTCTATGCCCTGCTGAATGTTCGTTATGACTATGTATACAACAGGCTGGATTCGTCAACGGTAAGTGACAATAAAACATTTCAGAAACCCACTTTCCGCATCGGGTTGGCTTACGATCTCAATAAGGCAGCAAATATTTATGCAAGCTTTGGCTCAGGATTTTTAGTTCCGACCGAGGATGAATTGTATAATAACCCGGTTAAATATGGCGGTTTCAATTCCCTTATTGTACCCACCACCTCCTTGGGCGGTGAACTGGGTGTAAGGGGAGAGATCGGGAAATCGTTTTACTACGATGTTACCGGGTTTCTCATCAATTCAAAGGACGAATTCTACCGTTACAGCGTTCCGGGAAGGGGGAAAAACACTGCATTTTATGGCAATATGGGCGCAAGTAAAAGATGGGGCATTGAGACCTACCTGGCTTACGCTCCCCTTGACTTTCTAAAATTTGATGTGGCTTACGCCTATTCCCATTTTCAATACACCTCACCCGACAGTGTGAACGGCCACTGGATTCCGCAGTGTCCTGAACATGTTCTGACGGTGGAGGCAGCAGTCAAGTTCCTTAAGCACTTTACCGTGACCATGAACGTTCAATATGAATCCAAATGGTATATCCAGGTCGACGATTCCATCTACAACCAATATACTGAAAACGGGATCAAACGGAGTTCCTCTGAACGCACTGGGTTTACGGTGGCCAATGTAAATCTGAACTATGGATGGAAACTGGGAACACTGAACGGAGACATCGGGCTGTTTTGTAAAAACCTGTTCGATGAGCAATATTTTGGATTTACTGAACCCAACAATGGCCCGGATTATAACAGCTACCAGGCAGCTCCCGGCCGGGAATTCTTTGTCAGCCTCAGGCTCCGGCTATAACCAGGCTTGTTATGAATGCATTGCCTGTAAAGCAGGAAATGCATTCATAAGTTCATCTTTGCACTCACTTGATCAGGTTCCGGTAGTGGTAATACCGGGTTACAATGTCATCGACAAAACCCTCAGTTTTATAATCCACCGGGTAGGGGTCCAGTGAATCATGTTTGGCAACCGGGTTTTTGATTGAACGACGGAGAAGATAATAATCCACATGGCCGTTCCACCTGTTTTTATTTTTGCCGAATTTTTCAGCTTTTTCCCGGGCGGCCATAATCTTACCAATTCCCACGTTATAGGATGCGAGTACAAAATAGATTCGTTCAACCGGGTTTTCAATCTCTTCAGGCAATTGTTTGTCGAGGTACCGCAGATATTTCACCCCACCTGCAATTTGTTGTTCAAGGTTAGCGGTGCTGTCTATGCCGAATTTTGCTGCAGTCTCGGGCATCAGCTGCATCAGCCCGCTGGCCTTGTGCGACGAAATCTGCCCAGGTCTGAAATTCGATTCCTCATAGATCAGGGAGGCCACAAGCCGCCAGTCCCACATAACCTGTTTGGCTTGTTGCCTGATGGCATCGTCAAACGGTGAAAGTTTTTTTCCGAATACGGAGAAATAATCGCTTTGAAGGAAGCCGGCAATTCGCTGGTTATCAAAATAATCCAGGTAGGTTTTCTTCAGGTGCCTGGAAGTTTTATATTCCTTCAACCACCTATCCACTTCGATGCGCAGGGAATCGGAGGCCAGGCCCACACCCCATCCATAAGAAAATATAGGGAAAGCCAGTACAGAAATGTCAATATTCCTGTAATACCTGTGATATATCATGGCCACATTTTCCTGGCAGATGGCAAAGCGTATGGTTCCGTCTGAAACCCTTTTGATCAACTCCTCCTGGCTGACTTCAGTTTCTTCTTTCAGGATGGCATGCCGATCGGTTTTTTTATAAAAGGCATGGTATTGGGCGTTGAGAAACGGATTTTTCCTGACATATACTGTATCCTCCGGAAAGTCCTTCAGTGTTTTGACTAAACCTGGCCCGTTTTTTCCATTCCCGGATGATTTAAGCTGAACCAGCACCAGGCGGGTCTCACCAAATGGTTCGGAGAAACGGACGAGTCTTTTGCCCTCGGTTGAAATAGGTAGATTTAGTGCGATCAGATCGGCGGCCTGGAAACGTAAATAATATTCGATTTTTGAAACATCCTTACTTGCGATCACCTTGAGACGGACACCGAGATGCTTTGCAAACGACTCGAGCAATTCGAGCTGGTATCCCATGGGTTCGCCCCGATAAATGAAGTAGTTTAGTGTGTTTTCATCGGTCAGGGCAATCAGGTAACCGCGTTCCCTGATCCGGCGGAGGGCATCTTTTTTAATTTCCTCCCGATGATAAAGACTTCGGGTTACAAAAAAGGCAATGGATAGTATTGCCAATCCCAGAAAAACGGACCTGAGAATGATGAATGTCCTGGATCTATTGTTCAATATATTGATTTAAGAGACTTTTCGGTATCTCAGAATGGCCAGGCTGACGATGCAAACAGCATATACAACCAAAGACCAGAAATGGGGGCTTATATCCGCAAACCCGGATCCCTTCAGTAAAACCATCCGCATGATTTTCATAAAATACATGAGAGGGTTTAGCCTGTCAAGGATTTGAGCCCAATGCGGCATGCTCTCGATAGAGGTAAACAGGCCGCTCATCAGGATAAATACCACCATAAAAAAGAACGAAACCAGCATGGCCTGCTGCTGCGTATGGGTGATCGTCGAAATCAACAGGCCAAACGACAAAATTACAAAAAGATAAACTGATGCCGACAGGAATATTATGGCCAGACTCCCTTCAATGGGAATATCAAAAAGCAACTTGCCTATGGTCAGGCCAAAAGCCAGTTCAAACAAGCCGATAATCCAGAAGGGGGTAAGTTTGCCGGCAATGAACTGGATCTTATTGATAGGAGTAACATTGATCTGTTCAATGGTCCCGATTTCCATCTCGCGAACAATGTTCATCCCAGATAGTAAAAGCCCGATGATGGTGATCAGCAACACCAGGATCCCAGGTACCATGTAGGTCTTGTAGTTCAGTTTCGGATTGTACCAGTAGCTGTAGTCGGTTTGAATACTCCTGAGACCGGCCATCACAGCAGGGTTCGTGTTTTCAATTCCCACTTCGCGGTTATAGTCGAACAGGATCATGGTCGAATAGGCATTGGTGAGACCTGCACTCTGCCCATTGATGGCATTGATGACAAACTGAACCTTTGCGGAGCCCTCTTTCAGCAATTTCTTCTCAAATTTCGCGGGTATCTGGAGGATCATATCGATGTTTCCCTTTTTCATTTCATCTTCGGCCTTAGCATAAGAAAACGAAGTGCTCCGGATAATATAAAACGGCGAACCCTGAAATTTGCTGACAAGTTTTCGTGATGTGCCCGACAGGTCGAGGTCAACGACAGAAACACGGATGTGCTTCATTTCATAGGTGGCTGCATTTACCAGGATGATCAGTTGGACGATGGGGACGACAAAAATGATCGGCAGCATGGATTTGTTGCGGAATACCTGCAAAAATTCTTTCTGGATGATATATAGGATGGTTCTCATCAGGTAAGCCGTATGTTGAATTTCTTGATGCTGAGTGCCAGGAAAAGCATGGTAAAACCAATAAGGATCAATGTTTCATGCCAAACGTATATGAATCCGTTTCCCTGGAGCATGATGCTTTTCACGATGGTGATATAATATTTCGGAGGCATCAGGTGGCAAAGCACCTGCAGGATCATGGGCATATTTTCGACCGGGAATATGAATCCGCTCAGCAGGATGGTGGGCAGCATAAGTACCACCAGGGAAAGCATCATGGCCACCTGTTGGCTGTTGGTAATGTTTGAGATCAGGATGCCGAGCGACAATGCCATGCAGATATACAGGAAACTCTCAAGCAGCAGTAACGAAATGCTTCCCATGATGGGCATTCCGAAAACAAGGTTGCCCAGCCCCAGAATGATGCATGCATCGATAAAGGCAAGGAAAACATATGGAAAAACCTTTCCGATGATGATCTGCGATGGCTGCATGGGGGAGACCAGCAAAAGCTCCATGGTTCCCAGCTCTTTTTCTTTGGTAATGGACAAAGAGGTCATCAGTGCTGAAATCAGCATCAGCAACATGGCCATCAGCCCGGGAACAAACATATAAACGCCTTTCAGTTCTCCGTTATACATCATCTTCACTTCCGGAATGATCTGAACCGGCATCTTTTCGGCATTCATCGAAACCAGATAATTATTGATGATCCCGGTGGCATAGTTTACCAGCATATTGGCTGTATTTGGATCGGATGCATCCCCGATCAGCTGGATACGGGCCTTTCCGGTCTTCTCCAGTTTTTGTGAAAAACCTGGTTCATAAATGACAGCCAGTTTTACTTCACCCTGCCTGAATGCCGGGTCGATCTCCTCCACCGAATTTAGATTCCGTTCAAGGATAAAGTATCCCGAGGAGAGAATTTTGTCGCTGATCTTTCGGGTTACCACATCCTTGGAGGGATCGTAGATGGCAATTTTTGCGTCCTTGATCTCATTGGTAAGTACATAGCCAAACAACATCAGCTGAACAGCGGGCATGCCAAACAGGATCAGCAGGGTGCGGTAATCCCTGAAAATATGGTAAAACTCCTTGATGACAAATCCCCGGAACCGTTTCATACCATCTCCTTGTTGGTTGCCCAGAAATAGAAAAACCGGGATGCAGATATCAGCAACGGCACTCCCATGGTTACATAAAAATTATAGAGCCAGGCTTTGTTGATCACATCAAACCGGCGCAACATGATACCACCGGTTATCATGATGGTCATCATCAGGTAGCCTCGCAGGTTAAAAAAGGAAAAGGCGCAAGGGTAGGGGATGTTGAGTCCTTTGATCCTTTTGATATGCTTTTTTGAAATCTTAGCAAATAACAGGACATAAAAAAGGAGGCCAAAGAACAATCCGCCTGCAAGGCGCCAGCCCAGGTAATGGTTGTTCTGAATGAGATAATTCAACCCCCGGCCGGCCAGAATTCCTCCGGCAGTGGTCCAGGCCAATCCGGCGATCAACAGCAGCGTGTGCTTGCTGACGGAGGGTTTTAATTTGTTCAGGAGTTTTTTCATGCGTGAAGGATCAGGCATTTTTTTCGGTAAGTAAAATCAGTTATCTCAGGCAACCTTTGCCCGGGCCAGTTTGATGAACACGTCGTTCATGGAGGGGGCGCTGAATTGTCTCTTCAGGTTGCCGGGTGTGTCGAGCGCAGCAATCCGCCCGTCAACCATGATCGAAACGCGGTCGCAATATTCAGCCTCATCCATATAGTGGGTGGTCACAAAAACAGTAATACCGTCATGCGCCGCCTCATAAATCATATCCCAGAACTGCCTACGTGTGACAGGGTCAACGCCCCCGGTGGGTTCATCCAGGAAAACAATCTTTGGATTATGCAGGATAGCCACCGAAAAGGCGAGCTTTTGCTTCCATCCCAGCGGGATATCCCTGATCAGTTTATTGCGGGCGGCTTCAAAACCGAGCCGCTGCATCAATGCCTGGGAGCGGGAGTCGATATCTTTTTTACGCAGGCCATAAATCCCGCCATAAAAACGGATATTTTCATATACCGTCAGATCATCATAGAGAGAAAACTTCTGACTCATATACCCGATGTTTCTCTTCACCTTTTCACGCTGGGTGTATATGTCAAAACCCGCTACCACCAAGGTTCCGGAGGTGGGATAGGATAAGCCGCACAGGATCTTGATGGCGGTTGTTTTACCTGCACCATTGGCCCCGAGAAATCCAAAAATCTCACCCTTTTTCACCTCAAAGGTCAGGTGATCATTGGCCACGAACGAACCAAATTTCTTGACAAGATCTTTTACGGTAATAATATTTTCGTTGTTCACGGACATGGCGCATTCATCAACTCCATAAAACAATCTTCAATTGAGGCTTCAACCGGTAAAATTTCAACCGATTTGTGTTGCATTTTAACCAGGAAATCAGAAAGGTCTCCCGTGTCAATATTCTTATCATGAAAAGCAACATGCGCTGTTTGTCCGAAGGCAAACACACTGTGAACCCCGGGATAGTTCCTGAGTTCACCAAGCAGTTTGTAAATGTCGCCTGCTTTCACCGAGAGCAGGGACAGGGGATAATTGCGGATGATCTCTATGGGGGCGCTGATGGTCATGATCCGGCCATTCTGGATCAGGGCGACCCGGTCGCACAGGCTGGCTTCATCCATGTAGGGCGTAGAGACTAAAATGGTTATTCCTGCCTCCTTCAAACGTTTCAGCATCTCCCAGAATTCAAGCCTTGAAACAGCATCCACACCGGTGGTCGGTTCATCCAGGAAAAGTATATCCGGCTTATGAATCATGGCACACGACAGGGCCAGTTTTTGTTTCATGCCACCCGACAATTTCCCGGCTTTCCTGGTCTTAAATGGCTCAATCTGCTGGTAAATGTCCTTGATCAGATCATAGTTCTCCTGAATGGTGGTTCCAAAAATGGTGGCAAAAAAGTTCAGATTTTCCTCCACGGTCAGGTCCTGGTAAAGTGAAAACTTACCTGGCATGTACCCGCATATTTTCCTGATCTTCTTGTAATCTTTTACCACATCATGGCCTTCAACACTGCAAGTTCCGGTATCGGCCAAAAGCAGGGTGGTCAGGATACGAAAAAGGGTGGTTTTGCCGGCTCCGTCGGGACCAATGAAACCGAAAAGCTCACCCCTGGCGACATCAAAGGAGATGTCGTCAAGGGCAAGGGTCTCGCCAAATCGTTTGGTTACCTGCTGAACATGAACGGATTTAACCGGCATAATTTAATTCTGAGGTGCGATACTTTTGGTCCAGTAGGTGTTTCTGCCGAGCAAAGAAATTCCGATATATCCGCGAATTTTCAGCTTGTTCGAACTTTCAAACTGGATGTAGCATTTGTAGGTTTTTCCGTTTTTCGGGTCATAAATGGTGCCGCCCGACCATTCATCCTTCCCATCAAATGAAAAGTTTTTCATATTGACCAAACCGACGAGCGGGGTTGATTTCAGGCTGGCATCTGGATTTTCTTTATCGGTTCGCGGCAATCCGGTGATGGAATCGAGGGGGGTTCTGAGCCATACCAGCTTACCGTAATACTTACCATTCTCTTTATAGAGGGTCATTTTTCCGGTTGCTTCCTGGTTCAGCCAGGTGCCAACGATATCATCGGCTTTATGAATTTGTGCGGAGGCATTCATCCCCGTCCACATGGTCACAAACAGGACCAGTAATAATGCTGAAGTGGTTTTTCTCATCGTTTTTGTTTTTGGTTAATTAGTGATCAATTTTATTTCGCCAGGCATGCCGATCTTCAAACTGCCGTCATTCATTACCCGAACCTTGATGGCATAGACAAGGTTCACGCGTTCCTCCTTGGTTTGGATTGTTTTGGGTGTAAATTCAGCTGACTGAGAAATCCAGCTGACGATGCCCTCCATTTTCGAATTGGTTTTTTCATCTTTGTCGATCCGGACCTCTACCTTGTCGCCGATCTTGATGTGGGGCAATTGCGTTCCGCTGACATAAACGCGAAGTTCCATTTCACGCAAATCGGCAATCTTGTAAAGCGGTTTCCCATAAGTGGTCACCTCATTGTTCTCAGCATATTTTGTAAGTACGGTTCCTTTTAATGGATTGAGGATCCGGGAATTCTTGATCGATTCACGTACCTGGGCAATCTGTTGTTCGGTGCTGCTGATCTGATCCTCGATGCCCCTGAATTGTGTCTTGATCGATGCAACCTGTTTCTCGATCAGGTTCAGGCTGGAATTGATATCATCGAGTTGTTTCTGGGTTGCCGCGCCATCTTTAAGTAACCTGATGACCCGGTTTTTCTCGATCAGGACATTCTCCCGATTTTGTTCCTGAACGGCAATCTGAGAAAGGAGATCTTCCTTCCGCGACCCGGTAGCATTTTTTTGTTCCATGATCTGCAGTTTCTTCAGATGCAGGTCGGTAGTATCAATGTAACCCACCAGCTGGTTTGAATCGAGCAACTGTCCCTCTTCCACATTGAACAGCATGATTTTTCCGTTGGCAAGCGAAGAGATCGTGACCTCGGTAGCTTCAAACGAACCATAGGCATCGGGATTGTCCTTTCCGCTGCTGCATGACGACAGAAACGCTACCACAGTAAAGATTCCCAAAAGATATTTTTTCATAGGTTTTAAGTTGTTTCGGAATATGATTACAATTTTCCAAGATTGTATAAATAACTGATCCTGGCCTTGATCAGCTGCAATTTGTGGATTTCCAGACCCATCCTGGCCTGGGTTTCATCGTTGACGCGGAGAATATAATCACTGGAGGTGATCACACCATTCGACAACTGGGATGAGGCCGTTTTGGTTATCCCGGCCCGGAGCTCAACGAGTTCCTGATCTCTCACAAGCAGATCGGTCAGTTTTGTTATATCGGTCAGATTTCTCTGCGTGGTTACCTTTAAATTTTTATCAAAGGTCTCCTGTTGGTTCCTGATGATATCCCCCTGGATGTCATACATCTTTTTTTCATTTTTGTTCGCATTCCAGTTCCAGGGATTCCATGTAAGTTTAGCCCCTATCATGGCCATCGGCGCGATGTCGGTCGCAAGAAAATTATAGCCGGGCCTTCCAAAACCAAATTGACCAAAAGCCCACACCTTTGGGTTCCATTTCGTGGTGACCATGTCTTTCATCAGGTTAGCCCGGTCATGCTGAATACCATACACCTCAAATTCGATGCGTTTATTTTCATAATCAAGGCCCGGTACCGTGATCACGGGAGTTTTAAATGACGATTTCTCGTCCAGGGGCAGGGTGATGAGTTCTGAAAGCATGCGGATGCTTGCAAGCCGGTCCATGGATAATTCATAAATGTTTTGCTCAAGTTTGATGATCTCCGCTTTGATCAGGTCGGAGTTCATTTTAAGGGAGGCCCCGTTCATCACCGCCGACTCCACTTCGGTAAGCTTCGATTGAAGCTGTTTTCTTGTCTCCTCCAACAGTCTGACGTTCTGCTGGGTAAGTAAGATGCTGAAATAAAACTGGTTTACCTGGTCTTTTAAAAGATACAGGGTCGCATCAACGTTCTTTTTATCAACATTGAGATTGAATTTTTCCAGTTTTTTCTGGTAGTTGGTCACATTGCCATCATAAATGGATTCACTGATGTCGAGGGTGAGTTTATACTGGTCCTTCGGAATTACAGGCCCTTGCAGCTGAGGAAGGTTGGCCGGCAACTGGATCACCACCTCCGTTACCTCATTTTGCCATGATGCACTTCCATTGACATTAAACTGGGGAAGCCAGTTTTTATTCAGGTTTTTAGTGCGGAGATCACTCGATTTATCCATCAGGGAGGCCTGGCGGTTCAGGGGATATGTTTTCTGTAATTGCTGGTAGCAAAAATCAAGCGTGATGGAATCCTGTGCCGTCGTGGTCAGCGACAGGACCATGGCCAGGATTGCCATAGGGAACCTGAAGAGAAAGATGTTATTTGCCAATTTTTTTTTCATAACCTTTTAACGCATTAAGAATAAATTCCGGAACCACCGTCTTTCTTTCATCATAAAACTGATTGATCTGTTCGTTCGAAAAACCAAAAACTGTACGGATAAGGGGGTTGGCAACCACCGGAAAAATACTGAGTGCCAGGATGTTGATATAAAGATGGAAAGGATCAATGTCAAGGTTGAACTCTTCCTTAACCTGTTTACGGAGCTGTTCCATCAGGCGTTCGGGCGAGAGCTTCATCTTTTGCAGCATCGCTTTGATCTCTTCCGGTTTTTCGTACAAGCCATTCAGAATGAAAAGGGGTAGAAAGGAGTTTTGCGAAAGGAATGAGATGTAATAGTTCAGGAAGGTCTCGATTTTGGAGCTGAAGGAAAGTTCTGAGAAAAAAACCTCATTCAGTTTCGCCATGAGCCGTGAAAATGCATCCTCAAAAACGGCCCTGAACAGGTTATCCTTGTTGCGGAAATAATAATGGACCAATGATTTATTTACTCCGGCCTCGTCGGCAATCTCCTGCATACGGGCACCATCAAATCCTTTGCTGTGAAAGATCTTCTTGGCTGCATCCAGGATGCGTTCTTCAGTGGATGAGATTGTATTTTCCATACAGGTTATCCGGGAGATTGATCATTTGGTTTAACCAATTGGTCAAAGGTACAATAAATTTTTTTATTTCATCATTTTACTGAAAAAATTATTTTGGAATTTTAATCTTCTGACCTAATTGAAGGCGGTTGGAATTTTTGAAGTTATTGATCGTTTTTATCTGGGATACAGTCACGTCAAACTTGTCGGCTACATCCCACAGATTGTCTCCCGACTGGATAGTGTACCAGGTGAATTTTTGTCCCGTTGAAGGGGGTTTCTTTGTTTTTGATGGTGATTCGGCTTTAACAGTGGTGGTGGAAGCCTGGCCGTTGGACACTAACCTGATTTTTTGTCCAACAGTAATTTTTTGGCTGGTCAGGTTGTTCCATTTCATCAGGTCCGATGTAGTGCAATGGTATTTATTGGCGATTGATCCGAGACTTTCACCGCTGGTCACCACATGAATGGTTTTTGGAGTCTCATCAGTTGGAGTTGATTTTGCTGAAGATTTCTCAGCTACGGGCTCAGGGGTTGCAGCCTGGTCAGTTTTTTGCTTAACTGAGGTGTCTTTTGGAACAACCTGGGGCACATAGGTTGAAGTTACGCCTGAATCCCGTCCTCTCTGGCTGGCGGGTTTGGTGTAAACCAATATTTTTTTCTTGGGCTTAAAGGAATTTTTCTTGGTGTTGTTCAGGGATTTCAGTTCGCTCACCGACATATGAAACTTTTTGGCGATCGAGGCCATTGATTCACCGCTTTTGACGGTATACAGGTCGGCTTCACGGTAATTTTCATAAATGAGCTTCATCATCGAATCCTTCTGCAGCCCGCTTTGAGTCCGGTAGGCGTAAAGCGCGGTTTCATTGTTGATGAAGTCGCCGATGTGTTTTTTACGCAAACGCAGTTTGTAAGGATTTTCAGCGCTGGCCGGAATAAACAGGTGTTTGAATGAGGGATTCAGAAATTCGATTTCATCCATCGGGATATTCAGCATTTCCGATATCTGGCTGAATGAAAGTGGATTGCGGACAGTTACCGTATCCACTTCGTAGTAAAGTATGCCCGGGTCAACCGGGTAGATCTTATGTTCGTTTGCATAAGTTATCACATAACTGGCTGCAATGAAAGCGGGAACATAGGAGGCCGTTTCCCTGGGCAGGTATTTTTGTATGGCCCAGAAATTCTTTATTCCTCCCGAACGTCTGATGGCTTTATTCACATTTCCGGCTCCTGAATTGTAGGCCGCAAGGGCAAGGGACCAGCTTCCGTAAATGTTATACAGGTCGGTCAGATGCTCACAGGCAGCAATGGTTGCCTTGAAAGGATCAAACCGGTCATCCACATATGAACTTACCTTCAGCCCGTAAACTTTTCCGGTTCCGTACATGAACTGCCATAAACCTTTGGCTCCGGCAGGTGAATTGGCCGTCGGGTTCAGTGCAGATTCGATGACGGCCAAATATTTCAGTTCCAGCGGCATGTTGTATTTGTCAAGCTGTTCTTCAAACAGGGGAAAATAGATCTGGGATAAACCAAGGATTCTTGCTGTGAGCTTGCGTTTTCTTACGGCATACAGTTCGATAAACTTCCGGACCTCCCCATTGTAAACAAATTCAAATGGCGACTGATCATTCAGTTGGGCGATGCGTTCACGGTAAACGGAATCAGAAAAAGAGGGAACATCGCTGTCGGTATAGGTACTCCAGTTCTGGTACTGGTGAGCATTGGGAAACCCAGCATCTTCAAAGATCTTAAGGTTGGCCAGACTGTCAAGCATGATCACAACCCGGTCGTCGGTAACCAGTTTTTGATTTTTAATGACTGAATCGGGGCGGATGGTATCCTGCGCAATCAGGGAAAAGGGTAAACAAAATATCAGGAGGATAAAAAAAAGGCTTTGTTTGAAAGTCATGCAAATAAATGTTTAACAGGGAATGAGGTTTACGATTATTGTCACTTAATAAACGTCATTAATGTGAAAATAATTGCCGGCAAAGTTAGTGAATTTGAAAGTACGGTAAAAATACTAAATTTGTGACGCCAATCTGCCCTGAATGAAAAAGCTGTACTCCCTGTTTTTCCTGATCTTTTTATTTGCCAATTTTTCCTTTGCCCAGGATTCTGTCACCCGGCCAAACGGGAACTTAAGGCACGAGATGACCCCCGAAGAGCGTCTTCACCTAAGCGAAATCGGGAGGAATTTTATTGAAACTGACCCTCCATTGGCCGCTATCAGAAATGTTGCCGAAATTGACCGGGTGCAGGGAGCCCTGGTGCGTTACCCCTTCGGAATCCCTGTTGCGTTGATCAAAGAGATGGCCACCGATCTCACAGTAACCACCATTGTGGCCTCCACCGGGCAGAAAAACACGGTGATAAACCAATATGTTGCCAACGGGGTGGATACCAGTCATTGTAATTTTCTGATTGCTCCATCCGACAGTTACTGGACCAGGGACTACGGTCCATGGTTTGAGTCGGACAGCGCCAACCAGGTTGGGATCGTTGATTTTCCTTACAACCGTCCCCGTCCCAACGATGATGAAATCCCTAAAAAAGTAGCGCAGATGCTTGGAATTCCCTGGTTCGGGATGAACCTGATCTCAACCGGCGGAAATTACATGACCGAAGGGCACGGGGACGCTTCATCAACGGAATTGATTTGGGAGGAAAATCCCACCCAAACCCATTACCAGGTGGCTCAGAAAGTTCATGATTATCTCGGGATAGAGAACTATTTTGTGAGACCCGATCCAAATGGCACCTACATCGATCACATCGACTGCTGGGGAAAATTTCTTGCACCCGACAAAATCCTCATCCGCAAAGTACCCCCGTCACATCAACAGTATTCGGCCATTGAAACGGCAGCCGCCTTCTGGGCAACCACCCCCAGTTCGTACGGGTATCCATTTAAAGTATACAGGGTTAACACCCCCGATGACGAACCCTATACCAATTCAGTGATCCTCAACAACAAGGTATTGGTCCCGATTATGAACTCTACCTGGGACGACAGTGCACTGGCTGTTTATCAGGCAGCCATGCCGGGATATGAGGTGATTGGCTTCATCGGGAATCCCTCCACTCCCTGGGAGTCGACCGATGCTCTGCACTGCCGTGTGATGGGAATCGCCGACATCGGAATGCTCTACATAAAACACATTCCCCTCTCCGGAAACCAGCCCTGTGAAAACGATTGGGTGATCAATGCCGATATCATTGCCTGCAGCAAAATGCCTGTCAGGAACGATTCGGTGCTCATCTGGTATAAAGTCGGAAACGGAAGTTACCAGGCCTTACCCATGCTGAATACATCAGATAACCATTATACCGGCATTATTCCCTCACAGCCCGGAGGCAGCGTGATTCAATACTATCTTTCTGCGGCCGATGAATCGGGACGCCATGAAACCTGCCCCCTCATAGGGCCGGGCGACCCCTTTACCTTTAATTCGGTATACACCGATATCACGGCGGTTCCTGATACCCTTTGGTTCCGCACAGCTGACGACGCGATAAACGGAAAAATTTCTCAATTGCATAACTACACCTCCGGCGCGATTACACTGAGCAGCGTTCAGCAGGAGGGAAGTTGCTGGTATGTCGACTCCATGTCGGTCTCCACTTTGCCGCACCTGTTGAATACGGGGGACTCTGTTGCTGTTCGGGTGAGAATTTATCTGCCACTATCTTTTAGCCCTTTGATGGAATTTTATACCGATTCAATGGAAGTAATCACCCCCCAGGGCGCTCAGCATATCATCATCATGATTAACGAAGATCTGTTGTCGGAGGTGGCCGAACCTTCAGGCGATCATCTTGGGGAAAGCTACCCCAACCCATTCACCGGAATTACAAACCTGCCATTTATCCTGGAGAAACCCGGGAGGGCTGAATTGAGTATTACAGATATGCGCGGAACCCGGGTGAGGGTGCTTGGTGCCGGAATCTATGAAAAAGGGATTCACAGTGTTAGCTGGGATGGAACCGGTGCTTCAGGAAACAAATTGCCCGCCGGGGTCTATCTTTATAAGCTGTCAACCGGAAGTAACGTACAATACAAAAGGGTGGTGATTATTCGTTAGCCCGTTTTTCAGGCCGCATCTGCGGAAAGAACAGAACATCCTGGATGGATGCCGAATTGGTCATGATCATGGTGAGCCGGTCAATGCCGATGCCGAGTCCGGCCGTGGGAGGCATCCCGAATTCAAGGGCGCGCAGAAAGTCTTCGTCCAACACCATCGATTCATCATCACCGCGTTTTCCGAGTTCCAGCTGCGACTCAAACCGTTCGCGCTGGTCAATGGGGTCGTTCAGTTCTGAAAATGCGTTGCAAAGTTCCTTTCCGTTGCATATCGCTTCGAAGCGTTCAACCAACCCCTCTTTGGTGCGGTGTTTCTTGGCGAGCGGGGACATCTCCACCGGATAATCGGTAATAAAAGTCGGTTGGATCAGAAATGGTTCACATTTTTCTCCGAATATCTGGTCGATGATCTTGCCTTTGCCCATGGTTTTATCTATAGGGACCCCAATCTCACGTGCTATTATCCCTAGCTCCGCCTCTGATTTGCTGCTGATGTCAATCCCTGTAAAATGTTCAATGGCTTCGAACATCGTGAACCGTTTCCAGGGACGTTTGAAATCGATCAGGTTTTCGCCTACCCGGACTTCGGTTTTTCCGTGCAGGTCCAGGGCAATTTTCTCCACCATCTCCTCAACGAGGTTCATCATCCATTCATAATCCTTAAAAGCGACGTAAAGTTCCATTTGCGTGAACTCAGGGTTATGGAAACGGTCCATCCCTTCGTTACGAAAATCCTTTGAAAATTCATATACACCGTCATATCCCCCTACGATCAACCTTTTCAGGTAAAGTTCATTCGCGATCCTGAGATACAGGGTCATATCCAGGGCATTGTGGTGCGTTTTAAAAGGCCTGGCAGCGGCACCGCCGTAAAGCGGCTGAAGAACAGGGGTTTCCACTTCCAGGTACGATTTGGCATTCAGAAAACTGCGCATTGAATTGAGCAGCACATTGCGCTTCACAAACACATCGCGCACCTCCGGGTTGACGATCATGTCGACATATCGCTGGCGGTAGCGCTGTTCGGGATCGGTAAAGGCGTCAAAAACGGTGTCTTCCTTCTCCTTCACAATCGGGAGCGGACGCAGCGATTTGCTCAGCAGCGTGAGTGATTTTACATGAATGGTGATCTCTCCCATCTGGGTGATAAACACAAAGCCTGTCACCCCGATGATGTCACCAATGTCGAGCAGTTTCTTAAATACCGTGTTGTAGAGCGTTTTATCCTCTCCCGGGCAAATATCGTCGCGTTTAACGTACAGTTGTATCCGGCCGCTTTCGTCCTGAAGTTCAACAAAAGAGGCGGCCCCCATGATACGCCGGCTCATAATGCGGCCTGCAATGCTTGCCTGCTGGTAGAGGGTAGGATCTCCGGGGAAATTAATTTTTATGTCAGCCGCCCTGGTATTGACTTCAAAGGTTTCGGGCGGATAGGGATTGATGCCAAGCCTGATGATCTCATTGAGTGAATTTCTGCGTATTGTTTCCTGTTCGGTTAATCCGTTGCTCATGGTGCCAAAATTTTGGCAAAGATAAGGATTTTGCAGAACCGTTCAGGCTCAGGAGAGCACGGTATGGAGAATATGATGTGATTGAAGCCCTTTGAAACCCGGGAGATGGAGCTGATAGTAAAGAAGGATGGTTTCAAGAATGTGATCGCGTTCATCCGGCTTGATCAGTTTTTCGCTGCTTTGATAGGGCCCTGACCGGCATGATTCAAGTAAGGAATGAAGGAGGAGACTGCTTCGCTGATCAAGGTAATGCGGGTGTTCCGGGATGGCCGGCTGGAATATACCCTCCCTGAGATTGAAGATCGGGAATCTGGATGAATAATTCGACTGCGGGAAAATACCAAGATGGGTACAAAGTTGAAGGGCCACCCAGATGTGAAAATTTGAAACCGGATGACTGGTCCCATCCAGTTCCAGGCAGGCAGCCCACAGGAATTCAAAGAGCGAAGGATTGGGTTCCTCCTCACGAATAGACTTGTATACCAGCTCATTGACAAAGAGCACCACGGAACTTTTCCGGATATCGTATGGGATGGATTGGTAGGGATGCGCAAGCCTGATCTCTTTCACTGATTGCAGGGAGTTCCGCTCCTTATGATATACCACCAGATCGAGCAGGGTGAGTGGCTGGAACAGTCCGGGTTTGATCTTGGATTTAGGGTTTCTCACCCCTTTGACCAGGTATGATTGCAGACCAAAAAGCGCAGTATAGATTTTTACAATCAGACTGGTTTCAGCGTACCTGGTTGAATGAAAAACGATGCCTCTTGTTGAGTGCAGCATCAGTTGATGATGAGGATTTTTGTGACCACCTTTTCAGCCCCACTGTCATTTGCAGCATAAACCAGGTAAACACCGGTCCGCGCTTTTTTCCCATCGAAATTTTTACCATCCCAAACGGCTTGTCCGCCTTCGGCACGGGTTGAATAGACCAACACCCCATTGATGTCGGTAATCCGGACTTGTGCGTTGCTGACCAGTCCTTTCACTGCAATGTACCCTTCATAATCTGATTTAACCGGGTTCGGGAAAGCATATACATTCTCGTTGGTATCGCCACCCGGAGTGGCCGGTGCCCTGAAAGAGATCACTCCTTTGTCGGTACCGTAAAACACCTCCCCGTCATTGTTGATGGCGATGCTGGTGATGCGGTCAGACAGGAGCGGGCTGTTTTCAGCGGTAAAGTGATATATTTGTTTTGTTCCGTCTTCGGAGAAGAGGAAAACTCCTCCGCGGTCGGTTCCGATCCACTTCTGGTTGGCTCCATCCACTGCAATGGCCGTCACAGTTTCATTTTCAAGCAGGTATTGCACATTGCTGCCCTGCGTGACCAGGATGCGCTGGGCATCGAAATTCTGGCCGGGTTGAAATACATTCTCCGGAGAGTAAAAAACAGCAACGCCCTGTTCGGTGCCGATCCATATTTCCCCCTTTTTGTCTTCCGCCATTGTTAAAACCGTTGTTCCCGGGATATTGCCACTGCCTACGGCTGAATTCAGCAGGGCGGACTTATCGTCGGAAGGATTTTCAGGCGTTCCATTGTCGGTAAAGACCATGATCGAATTTGGGTTGGTGTTCCCGTACCGCATCTGGATCCACTTCTGGCCATTTTTATCAATGAGGATCTGGCCCAGGTCGCTTTCATTCACAATAGGGATGTTAAACCCGGTCCACTGCGCTCCCTTCTTCATGGAGAGGCAGTTGTTGTTGTGACACGTAACAGCCCACAGGTTTCCGGCTGCATCAAAGGCAATGCCCCCTACACGGATATCGGAGGTGTCGGAAGAGGTGTGATGCCCAAGGGTGCTGTTGCTTTCATTGTATCGTTTTACGACGGAATCATTGTATAATTCAAGCAATCCCCTTCCGAAAGATGCCGCAAAAACGTGTTTGCTGTCGAAGGGATCAACAGCAATGTTTACCACGTCGTGTGCCTGGTTCATTACAGGGTTGTTGTAACCGGCAATGTTGTTCCAGTTGGTATTGTTGAAATGATACACCTGCGGGGCAATCCAGATCGGAATGAAAGACGCATCCCTTCCTCCCGGGGCAATGTAAAGATCATTTCCCCAGCAGGTCATGCTGAAGGCCAGGGCCGTGGAGGGTCCGCTCAGATTAAGACGGGTGACACTTCCGGTGATGGGCTCAAAACTGAGCAGCCCGGAGTAGGTGTCGCCCACCCAGAACAATCCGTCCCGGTCGGCAATGGCATCCTGTGGGTAGGGTGAACCCGGGAAATAACTATAGATTTTTGTGAAGACCTCCAGGGAGGGATTATAAACCGTGACAAAGTAGTTATAGGATACCACCAGGTAATTATCGGTTGACTGCAGATGCATCACCGGGTTAAAAAATTCGGGTTCCCAGCGGCTCCAACTCCCGTTGGAGAAGGTATACATTGTATCGGCTACTTCTGATCCCTGCTTTTTGTTCACGAACACCTTCCCGGAAAAATAGGTGATGGTGTTATATTTTGCGGTGGTATCCATCCGGGCATCCTTATGCCAGGCTGCAAAATTGGTCAGGTTCACATCCTTTGCATAGGCCTTGTAGATCCCCTTTTCCGAAGCGGCAAACAGGGAATCGTTCCCGTCTTTTGTGAGAGCGAGCACATTGACCTGGCTTCCGTCCTTTCCGATGTAATAGGTGTCGAGGATCTCCTCCCTGCTGATGTCGAGAACCACAATGCCGAATCCGCATGACAGATAGGCATTTTTCCCGATAAAATAGATATCGTTGATGGTTTTATTTCCCAGGATGGGCTTGCGTTTTATATCAGAAATATTGATGATCGTGTTGTTCTTGATCAGGTCGATGTTTGCATTGCTGTAGGCGATCACCAGGGTCTGGTATTCCTTGTTGTAGCGGATGGTACTGATCCCGATATCGGACAGCCCGTTAATCTTCGTGATGCGCACGACGCTGTTGTCCTCTTTGTCAAAATAGAAAACGGCATAGGGGGTGGAGGCATATATTTTACTCCCGGCATCGGTCACGGAATTGACCAGGGTGTAAGGGAGTTCGTCGCGCCATTGTCCGATGGGAACGGGTTGTGCAAAAAGCTGTAAAACACCTGTAAGGGTTAACAGGCATGTGAGAGCGTATCGGAATAGATTCATGAATGCAGTATTTCTGGAATTGTGATAAACAGTAATTTAAAATAACTGATTTTTCATCCATTTATTGTGAAAAACCAGCGGTTTTAAAGGATCATTCCTGCTGCAACCGTTTCGTTGGTTGCTTCATCAATGAGGATGAGGCTGCCGGTGATCCGGTTGATCTTATAGGGATCGAAGAACAGCGGTTTTGTCGTGCGGAGGCGAATGTGTGCAATTTCGTTCATCTGCACGGTTTTTTTCTCTGTTATCTTCTCCAGCGTGCTGATGTTCAGAACATAATCGATCTCCTGTACCAGACAGCGAACATCCCTGGTGGTATGCTTCAGGGCATATTTTCCCTGAAGCTGCATTGGCCGGGGATTCATCCAGCAGATCATAGCATCAATGTTGCAGCTCTCCTGGGGAATATCCCGGGCACCGGCGATCATATCGCCCCGGCTGATATCCAGGTCGTCCTTCAGGGTAAGGGTGACCGACATGGGTGCATGCGCTTCTGAAAGGTGGGTGCTGAAGGAATCGACAGTGGCAATTTCGCTTTCCAGCCGCGACGGGAGCACCATGATCTTATCGCCGGGTTGAAAGAATCCGCCGGCAACACGCCCTGCATACCCCCGGTAATCGTGGAACTCGTCCGATTCAGGACGGATCACATACTGCACCGGGAAACGCGGATGTACCAGGTCGTGATCCTGGCTGATGGGAATGGTTTCAAGGTGATGGAGCAAAGTTCCACCCGAATACCAGGACATGTTTTCCGAGGGTTTGACCACGTTGTCTCCCTTCAGGGCGCTGATGGGGATAAAGCGCATATCCTGGTCGGGAAAAACCTGGTTTGCAAAGTCCTGGAAATCGTTAAGGATCCTGGTATAAACATCCTCCCTGAAATCCACCAGGTCCATTTTATTGATGCAGACGATGATGTGCGGGATTCCAAGAAGAGAGGCAAGAAAAGTATGGCGATGCGTTTGTTCAATGACTCCATTCCGGGCATCGATCAGTACGATGGCGGCATTGGCCGTGGAGGCGCCGGTCACCATATTGCGGGTGTACTGAATATGTCCGGGGGTGTCGGCAATGATGAATTTGCGCTGGGGTGTGGCAAAATAGCGGTATGCCACATCGATGGTGATCCCCTGTTCCCGCTCAGCGCGAAGGCCATCGGTGAAGAGGGCGAGGTTCAGGTATTCGCTCCCCTTTTGCACGCTGGCACGCCTGACCGCATCGAGCTGGTCTTCAAAAATGGATTTACTGTCATACAACAGGCGGCCGATGAGGGTGCTTTTACCGTCGTCCACACTGCCGGCAGTAGTGAAACGCAGCAACTCCATGCCCAGGTAGGCGTTGTTCGAAAAGGTTTGTTCCATCAGAAATATCCCTCCTTTTTCCTGTCTTCCATGGCTGCTTCGGAACGTTTATCATCGTAACGGCCACCGCGTTCGGTTACACGGGTGGCCGCAATTTCCTGGATGATCTCTTCAACCGTATCTGCCGTGGAAAGGGTAAGCCCGGTGCAGGAGATATCGCCCACCGTACGACAACGAACCCGCCGGTATTCCACATTCTCTGTTGGTTTCATTTCCATAAAGGGTGCTGCGGCCAGCCAAACGCCGTCGCGGTAAAACACATCGCGTTCATGGGTAAAATAGATGCTGGGGAGGTCGATGTTCTCTGCCAGGATGTATTGCCATACATCCATCTCAGTCCAGTTGCTGATGGGAAAAACACGGAAATGTTCTCCCATCCTTTTTTTTCCGTTGAACATGTACCATAGTTCCGGTCTTTGATTCTTAGGGTCCCATTGCCCGAACTCATCGCGGTGGGAAAAAAAGCGTTCCTTGGCACGGGCCTTCTCTTCGTCGCGCCTTGCCCCGCCTATGGCTGCGTCAAACTTGTTTTTTTCAATCGCATCGAGAAGGGTGACCGTTTGCAGCACATTGCGGCTGGCATTGATCCCCTTTTCCTCAACAGCCCTGCCTGTATCGATCGACTCCTGAACGGAGCCTACCAGAAGCCGGGCGTTGACCAATTCGGCCATGCGGTCCCTGAACTCAAGGGTTTCAGGGAAATTGTGACCCGTATCGATATGCAGTAAAGGAAATGGAATCCTGGCCGGGTAAAAGGCCTTGCGTGAGAGATGCACGAGAACGATGGAATCTTTTCCACCCGAAAAAAGGAGCACAGGGCGCTCAAATTGTGCTGCCACCTCTCTCAGTACATACATTGCTTCCGACTCCAGCTCCTTCAGGTGAGTCAGTTGATAATTGTTCATAGTCTTAAAGAAGGCAAAATTACATTTTTTTGTCAGACAACCTCGCCCAATAAAGTGGCCGAGGTGGCGTTGGAAATTTTTACCTGTGCATAGCTTCCCGGACCCGCATCAGTCTTTGTGAAAACAGCCACCTTGTTTTGAGAACTACGTCCAAAATACTGACTTTCGGAGCGTTTTGACTGTCCCTCCACAAGGATCTCCAGGGTTTTGCCGATCTCATTCCGGTTGCAGGCCAGCGAGAGTTTCTGCTGGAGGTGAATGATCTCTGTCAGCCTCCGTTCTTTAGTTTCCCCGGGAACATTGTCCTGGAGGGTATCGGCAGCCAGCGTTTGCGGCCGCTCCGAATATTTGAACATGAAGGCGGCATCATAACCCACCCATTCCATCAGGGACAGGGTCTCGCGGTGATCCTCTTCCGTTTCATTGCAGAAACCGGTGATGATGTCCGTGGAGATGGCGCATCCGGGAAGGATCCGCCTGATTGTTTCAATTCGTTCCATGTAATCTTCGCGCGTGTACTTCCGGTTCATCAGGTCAAGCATGTGATTGCTTCCGGATTGGACAGGAAGATGAATGGCTTTGCAGAGATTGGAATGGGTGGCCAGGGTGTGCAGCAGTTCGTTGGAAATGTCTTTGGGATGGGAGGTTGCAAACCTTATCCGCATCAGGGGACTTACTTTAGCTACCATTTCGAGCAGGTGTGCGAAGGTGATCACCTCATCCCCGCTTTTCCAGTGATAGGAGTTGACATTCTGGCCCAGCAGTGTTATTTCACGGTATCCCTTGTCAAAGAGATCAATGGATTCACGCACGATCGATGCGGCGTCGCGGCTTCGTTCCTGACCACGGGTGGAGGGCACCACGCAATAGGAGCAGTAGTTTTCACAGCCCCGCATGATGGAGATAAAGGCGGAAACCCCGTTGGAGTCGATCCGTACCGGGTTGATATCCGCATAGGTTTCATCGATGGATAGGATGGTATCGATGGCTTTCTGACCACTGCCAACCTGAGCAAGAAGCTGAGGGAGATGCCGGTATGAGTCGGGCCCTGCAACCAGGTCGAGCAACTGTTCTTCCTCCATCAGGGCTGTTTTTGTACGGTCGGCCATGCAACCCAGTAAGCCGATGATGAGGTGAGGTTTTTTCTTTCGCAGGGATTTGAAGTAATGCAGCCTTTTCCTCACGCGATCCTCTGCATTTTCGCGGATGGAACAGGTATTTACCAGCACGATATCGGCCTCGGCGACCTCCCTGGTATGCGCATACCCCTTATCCGTCAGAATGGAGGCAACAATTTCACTGTCAGAAACATTCATCTGGCAGCCATAGGTTTCAATGTATATTTTTTTACTATTTTGCACCTTTGCTGTTACCTTATGGTCAAATGACCGATTAAGCATAAAAATCCGCGGCAAAGGTAAGGATTAACTTAATTGTCTTACTTTTGCACCGGATTTCGAGCACTAAATACGGTATCCATATGACGAAGAACTTAGTTATTGTTGAGTCTCCTGCAAAGGCAAAAACCATTGGCGGATTTCTGGGAAAGGATTTTACGGTGAAGTCGTGCATGGGGCATGTGGCAGATCTTTCCAAGAAAGATCTCGGGGTTGATATAGAACATGGATTTATTCCCAATTATATTATATCTCCTGATAAGAAAAAGCTGGTTGCTGAATTAAAAAAGATAGCCCAGGCTTCTGAATGTGTATGGCTGGCATCTGACGAGGACCGCGAAGGGGAGGCCATTTCATGGCACCTGATCGAAGCCCTTGGACTGGACAGCGCCCAAACCAAACGCATAGCCTTCCATGAAATAACCAAATCAGCCATTCAGGAGGCCATTGAAAACCCGAGGGCCATTGATAAAAATCTTGTTGATGCACAGCAGGCACGCCGGGTATTGGACCGGCTGGTGGGTTTCGAATTGTCGCCCCTGCTCTGGAAAAAGATCAAGCCGTCGCTGTCGGCAGGCCGTGTACAATCCGTAGCTGTCAGGCTGATTGTTGAACGGGAAGATGAGATAAAGAGCTTTCAGAGCACTTCGGCATTCCGCATCGCAGGCGATTTCCTGGTTAAAAGCGGGAATAAGGTCAGTGCAGTAAAAGCTGAACTGAACAAGCGGTTTGTTAAAAAAGAGGATGCTGTTGCCTTCCTTCAGAAGTGTATTCCATCAGTTTATACGGTTGAAGAGGTTGATACCAAACCATCCAGAAAATCTCCATCGCCTCCCTTTACTACATCCACGTTGCAGCAGGAGGCCTCCCGTAAACTGGGATTCTCGGTAGCAAACACCATGCGGGTTGCACAGGAACTCTATGAGTCGGGGATGATCACCTATATGCGTACCGACTCGGTGAATCTTTCGGATATGGCCCTGGCCATGTCGAGTACGGAAATCACGGCCTCTTTCGGTGCTGAATATGTTAAAACCCGCAAATTTGCAACAAAAACCAAGGGGGCCCAGGAGGCGCATGAGGCCATTCGCCCGACTTACATGACCAACCGGACCATCGAAGGGGACAAATCGCATAAACGGCTGTATGAGCTGATCTGGAAAAGGACCATCGCCTCCCAGATGGCGGATGCCGAACTTGAAAAGACCAATGTTACCATCGGAATTTCCGGTGCTGCCGAAAAGTTCATCGCAAAGGGAGAGGTGATCAAATTCGACGGGTTCCTGAAGGTTTATATGGAATCGACCGACGAGGAAGATCAGAACGGGGAAGAGGGAATGTTGCCCCTGATGAATCCCGGGGATAAACTGGATCTGACCGAAATGAATGCCCAGGAAAAATTCACCCAGCAGCCCTTCCGGTACACGGAGGCCATGCTGGTGAAGAAACTGGAAGAGTTGGGTATCGGGCGCCCCTCTACCTATGCACCTACCATCTCCACGATCCAGAAAAGAGAATATGTGGTCAAGGAGGACCGGCCCGGCGTTTCCCGAAGCTATACCCTGGTGACCCTTAAAAAATCGGTCATCACCGAACAGGTAAAAACAGAGAATGTGGGCTATGAAAAGTCGAAACTTTTCCCCACCGACATTGGAACCGTCGTAAATAACTTCCTGGTTGAGAATTTCAACAACATCCTGGATTACAACTTCACGGCCAATGTGGAAGAGGAATTTGACGAAATTGCCGAAGGGAAGATGGTGTGGAACCAGATGATCAAGGAATTTTACTTTCCTTTTCACAAACAGATCGAAGGCACTCTCGAAAATTCGGGAAAGGTGAGTGGCGAAAAACTGCTAGGCAAGGAACCCAAAAGCGGGCTGAATGTTTTTGTAAAGATCGGACGATATGGCCCGATGGTCCAGGTTGGTGATGCCGACGCAGAGGAAAAACCAAAATTTGCCTCCCTGAAAAAGGGACAGAGCATCGATTCGATCACCCTTGAGGAGGCACTCGAACTCTTCAGACTTCCCAGGGCTGTGGGCGAATTTGAATCCAAGGAGGTTACAGTCGCCATCGGGCGGTTTGGCCCCTATATCCGCCATAATTCACTCTTCTATTCGCTTCCCAAAGAGGATGATCCGCTGACAATTGAACTCGAACGTGCCTGTGAGATTATCCGGATCAAAAGAGAGTCCGACAGCCAGAAGATCCTGCAGGAATTCACGGAGGATAAAGCAGTGATCCAGGTTTTGAATGGCCGTTATGGAGCCTACATCGCATTCAACAAGGAAAATTACAAAATTCCAAAGGGGAAAGATCCCAAGGCATTGACCCTCGAGGAATGCAAGAAAATAATTGCTGAAACACAGCCCTCAAAGTCTAAATCGAAGAAGAAAAAGTAATGTCCCATGGATATTTCTGCTTTTTTTGAACCCCTCGATCTGGGTGAGATCCCCCAGAGTGGTGAAACAGCCGGCCAGGCCCGCCTTGGAAATGTAATCGGTATCTATTCCGATGCCAGTGATTTTCCCGATTATACTGCATACGACATTGTTCTGATCGGCGTGAAAGATGACCGGAACGCTGTGGATAATGAAGGATGCGGAATGGCTCCTGACCAGATACGTAAATACCTTTACAAGCTGAATCCCGGGCCCCATCCGATTAAACTGGCCGACCTCGGAAATATCAAACGAGGATACACGGTGTCAGATACCTATTTTGCCCTGAGTTCAGTAGTGGCTGAGATGATCACCAACAATGTACTCCCGGTAATCCTGGGTGGAAGTCAGGATCTGACCTATGCCAACTACCAGGCCTATCAGAGCCTCGGACAGATTATCAACATTGTTGCCATCGATCCCATGTTTGACCTGGGAAAGTCAGAGCAGGAGATGGATTCCCAGTCCTACCTGAGCAACATCATCCTGCATCAGCCCAATTACCTGTTCAACTACGCCAACATCGGCTACCAGACCTATTTCATTGACCAGGATGCGCTCCGGCTCATGAAAAACCTCTTTTTTGATACCTACAGGCTTGGGATCGTGAACGAAAGCCTCGAGGAGGTGGAACCCATCGTACGCAATGCCGACATGGTCAGCTTTGATATTTCCGCCATCCGTAATTCAGATGCACCCGGCAACGGAAATGCAACACCCAACGGATTTTATGGAGAGGAGGCCTGCCAGATAGTACGGTATGCGGGGCTCAGTGATAAACTGACCTCCATCGGGTTTTATGAAGTCAACCCAAAGTATGACCGCACCGGCCAGACGGCTCACCTGGTAGCCCAGATGATCTGGTATTTTCTCGATGGATATTACCAGCGCGCCCATGATTTCCCGTTCAAAAACGAGGAGGATTACCTTAAATACCGGGTAACCATCAGCGATCATAAAGAGGAGATTGTTTTTTACAAGAGCAAGAAGACCGACCGGTGGTGGATGGAGATCCCGCTGCCTGCCGAACAGCGGATCAAGTATGAGCGTCATTACCTCGTTCCCTGTTCCTATAAGGATTACCAGACTGCCTGCGAAAACGACATTCCCGACCGCTGGTGGATGGTTTATCAGAAATTAATGTAGGGGTTAGCCATTAGGGATTAGCCATTAGGGATTGGTCATTGGTCATTAATTCTACTTTGGTAAATTGAATTCATAATATCGGTTGATGTCGTTTTGCCT
>JBAXVX010000039.1:0-23546 GCA_037128705.1 Bacteroidota bacterium | reverse complement strand
TAGAGCACTTCCTTGGTAAGGAAGGGGTCAGCAGTTCAATTCTGCTCAAAGGCTCCACAGATGGTTCAACTTTCACGGCGTTGTGTCATCTGAATTAAAATAAATATTAACTCAAATAGTTCGTAATTAAACTTTGTAATTAAACTTTAATAAAATGGCTAAAGAAAAATTTTCACGCTCCAAACCGCATGTCAATGTTGGTACAATTGGCCACATTGATCATGGCAAAACCACGTTAACGGCTGCCATCACGTTAGTTTTGGCAGAAAAAGGTTTATCCGAGTTCAGGTCGTTTGACTCCATCGACAATGCACCGGAAGAAAAAGCACGTGGAATCACGATAAACACGGCTCACATCGAGTATTCGACTGCTCTTCGTCACTATGCACACGTTGACTGCCCAGGTCACGCTGACTACATCAAGAACATGGTTACGGGTGCTGCCCAGATGGACGGCGCCATCATCGTTGTAGCTGCTACCGATGGTCCCATGCCCCAAACGCGCGAACATATCCTGCTCGCCCGTCAGGTTGGTGTACCCAAGCTGGTTGTTTTCATGAACAAGTGCGACAGTGTTGACGATCCTGAAATTCTCGAAATCGTTGAAATGGAGATCCGTGATCTTCTTACCTTCTATGGTTTTGACGGAGCCAATACCCCGGTTATCCAGGGATCAGCATTGGGCGGATTGAATAAAGAACCGAAATGGGTTGATAAAATCATGGAACTGATGGATGCAGTCGATACCTGGATCCCATTACCCCTCCGTGATGTTGACAAACCTTTCCTCATGCCGGTTGAAGACGTATTTTCAATTACCGGACGCGGAACAGTTGCTACCGGAAGAATTGAAACTGGTGTTATCAATACCAGCGATCCGGTTGACATCATTGGAATGGGTGCAGAAAAACTGAAATCAGTTGTTACAGGTGTTGAAATGTTCCGCAAGATCCTCGACAGGGGTGAAGCTGGTGACAATGCCGGTCTGTTGCTCCGTGGTATTGACAAAGATTCCATCCGTCGTGGTATGGTTATTGCAAAACCCGGTTCAATCACACCGCATAAAAAATTCAAAGCCGAAATTTACGTACTGAAGACCCAGGAGGGTGGACGTCATACTCCGTTCCACAACAAGTATCGCCCGCAGTTCTACTTCCGTACCACCGACGTTACCGGTGAGATCCATCTTCCCGAAGGAGTAGAAATGTGTATGCCCGGTGATAACATCACCATTCATGTGGATTTGATTGCTGAAATCGCCATGAGCAAGGGTCTTCGTTTCGCTATCCGTGAAGGTGGCCGTACCGTTGGCGCAGGTCAGGTAACTGAAATTTTAGACTAATTGAAATTTGATTCTAACGCCGGGCGGAGGCCCGGCGTTTTAAAGTTTAATTACACACGGGTGTAGCTCAACTGGTAGAGTGGCGGTCTCCAAAACCGTAGGCTGTGGGTTCGATTCCTACCACCCGTGCAAAAACATTAGATAAATGGCTAAGAATAAAGTTATTAACTACATTCAGGAAAGCTACGATGAGCTTATGCATAAGGTGTCGTGGCCTACATGGACGGAATTACAGGGCAGTGCCATTGTGGTTTCCGTGGCATCCCTGATCATTGCCGTCATTGTGTTTGCGATGGATGAAGTGTTTCGTAATATCCTTCTGCAATTTTATAAACTCATCTAAATCCCATCGGATTTATTTGACTAATGTTTCAACTGAGTTAACCAAGAGTCAATCTCACAATCAGCATGAGTGAAGTAACCAAAAAGTGGTACGTCGTCAGGGCTATCTCCGGAAATGAGAAGAAGGTGAAGCAATATCTCGAAAGTGAAATTGCGAATCTGAAGCTCCAGGAGTACATTTCACAGGTGCTTATCCCTACTGAAAAGGTGTACCTTATCCGGAACGGGAAAAAAGTAAGCAAAGAACGGAATTACTTTCCCGGGTATGTGTTGATTGAAGCAACCCTGGTGGGCGAAATTCCGCACATCATCAGAAATATTCCCGGAGTTCTGGGTTTTCTCGGAGCCAAAGGAGAAGCGCATCCGCTGCGTCCATCGGAAGTTAAACGCATTCTCGGCAAGTTTGATGAACTGTCGGAACAGGGAGAAGAGGTCAATATTCCTTTCATCGTAGGAGAAACAGTGACGGTCATCGATGGTCCGTTTAACAGTTTCAGCGGTGTAATTGAAGAGATCAATGAAGAAAAAAAGAAACTTAAGGTCATGGTAAAGATTTTTGGTCGCAAGACCCCATTGGAGTTAAGTTTTATGCAAGTACAAAAAGAGTAGAATCATATTGAAATGATGGGGCATGCCCCGTCAAAACATTAATTATAAGTAACATGGCAAAAGAAGTTAGTGGAATTATTAAGTTACAGATCAAGGGTGGGGCAGCAAACCCTTCACCCCCTGTAGGACCTGCACTGGGTGCCAAGGGTGTGAATATCATGGAGTTTTGCAAGCAATTCAACGCCCGTACGCAGGACAAGGGCGGGAAATTGATTCCTGTGGTCATCACCGTTTACCGGGATAAATCGTTTGATTTTATCATCAAAACGCCTCCTGTCGCTGTTCAGTTGATGGAAGTTTCAAAGCTTCAGAAGGGTTCACCCGAACCGAACCGCAATAAGGTTGCCTCCGTTTCGTGGGAACAGGTACAGAAGATCGCTGAAGACAAAATGCCCGACCTGAACGCATTTACGCTGGAATCAGCCACCAAAATGGTTGCCGGAACAGCACGAAGCATGGGAATTACGGTTACAGGTACCGCCCCCTTCAAAAAATAGTTGAAAATAAACCAGTTGTTAATAGACCTCATTAACGACATTAAATTAAATAAACAATGATAAAGCTGACAAAAAAGAGGAAGGTTGCCTTGGCGAAGATCGACAAGAATACCGTTTATTCGTTGGCGGATGCTGCTGCGCTTGTAAAAGAGATCAGCAATACAAAGTTTGACTCATCCGTCGATATTGATGTTCGTCTCGGGGTTGATCCCCGTAAGGCCAACCAGATGGTTCGCGGCATCGTGACGCTTCCCCACGGTACCGGTAAAACTATTCGTGTCCTTGTACTCTGTACACCCGATAAAGAAGAAGAAGCCATGCAGGCAGGCGCTGATTTTGTCGGATTGGATGAATATGTTGAAAAGATCAAAGGTGGCTGGACGGATGTAGATGTAATCATTACCATGCCCAGTGTGATGGCTAAGGTTGGTGCACTTGGAAAAATCCTCGGACCACGTGGATTGATGCCCAACCCTAAAACGGGGACTGTTACCATGGATGTTGGAAAGGCCGTTAAAGAAGTAAAAGCCGGTAAGATCGATTTTAAGGTTGACAAGTTCGGTATTATTCATGCTTCTGTTGCAAAAGTTTCCTTTGAACAGGATAAAATTGTAGAGAATGCAAGAGAACTCATCAACACGATCATCAAACTGAAACCTTCTTCGGCGAAGGGTACCTATGTAAAGAGTATTTATATGTCAAGTACCATGAGCCCAAGTATTCCGGTGGAACCTAAATCGGTTACGGCTTAAACAGAAATCTGAGAGAAAACAATCATGAAAAAAGTAGAAAAAACCCAGCTTATAGATTCCCTGACAGAACAGCTTAAAGGAGCAAACTCCTTTTATCTGACTGATACTTCGACGCTGAATGCGGCAACAACAAGCAGGCTTAGAAGGACGTGTTTCAAGAAGGATATCAAGCTCAGGGTGGTTAAAAATACCTTGCTGCGGAAGGCCATGGAAGGCAGCGGTAAATCCCTCGAGGAATTTTACCCTGTACTGGTCGGATCAACCTCCATTATGTTTTCGGAAGTTGCCAACGACCCCGCCAAACTGATCAAGGAATTTCGTAAAACCGCTCCTAAGCCCATCCTGAAAGGCGCCTACGTTGAAGAAACTATCTATCTAGGTGATAATCAGCTGGATGCCCTGGTTAATATCAAATCGAAGTTCGAATTGATTGGTGATCTGATCGGTCTGTTACAATCCCCAACGATGCGCGTTATGTCGGCTTTACAGTCGGGCAGCAACAAACTTTCAGGGATCGTCAAGACCTTGTCGGAAAAACCTGAGTAACCAAAACCTGAAAAATTAATTTAGTAATAACCGTTCCGACATACCGGAACACAAATAGTAACAAAAATGGCAGATTTAAAAGCTTTTGCAGAACAGTTAGTTAATTTGACAGTAAAAGAGGTCAACGAATTAGCGAAGATCCTGAAAGATGAATATGGTATTGAACCCGCAGCCGCAGCAGTAGCTGTTGCAGCAGGACCTGTTGCCAACGCCGCTCCTGAAGCTGAAGAAAAGAACACATTCGATGTGATTCTGAAATCAGCAGGACAGGCTAAGTTAGCTGTTGTTAAATTAGTTAAGGAACTGACCAGCCTTGGTTTGAAAGAAGCAAAGGAATTAGTTGATGCAGCACCGAAAGCAATCAAAGAAGGTGTTTCAAGAGACGAAGCCAACGCTTTAATGAGTCAATTAAAAGAAGCTGGTGCAGAGGTTGAAATTAAGTAAGACAGACGATTCTTATACCTTAATAAAAGCATAGATCTCTTCAATTTGAAGAGGTCTATGGTTTATTTATAAAAATTAATTTCAAACCTTCCCGCTCTGCGGGAATAAAAAATACGACCTTGGCTTCAAAAAAAACCGAAAGAATTCGCTTTGGATCTACCAAGATTCAAGCTGAGTATCCTGATTTTCTTGGCATACAGGTGAAATCATTTCAGGATTTTTTCCAACTGGAGACGAATCCTGAAAATAGGGTCAATGAGGGGTTATACAAGGTTTTTACTGAAAATTTCCCGATTTCCGATGCCCGCAACAATTTTGTATTGGAATTTCTGGATTATTTCATCGACCCTCCGCGATACTCCATTGAGGAATGTATTGAACGTGGTTTGACCTACAGTGTTCCTTTAAAAGCCAAACTGAAACTTTATTGTACCGATCCGGAACATGAAGATTTTGAAACAATCATCCAGGATGTTTATCTCGGAATGATCCCTTATATGACTCCGCGCGGCACCTTCGTGATCAACGGAGCCGAACGGGTTGTTGTTTCTCAGTTACACAGGTCCCCCGGCGTGTTTTTCAGCACCAGCTTCCATGCAAACGGGGCTCAGCTGTATTCAGCCAGGATCATCCCTTTTAAAGGTTCGTGGATTGAATTCACAACCGATATCAACAATGTCATGTATGCATACATCGACCGGAAAAAGAAATTACCGGTAACGACCTTGCTTCGTGCCATCGGGTTTGAAACTGATAAGGATATCCTCGAGATATTCGGTCTGGCCCAGGAAATTAAAGTCAGCCGTGCTGCATTGAAGCGCGTGGTGGGCTCAAGGCTTGCCGCCCGCGTGGTGCGTGCATGGATTGAAGATTTTGTTGATGAAGATACGGGAGAAGTTGTTTCCATCGAACGTACAGAGGTGATCATTGAACGTGAAACCATCCTTGAGAATGATCACGTTGATCAGATCCTGGATGCCGGCATCAAAACCATCCTGATCCACCGTGAAGAGGCGCTTGCAACAGACTATTCAATCATTTTCAACACGTTGCAGAAAGACCCTGCCAACTCCGAAAAAGAGGCGGTTGAATTTATCTACAGGCAGCTGCGTAATGCAGAACCTCCCGATGAAGAGACCGCACGCGGAATCATTGAAAAATTGTTCTTCTCCGATAAAAGATATGACCTCGGTGATGTAGGCCGTTACCGGATCAACCGGAAACTCAGCCTCAATACCCCGGTTGAAACCAAGGTTCTGACCAAGGAAGACATCATCTCCATTATAAAATACCTGATTGAACTGGTGAACGCCAAGGCTGAAGTGGACGATATTGACCACTTGAGCAACCGTCGTGTACGGACCGTGGGCGAGCAACTGTACAACCAGTTCGGCGTGGGCCTCCTGAGAATGGCACGTACCATCCGCGAGCGTATGAATGTTCGTGACAATGAAGTGTTTACACCAATGGATCTGATCAACGCCAAAACGTTGTCGTCGGTGATCAACACCTTCTTTGGTACCAACCAGCTTTCACAGTTCATGGACCAGACCAATCCATTGTCGGAGATCACGCACAAGCGTCGTATCTCTGCCCTCGGACCTGGCGGTTTGTCGCGTGAACGTGCAGGGTTTGAAGTCCGCGACGTTCACTATACCCACTACGGACGTCTCTGTACCATTGAAACTCCTGAAGGTCCGAACATCGGTTTGATCTCATCCTTGTGCGTTTATGCTAAAATCGATAAGCTTGGTTTCATCGAAACGCCGTATCACCGCGTTGTCGACAGCAGGGTGACCATCGAAGAGCAGCCTGTTTACCTGACTGCCGAAGAGGAAGAGCACAAGATCATTGCCCAGGCTACGACGCCTATGGATAACGTAGGAAATTTCCTGGAAGAGAAGGTTAAAGTCCGTTATCTGGCCGATTACCCGATTATTGATAAATCAAAGGTCGACCTTGTTGACATTGCGCCCAACCAGATCGCCTCTATTGCAGCCTCCCTGATTCCGTTCCTTGAGCATGACGATGCAAACCGTGCACTCATGGGATCGAACATGATGCGCCAGGCCGTACCACTGTTGAATCCTGAGGCGGCGATTGTCGGCACCGGGATTGAAGACATGGTGGCCCGCGATTCAAGGGTGCTGATCAATGCCGAAGGTGATGGCGTTGTGGAATTTGTTGATGCCAACGAGATCGTGATCCGTTATAACAGGGATGATAAAGAAAGGCTGATCAGTTTCGATGATGACTGTAAAAGTTATACCCTCACAAAATTTGCCCGCACAAACCAGAATACCTGTGTTAACCTTCGCCCTATCGTTCGCAAAGGGGACAAGGTAACCAAAGGTCAGGTTCTCTGCGAAGGGTATGCCACCAAAGATGGTTCTCTTGCCCTTGGGCGGAACCTGATGGTTGCATTCATGCCCTGGAAAGGTTACAATTTTGAAGATGCTATCGTAATCTCCGAGAAAGTTTTGAAGGAGGACATTTTCACCTCCATTCATATTGAAGAGTTTACGTTGGAAGTGCGCGATACCAAGCGCGGTGTTGAAGAACTGACGAATGATATCCCCAATGTAAGTGCTGAAGCAACCAAGGATCTGGACGAAAACGGACTGATCAGGATTGGTGCCGAGGTGAGCGAAGGTGATATCCTCATCGGGAAGATCACCCCGAAAGGGGAGAGTGATCCTACCCCGGAAGAGAAGCTGCTGCGCGCCATCTTTGGCGACAAGGCTGGTGATGTCAAGGATGCTTCACTCAAAGCCCCCCCGTCGATGAAGGGCGTTGTCATTGATAAAAAACTCTTTTCAAGAATTATCAAAGACCGCAAAGCCAAGGCCCGCGAGAAAGATGATATCAAGAAACTGGATGATGAATACCACAAGGAAGTAGATAAACTGAGAGTCAAGCTGGTCGAAAAACTCAATGTTCTGGTGAGCGGCAAAGTTTCCCAGGGCGTTTACAACAACTTCAAGCAGGAGGTCATTGCCAAGGGAACAAAATTCCAGACCAAGAGTTTGATGGATATCGATTATCTCAATATCAATCCGAATAAATGGACCACCGATAAAGAAAAGAATGACCTCATCAAGACCTTGATCAACAACTATATCATTAAGTTCAAGGAAATTATGGGCGTTCATAACCGCAAAAAATTCGTTGCGGTTGTCGGTGACGATCTTCCTGCAGGAATTGTACAGATGGCGAAGGTTTATATTGCCAAGAAGCGCAAGCTTAAAGTTGGTGATAAAATGGCAGGCCGCCACGGAAACAAGGGTATTGTTGCCCGCATCCAGCGCGAAGAGGATATGCCGTTCCTTATTGACGGAACACCGGTCGATGTGGTTTTAAACCCACTCGGGGTTCCTTCACGTATGAACCTCGGACAGATTTATGAAACGATTCTTGGATGGGCTGGAAAAAAACTCGGATTGAGATTCAATACCCCGATTTTTGACGGTGCCACCATCGACCAGATCAACGATTACCTTGATAAAGCCGGTTTACCCAGGAATGGAAAAGTTTATCTCCATGACGGTTTATCAGGAGAACGTTTTGATCAGCCCACTACCGTTGGTTTCATCTATATGCTGAAACTGCACCATATGGTCGACGACAAGATGCATGCACGGTCGATCGGCCCCTATTCCCTTATTACACAGCAGCCACTTGGTGGAAAAGCCCAGTTCGGAGGTCAGCGTTTTGGAGAAATGGAAGTCTGGGCACTCGAAGCCTTTGGCGCTGCCAATATCCTTCTTGAGATTCAGACAGTAAAGTCTGACGATGTGATTGGCCGGGCAAAAGCCTATGAAACCATTGTGAAGGGTGAATCTATGCCGACACCGGGAATCCCGGAATCATTTAACGTGCTGGTTCATGAATTGCGTGGTCTCGGATTGAACCTTACGTTTGATTAACGACCCTGGCGAACATTCGCCTTTGAAAGTATAAGATTTTCTCTGTTTTTGGTTTTTCAATCGAAATATATAACAATATGGCTTACAGAAAAGACGGTCAGGTAAACAGCAGCTTTTCAAAAATTACCATCAGCCTTGCTTCGCCGGAAAAGATTCTCGAAATGTCGAGTGGTGAAGTATTAAAGCCTGAAACCATCAATTACAGGACCTACAAACCTGAACGTGATGGGCTGTTCTGCGAACGCATTTTTGGTCCTGTTAAAGACTGGGAATGCCATTGCGGTAAGTACAAACGGATCCGTTACAAAGGGATCGTCTGCGACCGTTGCGGTGTTGAGGTAACTGAAAAGAAGGTAAGAAGAGAGCGCATGGGCCATATCCAACTGGTCGTTCCTGTGGCGCATATCTGGTTCTTCAGGTCACTGCCCAATAAAATAGGATCTTTGCTTGGGTTGCCTACCAAGAAGCTTGAGTCGATCATTTACTACGAAAAATATGTTGTCATCAACCCGGGAGTAAAACAGGTTGATGGATTGAACTACCTGGATTTTCTTTCTGAGGAGGAGTATTTCGATATCATGGAAAAACTTCCCCAGGAAAATCAATACCTCGACGACAGTGATCCCAATAAGTTTGTCGCCAAAATGGGGGCGGAGGCTTTGAGTGAATTGCTTGCACGGATTGATCTTGACAAGGAATCCTACGACCTCCGGTACAAAGCAAATACTGAAACATCACAACAGCGCAAGGCGGAGGCACTGAAACGCCTTCAGGTCTTCGAATCGTTCCGTGATGGCCAGAAACGCCTTGAAAACCGTCCGGAATGGATGATCGTAAAGGTTGTTCCCGTGATCCCGCCTGAATTACGGCCCTTGGTGCCACTGGACGGCGGTCGTTTTGCCACCTCCGACCTGAATGATCTTTACCGCAGGGTGATCATCCGCAATAACCGCCTGAAGCGACTGATTGAAATAAAGGCGCCTGATGTAATCCTCCGCAATGAGAAGCGTATGCTCCAGGAAGCGGTCGATTCGTTGTTCGACAACTCCCGCAAGGCAAGCGCTGTAAAAACCGAATCGAATCGTGCACTGAAATCACTGTCCGACAGTTTAAAGGGGAAACAAGGACGTTTCCGCCAGAACCTGTTAGGTAAACGTGTTGACTATTCAGGCCGTTCGGTCATCGTGGTTGGCCCGGAACTCAAACTGAGTGAATGCGGGTTACCCAAAGAGATGGCTTCTGAATTATACAAGCCTTTCATTATCAGGAAAATGCTGGAACGCGGTATTGTAAAAACCGTTAAATCAGCCAAGAAAATTGTCGACCGGAAAGACCCTGTCGTTTGGGATATCCTTGAAAACATCCTGAAGGGACACCCGGTACTGCTTAACCGTGCACCAACGCTTCACCGACTCGGGATCCAGGCCTTCCAGCCTAAACTGATCGAAGGAAAAGCAATCCAGCTCCACCCGCTCGTATGTACGGCTTTCAATGCCGACTTCGACGGAGACCAGATGGCTGTGCACGTTCCGCTGGGAAATGCGGCCATCCTCGAAGCGCAACTGCTGATGCTTGCTTCCCACAACATTCTCAACCCTGCCAACGGCGCCCCTGTAACTGTTCCTTCACAGGACATGGTTCTTGGATTGTATTACATGACCAAGGCACGCAAAAGCGACCCCACGCTCAAGGTAAAGGGAGAAGGCATGACTTTTTATTCTCCAGAAGAGGTGATTATCGCATATAACGAGAAAAGTGTTGATCTGCATGCCATTATTAAAGTGCGTCATACCTTCTTTGAAGGAGACGAACTGGTAACCCGGATTATCGAGACAACCGTTGGACGTGTAATTTTCAACCAGGTGGTTCCCGTGGAGTATGGTTATATCAACCAGCTTCTGACGAAGAAATCATTACGGGATATCATCGGCATGATCCTGAAAAAGACCGGTACTGCCAAGACCGCCAAATTTCTTGATGACATTAAGGATCTTGGATTCAAGATGGCTTTCCAGGGAGGTTTATCCTTTAACCTGGATGACGTTATTGTTCCGGCGATCAAGGAATCACTTGTTGCCGATGCAAGGCTTGAAGTGGAAGAGGTAGTGAACAACTACAACATGGGTTTCATCACCAACAATGAACGTTACAATCAGATCATCGACATCTGGACCCATGCAAATTCACAGCTTACGGTTTCACTGATGAACCAGCTGATCAATGACAAACAGGGATTCAACCCGGTTTACATGATGCTTGATTCAGGTGCCCGTGGTTCCAAAGAGCAGATCCGCCAGTTGTCTGGTATGCGTGGTTTGATGGCGAAACCGCAGAAGTCCGGTGCAGGTGGAGGTGAGATCATCGAAAACCCGATTCTTTCCAACTTCAAGGAGGGTCTGTCGGTACTCGAGTACTTCATTTCAACGCACGGTGCCCGTAAGGGTTTGGCCGATACCGCTTTGAAGACTGCCGATGCAGGATACCTTACCCGTCGTTTGGTTGACGTTTCACAGGATGTGATCATTTCAGAGGAAGACTGCGGAACATTGCGCGGATTGACCATCACTGCTTTAAAGAAAGCGGAAGAGGTTGTAGAATCTTTATATGACAGGATTCTTGGCCGTGTTTCGCTTCATGATATTCATCATCCCCAGACAGGCGACCTGATCATTACTGCCGGGAGTGAGATCACCGAAGAAATTGCGCACACTATTGACAGTTCGCCGCTCGAAGGCGTAGAGATCCGCTCCGTGCTGACCTGCGAATCGAAGAAGGGCGTTTGTGCAAAGTGCTATGGCCGTAATCTGGCTACCGGTAGCATGGTGCAGCGGGGAGAAGCCGTTGGTGTTATCGCCGCCCAGAGTATCGGGGAGCCTGGAACCCAGCTGACCTTGCGTACATTCCACGTTGGTGGTGTGGCTGGTGTGAACATCGCCAGCGCTTCGCGTATTGATGCCAAATATGACGGCATCCTTGAAATTGATGAACTCAGATCGGTTGAATATACCAGTGATGCCGGAGAGACCTACGAGATCGTCATCGGTCGTTCGGCCGACATGAGGATTGTTGATAAAAACACACGCATCGCCCTGACCTCTGCCCACATACCCTATGGTGCCCGTCTCTATTTCAACAATGGGGATCCCATCAAGAAGGGCCAGCTGATCAGTGACTGGGATCCGTACAATGCCGTAATCCTTTCGGAAGTTCCCGGAAAGGTGAACTTTGAAAGCATCATTGAAAATGTAACTTTCCGCGTTGAATCGGACGAACAGACCGGTTATCACGAGAAGGTCGTTATTGAGTCACGCCAGAAAGCAAAGAACCCGGCTATCAATATTTTATCTTCCACAGGCGATATCATCAAGATTTACGATATCCCGGTTGGAGCCCACATCAATACCGAGGATGGAGCCAAGATCAAAGCCGGTGAAATCCTGGTAAAGATTCCGCGTGCCATCGGCAAAGCCGGTGACATCACGGGAGGGTTACCCCGCGTTACCGAATTGTTTGAAGCACGTAACCCGTCCGATCCTGCTGTGGTATCTGAAATTGACGGTGTGGTGTCCTTTGCAAAGAAACTGAAAAGAGGAAACCGCGAAGTCATCATCACCTCAAAAACAGGTGAAGAAAAACGTTACCTCGTTCCCACTTCAAAACAGATCCTGGCACAGGAAAATGATTATGTTCGTGCTGGTACCGCCCTTTCCGACGGAGCACTCACCCCGAGCGACATTCTGGCCATCAAGGGACCTATGAAGGTCCAGGAGTATATCGTGAATGAAATCCAGGAGGTTTACCGTTTACAGGGGGTTAAAATCAATGACAAACATTTCGAGACCATTGTCCGCCAGATGATGCGTAAAGTCGAAGTTGAAGATCCGGGTGATTCAAGGTTCCTTGAAGGAGAGTTGATCAACAAGATCGACTTCCAGGAGGAAAATGACTGGATCTACGGCAAAAAAGTTGTTGAAGACCCGGGTGACTCCCCAACCTTCAAAGCCGGACAGATCATCAGTGCACGTAAGCTGCGTGATGAAATCTCCATGCTGAAACGGAAAGATAAAAAACTGGTTGAAGCACGCGATGCAAAACCAGCCACGGCTTTCCAGATTCTTCAGGGTATAACCCGTGCCTCACTTCAAACAAAGAGCTGGATTTCTGCAGCCTCTTTCCAGGAGACAACGAAAGTGCTTACCCAGGCTGCCATCAATGCGCGCCAGGATGATCTGCTTGGTCTCAAGGAAAATGTGATCGTTGGTCACCTTATTCCGGCAGGAACCGGGTTGCGCGAGTACGAAAATATCATCGTTGGCAGTAAAGAAGAATACGAAATCCTTCTTGCTTCGAAAGAGGAAGATTAAATCTTAAGCTATGCAGGAAAAAAAGAATCCGCTGAATCAGATTAACATTGAGATCTCTGATGAAGTAGGTGAGGGCATTTATTCCAATCTCGCCATCATAACCCATTCTCCGGCTGAATTCATCATTGATTTTGTAAAGATGATGCCTGGCGTTCCGAAAGCGAAGGTGAAGTCGAGGATCATTCTTACCCCGCAGCATGCAAAACGGCTTTACAAAGCGCTGAAGGAAAATGTGGCTAAATATGAAGCCATGCACGGGGAGATCAGGGATTCGGAAGGGGAGATCCCTTATAACTTTCCTTTACCAACGGCGCAGGCATAATTTCGTGACACGTGACACGTGACGCGTGACGAAATATGGTTCATGAGATATTATTTCTGGAATTTTCTTAGCGTTTCTTCCATTTTACTGGTGTCAGCGTTATCTTTTTTAGCCATTTCAATGGCTTTCTTTTCAAATTTGATGGCGTCTGCTTTCTTGCCTAACTTGAACATCAGTTTGGCATAGGTGTCGTTGTTTTCGGTCGTGCTTTTTAAGGCAATCGATTTTTTTGCCCACCCTGCTGCCTTTTCAATCTGCGTTTTTTCGGTTGCCATTTTGAAAAAATTCACTGCCATCCGGTTCAGCATGGCATAGTCGTCAGAATAGTTCTGGTCCACCTCCTTCATGGCAAGATTCAGGTACTTTTCCGTCTCTGATTTCATTTGATACATATTCAGCTCACCCTGGAAAAAAACCTTGTCCGCGTCAGTATAACCGGTGTCCTTTATCTTTTGCTTAATCTGGTTAAGGTTGGTGTCGTTGAATGACCTGTTTCGGGACAAGGTAATTAGCGCCTGTGTATAGACCCCGACGACTTTCCCAAAAACGGAATCCCTCGTATACATTTTCTCATAAACCTTATGATGACTCAGCAGGAATTTGAATTCCTTCGAATCCAGGTCATTAACATACTTGTATAATATTTCCCAGTTCGCCTGGCTATACATATCCGCCTCCTTTAGTAAAGCAAAATACTGATTCATAGGTTCATTGATGGGCAGATAAGCTCCCTGGAGCCGGTCAAGGTACTTCAGGATGAATGCCGGAGCACGGTTTCCATCCAGGTATTCTTTTTCACAGGAAGCAAATCCATCACCGGGAATCATGGCGACCATTCCCATTTGAATATAATCCTGAACTTTTTGAGGTGCGCCAACGCGTTGATGAATCATGTCGCCGTTCGCGCTGACAAATAAAAGGGTAGGATAGGCCCTCACATTGTATAATTTCGCCAGGTTCGGTCCCTCACCTTTTTCCATATCGAAATGTGCGCATATAAATGTCGAATTGTAGTAATCGGCAATGGTGTCGTTGGTAAATATCTTCGCGGCCATCCATTTACAGGGACCGCACCAGGAGGTAAAAGCGTCAAGGAAAATAAGCTTTTTCTCGTGTTTAGCTATGGTCAATATTTCCGCCCAGGGTTTGTCAATGAATTGAATTGATCGGTTTTGATTAAAACCATCGACGCTGGTAAATAAAATCAGCAGGGAAAGGATGCCAAGGTTTTTTTTCATATGATTACTTTTGATGATTAACGGTATAAATGCGAAAGATAGTGCGAAGTTAACACCATATCTTTGTATTTTTGGCGAAATATTCAGATTGTGGCAATGAAGAAAATACAGGATGTGGTTCTGATCGGAGCGGGGAACCTGGCTGCCCATCTGGGTCTTGCATTGCACAGGCATGGTTTCAGGGTGGTTGAGGTTTGTAACCGTACCCGCGAGAAGGGAATGCATCTGGCCAGAAAGGTTGGTGCTGAATTCATTGCCGATCCGCGGAACATCACCCGGCATGCTGATCTGTATATGCTGGTTGTTGCCGATGCTGCAATCAGCGAGGTTGCTTTATCTCTTCCGTTTCGGCACCAGTTGGTGGTTCATACCTCCGGAACAATGGATATGAAAGTCCTTTCGGCGGTCTCAGATAACGTTGGCGTTTTTTATCCCCTGCAAACTTTTTCACCCCGGCGTCGGATTAATTTTAAAAAGGTTCCGGTATGCCTTGAGGCAAATTCAGCCAAAGGATTGGAATTGCTGTCGGAAATAGCGCACAGTCTGTCAGAGGATGTCCGGGTAATTGACAGCGACCACCGGAAGATGATTCATCTTTCTGCTGTGTTTGCCTCCAATTTCACCAATTTCATGTATGTCATTGCAGAGGAGTTGCTGGAGGAGCATAAAATTCCTTTTGATCTGCTGAAACCCCTGATCAGCCAGACTGTTCAGAATGTCAGGAAGAACCATCTGTTTCAGTACCAGACAGGCCCGGCACTTCGGGGCGACAGGGCCGTACTTGATAACCACCGGGCCTTATTATCCACGCATCCCGGGTACCTTGAACTTTATGACAGTATCAGTAATAACATTATCAAATACAAAGCGTTACATGGCAAATTATAAAGAGTTCCTTCCTTCCGTCAATACCTTTATTTTTGATTATGACGGTGTGTTGACCGATGGGAGTGTGATCACCACCAACGATGGCGAAGCTCACCGTATTTCAAGTGTCAAGGATGGATATGCCCTGCAACTTGCCCATAAAAAGGGATACCGGGTTGCGGTCATTTCAGGTGCGCGTTCTGATTCCATGATGCACCGGATGAAGGCTTTGCAGATCCAGGATGTGTTTTTGGGAGTCGAGCGGAAGCTGGATGTATTCAGGGAATACCTGAAAAAGTACAACCTGAAGCCTGAGCAGGTGCTTTATATGGGAGATGATATTCCCGATTATGAGGTCATGCTGGAGGCCGGTGTGGCAACATGTCCTGCCGATGCAGCTGAAGAGATCAAATCGGTGGCCAGGTATATTTCTCATTTCCCGGGTGGCAAAGGGTGTGTACGCGATGTGATCGAACAGGTGCTGAAGGTACAGGGTAAATGGATGAATGATGATGCCTACCATTGGTAGTGAAGAAGTTTGAATTCAGAAATGCGAAGAAGAAATTTTAATAAACAACCAGGTCGATGAAGTTAAATGGTTTACCGGTTACAGCCTACCTCGGGGCGCTGGCGCAGTTAATCCGCCTGCCGAATGTTCTGATCATTGTACTTACCCAGTTGTTGCTTCGTTACTGCATCATCAGTCCATTCATTTATAGCAGCGACCCGGGCGCCATCTCCCTCCTTCCAGATTTCCTGATCCTGGTCATGGCTGCCATGCTGATTGCAATTGGCGGCTATGTGATCAATGATTACTTTGATGTTAAAATCGACAGCGTCAACCGGCCCGATAAACTGGTTGTGAACAAAGTGATCAATGCAAGAACGGCCATCAAAGTGCATATGATCCTGAACGGGGTTGCCATACTCCTGGGATTCTACCTGGCCTACCGTGTAAAGGCGATCACATTTGGATTGCTGTTTCCATTCATTTCAGGCGTGCTCTGGATCTATTCAGCCAAATATAAGCGAATGATTTTCTGGGGTAATTTCATTGTCGCCGTTACCACCGCTTTCATCATACTTGTTGTGTGGTTATTTGAATTCTTCTGGCTTCGGCTGAATGCCTCTCTATTCGCTAACGAAATCCCTGAAATAAACAGGGTTACCTATGTATTTGTGGGTTATGCCGTATTTGCCTTTCTTATTTCAATGGTTCGTGAACTCGTCAAGGACATGGAGGATACAGAAGGAGATAAATCCATTGGAAGTAAAACGATCCCGCTGGTACTTGGAATTCCCTGGACCAGGTACCTTGTTGCATTGATCGTTGTTACAGGACTGGCCCTGCTGGGGTATGTTCAGATGATCCTGTGCAGGCTGGACATGATGATGCTTTTCTGGTATTTTCTCATAGCTGTCCAGTTACCATTCATCTATTTTCTAATCAAGCTTTTTGGCTCACGTGAAAAACAGAATTATCATTTTCTGAGCAGTTTATGCGAACTGATAATGCTGACCGGAATATTATCCATGGAAGTTTTATTCATCAGTAATTAACAAACCATGATCAATCGTCGCCTGAACGGGAGGCATCTTATCCTGGCCTCACAATCCCCCCGCCGCCAGTATCTTTTAAAGGAACTGGGCTTTGATTTCGAGATACGGACCACCCAGATCGAAGAGATTTATCCAGGGGGCCTGCTTCCGCATGAGATTGCCACCTACCTGGCGGTGCTGAAAGCATCGAGTTTTGATATGACCAGGATGGATGAAAAGGCCATCATCCTGACTGCGGACACCATCGTTTCGATCGGAAACGAAATTCTGGGAAAACCTTCGAGCTATGGAGAAGCCGTTGCCATGCTCAAAAAGCTTTCAGGGCGGAAACATGATGTCATCACTGCGGTTTGCCTCTGTTCAAAACACAAGCAACATGTATTTCATGTGATCTCCTCGGTCTATTTCAAAGAGCTCAGCCTTGAGGAGATCGAATACTACATTGATCATTTTCAACCCTTTGATAAAGCCGGTGGCTATGGCGTACAGGAATGGATCGGGTATATCGGGATCAATAAAATTGAAGGATCCTTTTTTAATGTGATGGGGTTGCCGGTGAAAGAGCTTTATGAAGAATTGCTGAATTATTAAATTGTCATTAAAAGTTATCTGGAATGAAGGATAAACCTTTAATATTGATTACCAACGACGACAGTGTAAAAGCTCCCGGAATCAGGGCCCTGATCAATTATATCCGTCCATTCGGGCGCGTGGTGGTGGTTGCACCCGATCGCCCGCAGTCAGGCACTGCGCATGCTGTTACGATAGCCCATCCTTTACGGCTCGATCTTATTACCCGTGAAACCGGTTATGAAGAGTATTCCTGTGACGGAACACCCGCCGATTGCGTTAAAATGGCTTTTAAAATAGTCATGCGCCGCCGGCCCGATTTTCTTTTTTCCGGGATTAACCATGGTACCAATGCCTCAATCAACATCGTATATTCCGGAACCATGGCCGCCGTGCTTGAAGGTGCCCTGGCCGGGGTTCCCTCGGTTGGGTTTTCGCTCAATAATTACAGCCTGAAAGCCGATTTCGGACCCTCGGAGAAGTTTATTAAAACCATTGTTTCGGATGTCGTCTCAAAGGGTCTTCCAACGGGGGTGTGTCTCAACGTCAACATTCCTGATGTTCCTGAAGATCAGATTAAAGGAATTAAAGTTTGCCGCCAGGCTGAAGGGACATGGGAGGAGGATTTTGATGAGCGGGAAGATCCGAACGGTAGAAAATATTACTGGATGAAGGGAGTATATGTTTCGACCGGGAACGGGAAGGACTCCGATCAGTGGGCTATTGAAAATAATTATGTGGCTGTTGTTCCGGTCCAGTTCGACCTGACTGCAAACAGTGCGCTTGAAACACTCAGGAACAGGTTCTGATGCGATACTATATCATTGCCGGTGAAGCTTCGGGCGACCTGCATGCTTCAAACCTGATGCAGGAGTTGAAATTGCTCGATCCGGAAGCAATTTTTCGTTGCTGGGGAGGCGATTTGATGCAGCAGCAGGGTGGGGAACTGGTGAAACATTACCGGGATCTGGCTTTCATGGGATTTATGGAAGTGGTTGCCCACCTGCCTACCATCCTGAAAAATTTTCGTTTCTGTGAAGAGGACCTGGTTTCATTTCAACCTGATGTTCTGATCCTTGTTGACTACCCGGGGTTTAACCTTAAGATGGCCAAATTTGCCGCCCGTAAAGGGATCCGGGTATTCTATTATATTTCTCCGCAGTTATGGGCTTGGCGGTCATCGAGGGTGCAATCGATCAGGAAATATGTAGAAAAAATGTTTGTCATTCTTCCCTTTGAACAGGAATTTTATGCCCGGTATCATTATCCGGTAGATTATGCCGGACACCCGCTTCTCGACGTCATTCACAAGGAGATGAACACGCTAAGCCGTGAAGCGTTCCTGGTGAAAAACGGGTTGCCTGATCGCAGGATGGTTGCGCTCCTGCCAGGAAGCCGCAAAATGGAAATTGAGAAAATGCTGCATATGATGACAAGTGTGGTGTCATCATTTCCCGGCTATCAGTTTGTCATCGCGGCGGCACCATCCGTTCCTGCTGATTTTTATGAACGGATTCTAAAAAGGACCGGGGTCCGCATGGTGATTACTCAAACCTACGACCTGCTCAGCCATTCCGATGCTGCGCTTGTTGCATCAGGCACTGCCACCCTTGAAACCGCTCTGATGGAGGTGCCCCAGATTGTCTGTTATAAGGGAAACGCACTCTCTTATCTGATCGCCAGGCAGTTGGTTCATGTTCCCTTTATCTCCCTGGTCAACCTGATCGCTGGGAAAAAGGTTGTCCCTGAATTAATCCAGTCGGAGTTAAATCAGAAAAACCTGGTCCGGTCACTGACAGAGATCCTTGAAAATGGACCTTTACGGCAGAGGATCCTCGATGATTACAAGGTTCTGAAACAGGAACTTGGCGGAAGCGGTGCTTCGGGCAGAGTTGCTGCCTTAATGATACAATATTTACAAAAAAAATAAGTTTCTTTTAAACCAATTTAATCCTTTATGAAACAGTTTACAATATTCATTGTTGCAATTATTTGTGGATTACCTTTCAGTATTCATGCCCAGCAAAATCCACCCAAAACCGGAAATACGCAAGAGACCATTTTACGTCTCACCCCTCAAACGGCTGATACCAGTAAAAATAAAGGGGTCAAATCTTCGAAGGGCAATGGGGATAAATCAGGAATGTCGCATAAAGTTTATACCCCGGAGCAGGAGGCTGCCATGAACTTTTTTAAGAATGGAATCCAGAAGGCCAAAGTTGGTGATTTAAACGGTGCGATCGATGATTTTACAAAATCACTGGAACAGGTTAAAGATGCAAACGTTTATATAAAGAGAGGCACGGCTTACCTGATGGTTAAAAATTACGGAGCCGCCATCCAGGATGCTACCGAATGTTTGCGGTTACAGCCAACGCTGTTTAAAGCACATTACATCCGGGGTGTCGGGCGATATGAAACAGAGGATTATAAAGGGGCCAAAGAGGACCTGGACCTGTACCTGGAGAAAGACCGGACCAACCCGAGCGCCTTCAATTACATGGCGGCTTTGTTGTTTATGAATCAGGATTTTAATGGCGCATTGATCAATTATAATGAAGTTGTCAAGCTTGATCCCAAATTTCCAGATATATATACCAACCGCGGAATGATGCGTCATTACACCCTGGATTACAAGGGAGCCATCGAAGACTATAATGAGGCGCTGAAGCTTACGCCTGATAACCCTTCGGCGTATAACAACCGGGGGGCAGCCAGGATGATGGTGAAGGAACTGGATTCAGCCATGGTTGATCTGAATAGGGCCATTACTCTCAATGACAAATATGCGCAGGCTTATGATAACCGCGGCAGATTAAAGCAGGAATTGGGTGACCTCACCGGCGCCTGTGCCGACTGGAAAATGGCCTATGCCAATGGCCTGGAAGTTTCCAACGAGCGGATTTTGAAGTTCTGTAAATAGACCAGCCCAATTGTCCGTCATTCTCAATGAAGTCATCCTGTTATAAGATCCTCCTTCTTTTCTCATTTGGATTATTTGCTCAATCATCCCTGTATTCACAGGATCCGGCACAAAAAAAACTCATTGATTCGGGGATCCTTAAGGCCAAAATGGGTGATTTCAAAGAGGCCATGAAGGACTTTACAATGGCGATGGCCATTGACACAAATGAGGCCGAACCCTATTATAACCGTGGAATAGTCCTCACTGAGCAGAAAGATTATCAGGGGGCGATGAAGGATTTCAATAAAGTGATCCAGTTGAAACCGGCCCATGCTGAACCCTATTACAACCGGGGATTGGTGAAGGATTATATGAAGGATTACATCGGGGCCATTCAGGATTACAACAAGGCCATTTTGTTGAAACCTGAATATCCTGAAGCTTACCACAACATGGGACTTGCCAAATTCGACCTGGGTAATTTCGATGAGGCGTCGAAGGATTTTTCACGTGCACTTCAGTATAAACCTGACTTTGTAGAGGCCTATTATAACAGGGGATTGGCACGATTCAGCATGCATGACCCCGCTGGGTCGGTCCCGGATTTTGATGAAGCAATAAAACTCGATCCTTCTCAATTTGAATATTATTCAAGCCGTGGGGCTGCTCAGGCTGCATTGGAGCAATATACCGAAGCTGTTGACGATTTTGAAACAGCCCTCACGCTCAACCCTGCCGACCTCAATTCACGGATGAACCTTGCCCTCGCCTTCATGTATCTTAAGAAATACAAAGAGGCCATTGATGCGTATGATCAAATCGTTGAAGCCAACCCCTTGAATCATGAAGCCCTTGCAAACAGGGGAGTAGCCAGGCGTTATATGGCCGATGAGGCCGGTGCATGTGCTGACTGGACCCTGGCAGCGCAAAGAGGTTCTGAAAAAGCAAAAGGCTACCTGTCGAAATTTTGTAAGTAAAACCGTGTTACCTTTTGGTTTTATCCTGATTAAGCAGAGATAAACATGGTAACGCAGTATGAACTCCTGGAGGCCTTATCCTCTCCTGAGATTATTGTTCCCTTTCCTGGCCGGGATCATGGTGGAATTGTCCGCCGGATCATTTGGGATCGGGTATGGTTGCATCGTGGCAACACTTTTGTGTTTGCAGGGATTGTTGTTTTTGTTTTCCAGGTATTTGAAAATTTACCGGTATCGCTGGTTCTCAGGGGTGATGATTAACCTGTTTTTCTTCATAGCTGGAAATACCATCGCAGATTTTCACAACACGTCAAATGATCCTTCCTATATAGGACATGATCCCAATGGATTATTCCTGGCAACCCTCACAGAGCCTCCCTCAATTAGAAAGTCCTCCTTCAAGGTGGTCCTTGATATCAGGTATCATCGGCGAAACGGGCGGTGGGACAGGTGCAGAGGATTCTCAGTGGGATTTCTTAAATACGATACAACAAATCCTTTACTTCAATACGGGGATATTATCCTCCTGCATGCCAGCCTGTTAAAACTGAATGATAATTCAAATCCGCATACGTTTAATTATACCAGGTATCTTAATAACAAGAATATTTACCACCAGGTATTTGCCGGATCAGATGACTGGAAGTTGATAAAACTGAAACCGGGTGGCATTGTCCGCAAGATTGCCTTTCAACTGCGTGATCGTTTGCTCAATATCCTGCGCGACAATAAGGTCAAAGGGAAGGAGTTTGCAGTGGCTTCAGCGCTTTTGCTTGGGTACGTTGATGAGTTGGACGCTGATCTGAGAAGGGATTATGCGGCAACCGGAGCCATGCATATCCTCTCCGTTTCGGGGATGCATGTGGGCATAATCTATGTATTCCTTGAATTCCTGCTTGGCTTCATGAATAAACGCAAAGCGGGCCGGTTTCTTAAAGCCATCATATTGCTGGTTTTTGTGTGGTTCTATGCCCTGATCACAGGGCTGTCACCTTGTGTATTCCGGTCGGCTGCCATGCTGAGCTTACCCATTCTTGCAAAGTCGATGAACCGGTCGCCTGAAATGTTCAACGTCATTGCAGCCTCCATCTTTATATTGCTTGCAGTGGATCCTTTTATCCTGCTGGATATCGGGTTTCAGTTGTCGTATCTGGCCGTTGCCGGAATTGTTCTCCTCTATAAACCGATCTACGATTTATTTATTACTTCACTCTGGCTTCCCGATAAAATCTGGTCCATCCTGGCCATCTCCATCGCTGCCCAGATAGCCACCTTGCCAATCACACTGTATACCTTTCACCAGTTTCCGAATTATTTCATGCTCACCAATATTTTTGTCGTTCCACTATCGAGCCTCATCATTTATGTCGGAATAGTGTTGATGGTCATCGGTGCGATCCCTGTTGTGTCGGTCTTGTGTGCAAAGCTGCTCATTGCCCTGGTATGGCTGTTGAACAGCATCATTCATTTAATAGAACAGTTCCCCTGTTCCACACTCCGGGGGATTCATATTTCATCGGCAGAGATGATTATTCTATACCTGGTTATTTGCTCATGTTTTTTGTATTTAATCCTGCGCCGGATTTCATTTTTATATCTTTTCCTTTTTTCTTGCATCGGGCTTAACCTGATTCTTTTGGATTTCAAGCTGAATCGTCTTGGGTCAGCCCGGTTCCTGGTCTACAACTCAAATCGCCCTGCCTGCTTTCAGATCAGCATGCAGGACAAAGCTGTCAGTTTTTATTATGGTACAAATTTGTACGATCCGGCCTCATTGAAAACGAAGGCAGAAATGGTCTCCGCCGACTTTTATGCCCATGGAATCAGGTCTCATCGGGCTTATTGGTTTGGCCGGAAGGACAGGACTGTGGATCTTTCAGGTGATTTTTTACCGGTCCGATGGGTTGGTCATTTTATCCAGTTCAGGAATTTCAGGATTGCCATACTGAACAAATCCATTCCCGGGGCATTAAAACAGACGATGCAGGTTGATTTTCTGATTCTGTCAGGAAATCCAAAAATCAGGATTGCCGAAGTCATCAAACTCTTTCATCCCAAACAAATCATCATTGATGCAACCAACTCCAGGGTCAGAATCCTGCAGTGGTTGAAGGATTCGGCCATGCAAAGTATTTCATGTCAATCGGTTACATATCATGGGGCATTTGAAAAAGAATTTCTTAAAGATGTTGGTAATTCAGAAAATTAGGATTACTTTTGCGTCACATTTGAGGATCGGTAGTTCAGCTGGTTAGAATGCCGCCCTGTCACGGCGGAGGTCGCGG
>JBAXVX010000038.1:0-25602 GCA_037128705.1 Bacteroidota bacterium | reverse complement strand
CACTCGCGGAAGTCGCGAAACATATACAACCGGGTGTTAAAACGATAACACTTGATAAAATAGCTGAAGAGTTTATCCGGGCGGAAGGGGCGGTACCCGGGTTTAAAGGTTACAGAGGGTTTCCGGCAACCCTGTGCATTTCCACCAACGAAGAGGTGGTGCATGGCATACCGGGCGAAAGAGTTCTTAAAAATGGTGATATAGTTTCGATCGACTGCGGATGCCAAAAATATGGCTATTATGGTGACTCTGCATATACTTTCCCTGTTGGGACGGTATCTGACGAGGTGATGAATCTGCTGAAGCGTACGAAAAATTCCCTGTTTCTCAGCCTCGAAATGGCTGTTGCAGGGAAGCGGGTTGGCGACATCAGCGCCAGTGTGCAGGAATACGTTGAAGGGTTTGGTTATTCGGTTGTCAGAGAGTTGGTGGGGCATGGAATTGGCAGGCAGTTGCACGAAAAACCGGATATTCCCAATTACGGGAGGAGAGGTTATGGTGCCAAATTGCAGGCGGGCCTGACCATCTGTATTGAACCCATGATTAACCTGGGTACAAAATCGGTGGTTCAGGATCAGGATGGTTGGACGATCCGTACGGCTGACAGGATGCCTTCTGCGCATTTTGAGCTCACGGTGGCTGTCAGGAAGGAAAAAGCAGATGTTCTCTCAACATTCCGTTATATTGAAGAAGTACTAGGATCAAGCAGCATATAGTATGGCAAAGCAATCGTCAATCCAACAAGATGGCACGGTCATCGAATCTCTCGGAAACGCAATGTTCCGGGTGGAATTAGAAAACGGGCACGTCATTACGGCTCATATCTCAGGCAAGATGAGAATGCATTATATTAAAATACTACCGGGCGACAGAGTACGGATCGAGATGTCACCATATGATTTAACAAAAGGAAGAATTACGTTCAGATATCAATAGACTAAACGCAAACGTAAAATGAAAGTAAGAGCATCAATTAAAAAGAGATCTGCAGATTGCAAGATCGTTAGACGGAATGGCAAATTATATGTCATTAACAAAAAGAACCCGAAGTTCAAACAAAGACAAGGTTAAGATATTACAAACATAAAATTGGATTAATATGGCCAGAATTGCAGGTATTGACTTACCTAAAAACAAACGGGGTGAAATTGGGCTGACCTATATCTTTGGTATTGGAAGAAGCACTGCTCAGAAGATCCTTGATGTGGCAGGAGTAGACAGGAATAAAAAGGTCCAGGACTGGGATGATGACGAGCAAAACAAGATCCGTACGGTTATCAATGATAATTTCAAGATCGAAGGTGCGTTACGTTCTGAAGTCCAGATGAATATCAAACGTTTGATGGACATCGGTTGTTACCGTGGAATCCGCCATCGTTTGGGATTGCCTGTACGCGGACAGAGCACAAAAAACAATGCCCGTACCCGCAAAGGCAGGAAAAAAACCGTTGCCAACAAGAAAAAGGCAACCAAGGGTTAATCGTTAATGCACGTAGTAAATTAGTATATGGCAAAGACTGAAAAAAGTTCAAAGAAAAGGGTTGTTAAGGTTGATACAATTGGGAAAGCCTATGTCAACGCTTCATTCAACAATCTCATTATCACCCTGACCAATAGCAATGGGCAGGTCATCAGCTGGTCATCGGCCGGCAAGATGGGATTCAAGGGTTCAAAAAAGAATACCCCCTATGCTGCCCAGATGGCTGCGCAGGATGCTTCGAAGGTTGCTTACGACCTGGGGCTTCGCAAGGTAAAGGTATACATCAAAGGACCCGGAGCAGGCCGCGAATCCGCAATCCGTACGCTCCACACAGCGGGCATTGAAGTAATGGAAATTATTGATATCACTCCATTGCCGCACAACGGTTGCCGTCCTCCGAAAAGAAGAAGAGTTTAACATTTAATTATACCTATTACCATGGCAAGATACATTGGCCCAAAGTCCAGAATTGCAAGAAGGTTCAGGGATCCCATTTTTGGTCCTGATAAGAGTTATGAGAAAAAAAATTATCCTCCGGGAATGCACGGCCAGACCAAGCGCAGGGCAAAGGTTTCTGAGTATGGCACACAGCTCATGGAGAAACAAAAAGCTAAATATACTTACGGTATCCTTGAGCGTCAATTTAAGAACACCTTTCTGAAAGCTGCCCGCAAAGGCGGTGTTACAGGTGAGGTTTTACTGCAGCTTATCGAGTCAAGACTTGATAACGTGGTTTATCGTTTGGGTATTTCTCCCACACGTGACGGAGCGCGCCAGCTGATCGGTCACCGTCATATTCTTGTGAACGGAAAACTGGTGAACATTCCTTCATTTGAACTCCGTCCGGGGGACATCGTATCCGTTCGTGAGCGTTCAAAATCACTGGAGGTGATTACCAATTCCGTTGTTGGCCGTGGAAATCAATATCCCTGGCTGGAATGGGACGGCGGCATGATGGCCGGAAAATTTATGAGTTATCCTGAGCGGGATCAGATTCCTGAAAACATCAAGGAACAACTCATCGTCGAATTGTATTCGAAGTAATTTTACTGGAAGAGCAGCATGAACATGCTGACCTACAGAATAATTTATAATAATAAAACATAGTATATGGCAATATTACCGTTCCAGAAACCTGACAAGGTCATTATGGTGGAAGCCAATGATAGCCGCGGGGTGTTTGAATTTCGCCCGCTGGAGCCTGGTTTTGGTGTGACAATCGGAAACTCGCTCAGAAGGATACTGCTTTCTTCATTGGAAGGCTTTGCCATCACTTCGGTTAAAATTGAAGGGGTTGAGCAGGAATTTTCCACAATCAAAGGTGTAATTGAGGATGTGACGGAAATTATTTTAAACCTTAAGCAGATCCGCTTCAAGCGTTTGATTGAAACCGAGAGTTCTGAAAAGGTCACCGTGATCATCGCCCAGCAAAAAGAGTTCAAAGCCGGTGATATCAATAAATTCCTGTCCGTGTTCCAGGTGTTGAATCCTGATGTGGTCATCTGCCATATGGAGTCCAATGTCAAACTTACTGTTGAACTGTCGGTTGACAAAGGCCGCGGATATATTCCTGCTGAGGAGAATAAGACCTTGAGTTCCTCCCTGGGCAGGATTGCAATAGATTCTGTGCATACGCCCATTAAAAACGTTACGTTCAATATCGAAAATTTTCGCGTTGAACAAAAAACGGACTATGAAAAGCTTGTCATTGAAGTTGTAACCGATGGCTCGATCCAACCAAAAAATGCGTTGAAAGAGGCTGCCAGAATTCTCATTCACCACTTTATGCTGTTTTCAGATGAAAAGATCACGCTCGATTCAGCTGAAAAGGCCGTAACGGAAGAGTTTGATGAGACCTCGCTGCACATTCGCCAGTTGCTGAAGACGAAACTGGTTGATATGGATCTTTCGGTTCGTGCGCTCAATTGCCTGAAGGCTGCCGATGTTGAATATTTAGGTGACCTGGTGGCCTTTAATAAAAATGATTTACTGAAGTTTCGCAACTTTGGAAAGAAATCTCTCACTGAACTTGAGGAACTTGTTAAATCAAAAGGCCTTGAATTTGGTATGAATACGACGAAATATAAATTAGATAAGGATTAATTGCGATGAGACACCAAAAGAAATTTAATCATTTAGGAAGAAAGAGTGCGCACCGTAAGGCAATGCTGTCGAACATGGCTGCCTCACTGATCATACATAAACGGATACATACCACTGTTGCAAAAGCTAAAGCGCTTCGTATCTACGTGGAACCGCTGATATCAAAATCGAAGGAGGACACCACCCATTCACGGCGCACCGTGTTCAGCTATCTTCAAAGCAAGGAAGCTGTTACCGAACTTTTCCGTGAGATCTCAAAAAAGGTCATGGACCGTCCCGGTGGATATACCCGTATTCTGAAAACAGGAAACCGCTTTGGAGATAATGCCGAAATGTGTCTGATTGAACTGGTTGATTACAATGAGGCCATGTTGTCAGTGAAGGATGGCGGAAAAACCAAGGCAACACGCAGAAGAAGAGCAACCTCCAAGAAAAAAGGAGATGAGGAAGCTGAAACTCCGGCTGCTGTGAAGCATGAAGCTGAAGCCAAACCTAAGAAAGCTGAAAAACCGGTTGAAGAACCGGTGGCTGAGCCCGAGCAGGAGGTAGCCCCCGAAACTACAGAAGAAAAACCTGAAGTTTAATCACTTGAAAGCAAATAATTAACGATCTATACCCTGAAAGGATGACATAAAGTTATGTTGTCCTTTTTTATTTTAACCATTTAACACAATCTAAACATACGAAAATGAGCGCTATTTTATCTATCCATGCCAGACAAATTCTGGACTCTAGGGGAAATCCCACCATCGAGGTGGATGTAATGACAGAAAATGGGATCATCGGGCGTGCAGCTGTGCCATCAGGAGCTTCAACAGGTGTTCATGAGGCAGTTGAATTGCGCGACGGTGATAAAAAGGTTTATATGGGAAAAGGGGTATTGCAGGCTGTTCAGAATGTGAACACGGTAATAGCCGAAGAGGTACAGGGAATGTATGTAACCGACCAGTTAGAGATTGATAAAAAACTGATCGAACTTGACGGTACGCCCAATAAAGCAAAGCTGGGTGCCAATGCAATCCTGGGTGTCTCCCTGGCAGCAGCGCACGCTGCTGCACAGGTAACAGGGCAGGAACTTTACCGGTACATCGGTGGTGTGTCTGCACAAACGCTTCCCATCCCCATGATGAATATCCTGAACGGAGGTTCACATGCGGATAATTCCATCGACTTCCAGGAATTTATGATCATGCCTGTAGGAGCAACTTCCTTCAGCGAAGCTTTGCGGATGGGGGCAGAGGTATTCCACAACCTTAAATCCGTATTGAAAAAGGGGAAATATTCTACAAATGTTGGCGACGAAGGTGGTTTTGCCCCAAATCTCAAATCGAATGAAGAGGCGTTGAAGGTAATCATGAAAGCCATTGAAAGTGCCGGATATGAACCTGGAAAAGATATCTGTATTGCGCTTGACCCGGCCTCTTCAGAATATTTTATCCCTGAAGAAAACGTATATCACCTGAAGAAATCGACAGGAGATAAACTGACCCCCGCCCAGATGGTTGCCTTCTGGAAGGATTGGACAAAACGTTATCCGATCTATTCGATTGAAGATGGGATGGCCGAGGATGACTGGGATGGATGGAAACTAATGACAAAGGAGATGGGCAATAAAATCCAGCTGGTCGGCGATGATCTGTTTGTGACCAATGTTGATCGCCTTGCGCTTGGATTTAAAAAAGGCGTTGCCAATTCAATCCTTATCAAGGTAAACCAGATCGGCACACTGAGCGAAACAATCAGTGCAGTGAACATGGCATACAGGAACAGTTATACTGCCGTGATGAGCCACCGTTCAGGGGAAACCGAAGATGTTACCATTGCCGACCTGGCCGTTGCACTGAATACCGGGTTGATCAAAACCGGGTCAGCCTGCCGTACCGACCGTGTTGCAAAATACAATCAATTGCTTCGCATTGAGGAACAATTGGGCGACACCGCAAAGTATCTTGGCAAGGATTTTAAATATTACCGCTAAAATCGGTTTACTTTTCATTGAAAAGCCCTGCCTGGAGCCCAGGCAGGGCTTTTGTTTAAATTCTGTTCAAAAAGATGTAAATTGAAAAACAGGTCAACGTTTTTTTTTAATACATTAGCATGATCTGTTTGACTTAATGCAATAAGCTTTAATGCGTCTGTTAATCCTGTTCCTGTTTCTTCCATTCATGCTTTTTGCGCAGACTCCGGCCAAAAGTAAATTATCTCCATTGGCCGGGCACTGGTATCTCGGTGCTTCGGTTGGTCCTGATTTTTATTATGGAGATCTGAACGATGGTCAATTTATCCCCAGGAAGGGTATCAGCCTGGCAGGCAGTTTGTTTACCCATTATCATTTTTCAAACATAGTTGGTTTAAAGATTCAACTTCTGGCAGGGGGAGTCAACGGTTCAAAAACTGTCATGAAAGACACTGTTGCAACAGATAATGCATTTACCGGGCTTTTCATCGACCTGAACGTGAACGCAACAATAAATTTTTCCAACCTGTTTTCACCGAACAAGCCATCAAGAAAATTATTTATATACGGTACGGCAGGGCTGGGATATTCAGTCTGGTTTTCCAAACTGCTCAATGTGGTCTATTCTGCCGATTCCATTCAGCTCAATACATTTGTAAATTCAGCGGTGGTAATTCCTCTGGGCATTGGCGCGTTGTACAGTATCAATAAAAAGCTTCAGGTAAGCGCTGAATGGACCTTCAGAACTTTTCTTTCCGACAAATTAGACAATACCATGGGCGGGTACCGGTTTGATATGGTCGATTATCTTTCCATCGGAATCTCCTATAATCTGGGAGGTAAGGCAACTAAAAAACAACCCAGTGTGCAGGATTATCCTTATCAGAGGGTTCCGGTGGTCATTTCACCCCCGCATCCTGTGAGAATAGAACCTAAACCCCAGCCCCAGCCCCAGCCCCAGCCCCCGAAAGTTACTCCGGTTCCGCCACAACCGGATGAGTACCTGTATAAGGTTCAGATTTGTGCCTTCGACCAGCACAATTACAGCGCCGGGTGGATCCGGACGCATTATCACGTGAATCAGCTAGTTACCCGGGAGCAGGAAGGAGCCATGTCACGATATACGGTGGGCGGTTTCACTGATATGCAAAAAGCGAAAGAACTTCGTGATGAAATGATCAGGCTCGGAATACATGATGTGTTTATCATTGCCTATAAGGATGGTGTCAGACATCACACTGTGATCATCGAATAAACTCGCGGAGATTTATTTACAGACCTGTTTGATGAAAGTGATCGATTGGGGATCGTTCATGCCGGCATTCAGCGATTTCTGGAAATCACTGCAGGCAATGGCTGAATTTCCGAGGAAGAAATTTGCCAGTCCATGGTTATAATAGATCAATTTCATTGTCGTATTGTCAGTCGGCTGGGTGGCGGAAAAACCGATTGCATAATCAAAATCTGTGATGGCTCCTGCATAATCGGTGAGCTTCAGTTTGCAATTTCCCCTGTAGGAATAGATCCCGATCACATTTGTTTGAGGCTGTAGTTGCAGAGCCCGGTTGAAATAGCGGATTGCCTCGGCATAGTTTCCGTTCTCATATTTCCATACTCCGTCCCAATAAACCTTGTAATAATCATTCTGCAATTCAGGAGAGGAGGACATGGGTGCTGCCTGGCTGACAACATTGAAATTCATGGGAGGCCCCGTATATTTGTAATTCTTGCAGTATTCCTTTATCGCATTGTCTGTCGCAAGGTCCTTGAATCCCATTTGAACGGCAGTATTCCAATCCTGGCACGCCCCGTTGATGTCCTTCAGGAGCTGCTTGGCAACACCCCGGTTGTAAATGGTGGTCAGCCATGCCGCATAGTAGGTCTGCTCTGCCGGCTTCAGCATGATGGCTTTATCGAAGTCCTGCATGGCAGCGGCAAAATCGCCAAGTTTCTGGCGTGCATTGGCCCTGTAAGCATAGGTGAGGAAAAAATCAGTATAGGGTTGTGATTTGGCTGCTTCAGACATATCATAGATACACTGATTGTAATTTCCCGTTCCATAGTCTGCCACCCCTCTTCTGTAATAATCGTCCGCTGATTGCGGGTTGCCGATAAATGCTTGAACGGGAGCACTCCCCGGGTAACGAACCAAGTTTTGAAAGTTGGTGAATTCAGTCTCGTAATAGGAACTTCTGAACAGTTTATCCCGGTTTTTCAGCTCGAGATAGGGGGTGTAGAATTTTGCCTTATTCATGACCTGGATGAGCCTGAAACGAGCCATGGATTGTCCGCCGGTTTGTACAGGCCAGAAAGCAATCAGCAGGTTGTGGGATGCAAAGGTTTTATCGGCGAGTGTTTTTTGCAGGTGATAGGAGATGGTGGTTGTCCAAGTATTTTTATCATATTCCAGCAAGGTTCCGTCACATACCACCTCCATATTGGTGATGTATGGCTTGTTGAATTCCATCTTCTCAGGGATCACCTCCTTTAATTTGTCGGCTTTGAAAACAAAATAGGTCAGAGCCTGCTGGTTGTGCCAGCTATCCATCAGAATCGGGAATTCATAATATCCTGTCCGGAATTTAATAATGAGGACTGCATATTGTTCGTTCTTATAAGAAACGTCCCGCATTTCAATGATTTCAAAGTTCTCTTTCCCCAGTTTATAATAGGTCTTTCCTGAACTGTTATATTCTGCTTTGCTGTACAGCAAACGGTTTTCTTTGGATATCCATTTGCCGTCGTCCTGCAATGTCCATCCCATGGCCATTTCAAGCGAGGCGCGCACTTCGCTTAACATGGGTAGATTGTTCATGGAACGTTCGACAGGATGGTCCTGAGTCGCATTCTCAGGCGGAATTTGCACCGGATACGACGGGTTCTGCCCTTGGAGGAGTCCCAAAAACAAGATGTTAAGAAGTATAAAAACCAATTGCCTCATCAGTTTTTGCTGTTATTCTTTGATTTGTTTTAAAATATGAACCAGAAGATTGGTCACATGGTCCACGTTCTTATTAAAAACCGCCAATACGTCATCCCAGGTGACTGGGACTTCATCATGTTTCCATGAATCATAATCCGTTGAAAGTGCTACTGCGGCATAGGGAATCCCGGCCTCGTTTGCAAGGCTTACTTCAGTTGCGATGCTCATGTTAACAACGTCAGCACCAATGATACGAAGCATATTTGATTCCGCCCTGGTTGAAAACCTTGGACCCTCAATGGTCACCATGGTCCCTTTCGGATGATTCGACAATCCCAGATCCTTGCAGCCCTCAATCAGGACTGAACGGAGTTTTTCCGAAAAAGGATCCGACATGGCGGTATGCCCGCCTTTGCCGGGTTCAAAATGATCAAAAAAAGTGTTGATCCTGAGACGGGTAAGATCTATGAACTGATCAAGGATGACAAAGTCACCCCGGTGTATGTCCTCTCTCAGGCTTCCGCAGGCGGTTGTAGCAAATATATATTGACAACCCAGCGCTTTCAGCGCATGAATATTTGCCCGGTAGTTAACCTGGGTGGGAGGTATCGAATGATCGCGTCCATGCCGCGAAAGGATAAAAATCTCACAATTCCCGATGGAACCTGTAAAGAATGAGGAACTGGGCAAGCCGTACGGAGTTGTTGCATGGATCTCTTTTACATCCTGAAAGATATTCAATTTGTCAAGACCTGATCCACCAATAAAACCTATTTTGACCATTTTACAAAATTTAGGCGAATATAATAGAAATAGCAGTGTGTTTATATCGGTAATTGAATTATTTGTAACAAAAAACGTTGAGTTATCAACATACAAAGGGCATTCGGGCGTTTTTCAGGAATATTATAAATGTTACTTCCTATATATGGATGAAAAGCTTATTTTTGCTGCTTTTAAATAAGGTCCTATGAACATTCAATATATTGGAGAACATCTCATCCCAGGTGATTTGGGAAGGTTCTTTGTCTGGTTTGGTTTTATAACAGCGATCCTTGCGACTGTTTTCTATTCTCTGATTTTTTTCCGCAATGATCACCGGGCACTGATACAGAGGAGTGCCCGGGGTTTTTACATTCTTCATTCGTTTTCATTGGTCAGCGTAACGGTTGCCCTTTATTATATCATCTTTAAGCATTATTTTGAATACTCCTATGTGTGGCAGTATTCGTCGGTGGAACTTCCTGTCAAATACATCATTTCCTGTTTCTGGGCAGGGCAGGAGGGGAGTTTCCTGGTATGGGCCCTGTTCCAGGCGTTGATTGGCCTGATTTTACTTGGGATCGCACGAAAATGGGAATCTCCTGTCATGATGATATTCTCACTATCGCAGTCCTTCGTAACATCGATGTTGCTTGGGGTGAAACTTTCAGGAACTGCGATAGGGACAAGCCCCTTTACCCTGCTTCGTGAAACGGCAGGTAATCTGGAGGGTACTATTTTTGCAATGCCCGACTATTTGTCGATGATAAAGGATGGCAATGGGTTGAATCCCCTGCTGGAGAACATATGGATGACCATCCATCCTCCCATTTTATTTCTTGGCTATGCCCTTGCCTTGGTCCCGTTTGCCTATGCAATTTCCTCGTTGCTTAAAAAGGATTATCATACATGGATCGCCCCGGCTTTACCATGGACGCTGATGGCCCTGCTAATGCTTGGTGCCGGTATCCTGCTCGGAGGCGCGTGGGCCTATGTGTCTCTGACTTTTGGAGGATTCTGGTCGTGGGACCCGGTTGAGAATTCTTCGCTTGTTCCATGGATGACACTGATTGCCGGTTTGCATTTCCTGCTCATTGCCCGACGCCAGAATTATGCCCTTTTTGCCGCCTACCTGCTCATCCTGTTGTCGTACGTGCTGGTTCTTTATGCAAGTTTTTTGACTCGAAGCGGCGTGCTGGCTGATACTTCAGCCCATTCATTCGGCGATAACGGGATGACACTGCAGTTACTTATTTTCCTGCTGACTTTCCTGGTCATGATGATCGTGATGATTGCCATTCATGCACGTAAATTCCATGTAATGAGGAAAGATCAGCTTCTTTCGAGGGAATTCTGGATGTTTATCGGCTCCATTATCGTTGTACTGGCAGCATTTCAGATCATTTTTACCACCTCGATCCCTGTGATCAACAGCCTGTTTCATACTGACATAGCCCCCCCTGTTGACAGGGTAGGCTTTTACAACCGCTGGCAAATGCCATATGCCTTACTGATTGCCGGCTTTATCGCATTCAGCCAGTTTCTGAATTACAACGACAATGATCCAAAGCAATTTATCCGCAAACTGGTTATTCCCGCTTTGATGGCCCTTGTTTTTTGTATTCCTGTCATGGGCTATGGGATTGTTTCTCAGATGAACTTCATCATGCTGATCTTTTTTGTCCTCTTTGCTCTTTTTTCTTCTTTGGATAACATGCTTTTTAAAACTGCAAAACCCAGGAATATCGGGGCCATGATCACCCACCTCGGTTTCCTGATTTTCGTTCTGGGAACAGTCCTTACATTTTCAAATTCAGCCGTCATTTCGAGCAACACCTCGTCGCTTGATTTGGGCAATCATAAGGCAAACGCTGAAAACCTTGTACTGATGCGGAATGACACATTGTACATGAATGGTTTTTATGTTACTTATGTGAACAGTAAAACTGAAGTAAATACCACTACCTACAAAGTTGATTTTCTGAAGAAGGAAAACCAAAAGTTCACCAAAGTCTTTACCCTGCATCCTTCTGTTAATGTCCACCCGAGGATGGGGGCTGTTTACAATCCTGACACACGGCATTTTCTCACCCGCGATTACTATACCTATGTTGCCGATGTTTCAAAGGAACCTGATTACATTGTGATCAAGGCCATCATGAATCCATACATCAATATTTTGTGGCTTGGATCTGTTGTGATGATTTCAGGTTTTGCGGTCGCATTCATCAGGAGAGCAAGGCGTCGCTGGCAGGACAATTCCTGACCGGGCCGGGTTTACTTTTCTTTCGCCTTGTGTTCTAGCATCGGAACAAACCGGAAAGCTCCATGTTCCTTTTTTACGAAGGTGTTGTCTTCTCCTTTGATGAGGGTGGTCATGACCTGTACATCATTGGCTCCGACAGGAATGACAAGGATTCCGCCTGGTTTTAGCTGTTCAAGCAATGCGTCGGGGATAAATGGAGCGGCAGCTGTCACAATCATTTTATCAAAAGGGGCATAGGATGGAAGGCCTTTATAACCATCTCCGAAAAAAGTTTTAATAACCTGATATCCGATGGAGGGAAGAAATTTGCTGGTTTTATCGAACAGTGTTTTCTGTCGTTCAATGGTGAAAACTTTGGCCCCCATTTCCACCAGAATGCATGCCTGATAACCTGAACCTGTCCCTATCTCGAGAACCTTGTCGTTTTTTTTGATCTGAAGCAAGTCAGTCTGGAATGCAACAGTGTAAGGCTGTGAGATTGTTTGACCTGCCCCGATGGGAAATGGTTTGTCTTCATAGGCATATTCTACAAAAGAGGAGTCAAAGAAAAAATGCCGGGGAACTTTTTCAATTGCTGCTAAAACGCGTGGGTCTGTAATTCCTTTCTGACCGATATTCCGCACCAGTATTTTTCTGAGTCCCTGATGGCGATAGGAGTCAACTGGAATCATGCTGCTCATGTGAGGTTTGTGTGTTAAATTTTTCACGAAAATACACAATTCAGAAAGGGTAAAAACCTACCTTTGCAAAAAAAACTGATTATGCTGAAAATTGGAGTCCTGGGGGTTGGTCATCTTGGAAAAATTCATCTGAAATGCATTAAGGAGATCGCAGATTTTGAATTGGTTGGATTCTACGATCCGGATACGGTCAACGCTGATAAAATTGAAGCGGAATTCGGAATAAAGAAATGGAGTTCCCTGGATGACCTGATCGATGCGGTGGATGTTGTGGATATCGTTACACCTACCATCTCTCATTTTGAATGTGCTTCGAAGGCATTGAAAAAATGCCGTCATGTTTTTATTGAAAAACCCATTGTTACCAGCCTTGAAGAGGCACGTGAACTGATTAAAATTGCAGGCGAAGCCAATGTCAAGGTCCAGGTTGGCCATGTGGAAAGGTTCAATCCTGCTTTTTTAGCCGCGGAATCCTCCTTCGACCGGCCGATGTTCATTGAAAGCCACCGGCTCGCTCAATTCAATCCCCGTGGGACAGATGTACCGGTAATCCTTGATTTGATGATTCATGACATTGATATTGTCTTAAGCGTTGTTAAGAGTAATATAAAAAAGATCAGCGCAAGCGGTGTGGCGGTTGTCAGCGATACTCCCGATATTGCCAATGCCCGGATTGAGTTTGACAACGGATGCGTTGCCAATCTTACCGCCAGCAGAATTTCGTTGAAGAATATGCGTAAAGCACGTTTTTTTCAGCGTGATGCCTATATTTCGGTCGACTTCCTGAAAAAAGAGCTGGAAGTTGTTAAAATCAGTGACGTTGAAAAGGATGTCGCTCCATTGGGATTTGTTCTTGAACTCGGGCCGGGAAAGGGTACCAAGCAGATCAATTTTGAAAAACCGGAAATAAAGCCGTTGAATGCAATCAAGGCAGAACTGGAAAGTTTTCATTCCGCCATCATCAACAATACTGTTCCTCCGGTCACTATCAACGATGGTTACAGCGCATTGGAGCTGGCTCACAAAATCATTGAAAAAATAAATCAAACAGCCTCAAACATCATCTGAAAACACGAAATTTTATATTCAATATTTTTTATTAAAAAAGAAACAATAACGGTAATAATAGACCGTTAGAATTTACAGGATATAGTGATTTCAACCCTACTCCCTTTATGATTCTCAGGAAAAGCCCACACTACCTTGTCTTATTGCTGTTTCTGTGTTTCACTGTATCTTCCTGTGAAAAATTTACCGGCGATCAGACTGTGCCAGCCTACCTGAGCATCGATTCGATTTACCTGACCACCACCTATTATTCGCAGGGAACTGCTTCCCAATCCATTACCGATGCGTGGGTATACGTTGATGATGAATTTCTGGGAGCATTTGAACTCCCGGCCAGATTTCCTGTTTTGAAAAGTGGCAAGCACACGGTCAAAATTTTACCGGGAATCAAAAAAAACGGCATTGCAGCTACCCGAAGCAGTTATGATTATTATGCGCCTGTCCAGAAATCGGTTAACTTCACTCCCGACAGTACATCCCGGATCGGAACGCTGAAAACAAATTATCAGGCTACCACCCAATTTACCTGGAAGGAAGATTTTGACAACGTGATTCTCACGCTGGATACAACGTCGCGAAGCACGGCATGGATTGAACGTACCCCTGGCGGTTCTCCTTTAACATTTGAAGGAATTCATTCAGGACTGGTCGTCCTTGATTCAATTCATAATTTTTTTGAATGCGAAACGCAAAATGAATTTGTTATTCCCTATGCCGCAGTATTTCTGGAAATGAATTTTAACATTTCAAATTCATTGACGGTTGGTGTGATTACTTATGGAAATACAGTTGCCTATCAGACTCCGATCCTCACGTTGAACTCTACCAATGGTAAGTGGAAGAAAATATATATCGACTTGTCCAATACGCTGAATGCCTATACCGGCATGTCGACTTATCGGGTGTATATGGGAACCTTCAAAGATGCCGGGCTGACTCAATCGACCGTGTTGTTTGATAATTTCAAGTTGATAACAAGGCCATAAGACAAGTATCCAAATGATGATAAACTGAATTTCAGAATTATGAATAAACGTTTACAGGTTATAAAATATGTTGCTTCCGATTTCTGTGCTGCTTTTATCGCCTGGACGTTATTTTTCATCTACAGGAAATATGCTGTTGATCACCAGTTCTTCTCACATTTCAGCGATGTTTTTCTGGACAATAAGTTGTACTATGGCGTCACCATTATTCCTGTCTTTTGGTTACTTCTTTATATCCTGATCGGGACCTACCGGAAGATATACAGGAAAGCAAGGCTTCGTGAATTTGCCCAGACCATCCTGATAACCTTTATTGGTGTTACCATCCTGTTTTTTACGCTGATCCTCGACGACATCATTATCAACCAGCGAACCTATGTTGAATTCTTTTTCGTTCTGTTACTTCTACATCTTTTTTTTACAGGCTCCTTCCGCTTTTTCCTGACCTCTCATGCAGCCTATAAAATTCATCATAAGATCATTGGATTTAATACCATCATTATCGGGAGCAATGGTAACGCGGTGTCCATTTATGAAGAGATTGAAAACCAGGAAAAATCGTCGGGAAACAAATTTGTCGGCTTTATCAATGTGGAAGGGTATAAGACCTATAAGTTGGCAGAGAATATTCCACATCTGGGAGGATTGCAGGATTTGAACAGGCTGGTGAAGGAATATGCGATCGAGGAGGTAATTATTGCCATAGAGCATTCTGAAAATCACACTATTGAAAAGATAATTACCCAACTTGAAGACACTGATGTAGTGATAAAAATCATACCAGCTATGCAGGACATTCTCATGGGGTCAGTGAAAACCACCTCTATTTTTCACGCTCCACTGATTCAGATTTATCCCGACCTGATGCCCGATTGGCAGATGTCGCTCAAACGCATCCTTGATATTGTAATTTCGGTACTTTGTCTGATCTTGTTGACCCCCGTCATGATCATTACGGCCATTATCATCAAGGCAACCTCTCCGGGACCGGTTTTCTATTCCCAGGAACGGATCGGGATAAAAGGCAAACCATTTAAAATGCATAAATTCAGGACCATGTTTAAGGATGCAGAGGAAAATGGTCCCCAACTGTCATCCAAGGATGATCCGCGCGTAACGCGCTTTGGAAGGTTCTTACGTCAGTTCCGTGTGGATGAAATTCCCCAGTTCTACACTGTGCTTAAAGGGGATATGAGTCTTGTGGGGCCCCGGCCTGAACGGTTGTTTTACATTGAACTGATTACCCAGCGCGCCCCGCATTACCGCTTGCTTCATAAGGTGAAACCCGGAATTACCTCCTGGGGACAGGTAAAATACGGCTATGCTGAAAACCTTGATCAAATGGTTGAGCGGTTAAAGTTTGATATTTTATATATCGAGAACATGTCGCTGGCGATGGATTTTAAAATACTGATCTACACGATACTCATCATCATCCAGGGCCGCGGAAAATAGCCGGATACAGATTCAGATTCGATCCCCGGTTGGTGGCTCCGGAAAAAGCAGCACTTCAAGTTTTTCCATTACCACCGTTGCCTTTCCCTTCAGAAATATATCCGTGATATTGGCCGTGTAGTTTGATGGTTCCGGGTTAACTTCAATAATCTTTGCACCGTACTGCTTGGCCATGACCGGGATCTGGTTGGCCGGCATTACCTCCCCGGTAGTTCCGATGATAAGGAAAACATCCGAGAGGGTTGCTGCTTCATATGCCGCGCCAAGCGGAATCTGAGGTATTGCTTCACCAAAAAACACAAAGTCGGGTTTAAGTACACCGCCACATTCCCAACAGGTCGGCGGGAAATGATCCAGGCTGATTTGCCCGGGTTTATAGGCCCGGTTACAATGAAGGCACCGGAGGTTTTTCGTACTGCCGTGGAATTCATATACCATGGTTGACCCTGCTGCCTGGTGCAGATTGTCTATGTTCTGGGTGATGGTCCTCCCCAACATCCCCTCCTGCTCCATGCGGGCAAGAACAAGGTGCGCCTTATTGGGTCTGGCGGTATCGAAAAAGTCGTAAAAAATCTCTTTGATCACCCGCCAGGATCCTGATGGGTCTTCAAGAAAATATTGCAGGTCAAGGGTCTTTGGATCATATTTATTCCATAACCCGTCATGGCCTCTGAAAGGAGGAATCCCGCTTTCAACAGAGATGCCTGCTCCGGTGAAAGCGGTGGTAAACCTTGAATGCTTTAAAAGTGATGCAGCTTCGATGAAGGGATCTTCCATGCCATTTTTCTCGGTACAGAACTACTTGAGCCATTTATCCAGCCAGTTGAAGAAGGTACGCTGCCATAAAATCCCGTTCTGCGGTTTCAGTACCCAGTGATTTTCATCCGGGAAATAGAGTAATTCAGCAGGAATCCCTCTAAGGATGGCAGCATTGAAAGCCTGCATGCCCTGTGTTGCTACGATCCGGTAGTCGAGTTCCCCGTGAATACAGAGAATGGGCGTATCCCAATTCTGGACAAAACGATGCGGACTGTTGGCGTACGACCGCTGGGCGGTTTTATTACTCTTATCCCAGAAGGGGCCGCCAAGGTCCCAGTTGACAAACCAGAGTTCTTCTGTTTCAAGGTATTGCGACTCCAGGTTGAACATGCCGTCGTGCGCAATGAATGCCTTGAAACGCTTGCTGTGATTTCCGGCAAGCCAGTAAACCGAAAACCCGCCGTAACTGGCGCCAACGCAACCAAGTTTGTCTTTGTTGACATAGGGCTCTTTGGTCATGGCATCAATGGCACTCAGATAGTCCTTCATATTCTGCCCGCCATAATCCCCGCTGATCTGTTCATTCCATGCCTGCCCGAATCCGGGAAGTCCGCGACGATTGGGAGCCACAATAATATATCCGTTGGCCGCCATCATCTGGAAGTTCCACCGGTACGACCAGAACTGGCTGACCGTACTTTGCGGTCCGCCTTCACAGTAAAGGAGGGTGGGATATTTTTTGGTTGAATCAAAATGGGGAGGATAAATGATCCAGGTTTGCATATCCTTATTGTCGGTGGTTTTTATCCAGCGTTGTCTGATGGTCGCCATGGTAATTTTCTCAAGGATATCCTTGTTGGTTATGGTGACAGGCGTATCCTTACCTGTGGCGGGATCAACAGAATATAATTCAACAGGCATCGACATCGACATGCGGGAGGCAATCAGTTTGTCACCTGCAGGGATCACACCCGTGTAGTTGTGAATCCCATCGGTTATTTTACTGATCTTGCCATCTGAAAGTTCAAGACGGTAGATCTCATCTGTTGCATGATAATCACTGATGAAATAGATGGATTTATTGTCATCAGCCCAGGCAAGGCTCTCAGCATTCTGATCGAAGTTTTTTGTATAGTCGGTCTTGGCTTTTGTCTCAATATCATAAACGAATAACCGGTTTTTATCTGATTCATATCCATCGCGCTCCATACTCTGCCATGCAATTTTTTTCCCATCCGGGGAGTAAATGGGTGCAACGTCGTATCCCATCATGCCCTCACTGATGTTGGTGGTTTTTCCTCCATCAAGTTCGTAGAGGTAGATGTCGGAGTTGGTCGATTTTGCATATTCGGCCCCAGTCTTTTTCCTGCAGGTATAGGCAATCACCTTACTGTCGGGGCTCCAGTTGATCTGCTCCATGCCTCCGAAAGGCATGAGCGGTGACTCAAATGGCTCATTGGCCATGATGTCAGTCCCTTTGGTTATTTTTTCGGTTGAAAGATCAGCAACAAAAACATGGCTGCAGGCCTGAACCCATGTGTCCCAGTGGCGGTACATCAGGTCGTTGTAGATCCGGCCGCTGGCTTTTGGAAGTCCCTCATAGAGATCTTTAAATTTCTTTTCCGGATATACATCGGCAATGAACAGGAACTTCTTCATATCCGGTGCATATTTGAATCCATTGATCCCATTTTCAATGTCAGTGACCTGTTTGCGGTTATTGCCTTCGCAATCCATTTCCCATATCTGCATGGAGCCGGTTTCGGCAGACATAAAGACAATTTTCTTCCCATCGGGGGACCACATCGCCTGGTACTCACTGAATTTCGTTTTTGTCAGGCGTTTGAAATTTTGTCCATCGGTTCCAATGGTATATAACTCACGGTTCCCCTTATTTTGAGCAAGATCATAATAGGTAACCCCGTACAGGATGGTTTGCCGGTCGGGTGACACTTCGGGCTCACTTAAACGTCCGAAACTCCACAGGGCCTCCGGAGTCATCAGGTCGTTTTTAATTTCGATGTTGGGCTTTTCAATCAGAGGGGCCTCTTCTGCTTTTTTCTCTTTCGGTTTGCAGGAATAGATCACGGAGATCAGGATGGCCAGAAGCATCAAAGTTATTTTTCTCATGGAATTTGATTTTTTTTTGGTTAAATCATTTATTCAGATATTTTTCCAGCATGGAAGTCAATTCGCGCGTATCGATCGGCTTTGAAATGTAATTATCGCATCCGGCAGCCAGACTGTTTTCACGTTCACCTTTGAGGGCATAAGCAGTTTGAGCAATGATTGGAAGAGATGGGTGATCCTTTTTAATGGCCTGGGTCGCTTCGTACCCATCCATTCCAGGCATCCTGATATCCATAAGCACCAGGTCAAAGTGCTGGGTGTTGCAAAATTCAATGGCTTCAATTCCGGTTTTTGCCCAAACGAGCTTTGCCCCGGTCCGTTTCAGGATCCGGTCAAGGAGAATGAAGTTGGAATCTTCGTCTTCAACAATCAGGATGACCTTATCAGACCATATTTGCGCGGATTGCAACGAAGGGGTTGATTTTGTTGAATCCGACAACTTTGACTTAGATAAAAGGAGCGGAAATAAAACATAGAATGTGGTCCCCTGGTGGCTTTCAGATGAAAGCCGGATCTCACCGCCCATCAACCTGATGAGGTTCTTGGAAATGGTCAGTCCCAGTCCGGTTCCCCCGTATTTCCTCGTATTCGTGTCATCAACCTGCCGGAACCTCTCGAAAATGACATCATGCATCTCTTCGGGAATGCCAATGCCTGTATCACGGACAAAAAATTCGATGAATGAATCCGTCCCGGTTTTTTTGAGCGTATACCCGAATTCAACAAATCCTTCATCGGTAAATTTAAGGGCATTTTCAATCAGGTTTGTCATGATTTGTCTTAACCGGTTCCCATCGGTACGGATCGAGAACTCTTTGTCAGGATTTCCCGGCAGACAGTTAAGCATAACATTTATTTTATTGGTCTTTCGTTTTACTTCATTGAGCGTGACAACCAGGTTTGAAAGCAGGAGGTTGATCAGGCAGTCTTCGATCTCCACTTTGATCTGTCCTGATTCGATTTTTGCCACATCAATGATATCATCAATAATTCGCAAAAGATCAATCCCCCGTTCCTTAATGATATGAATGAATTCTCCCCGCTCTTCAACGGTAACACCCGGATCAGACAACAGGGTGGAGAATCCGAGGATGGCGTTCATTGGGGTCCGTATCTCATGCGACATATTTGACAGGAACGCTGATTTGAGTTTATCTGATTCTTCAGCTTTCTCCTTGGCGGCAATAAGATTTTTTTCAATGTTCCTCCGGTCTGTGATGTCACGGTATATTCCGTAAGCTCCAACATTTTGCCCGTTAATAACGATGGGAGTCACAATGATGGAAACATCGATGAGGTGTCCGTCCTTATGCTTCCGTAATGTTTCATTCTCAGTTATGATGCCCCTCAATGCATTGTTGGTAATCTGAATGCAATCATCCTTTATTTCGGGAGTTGAGATCAGATCATCGATATTTTTGTTCAGGATCTCTTCCTGCTGATAGCCGAAAAGCCTGGTGAACTCAGAATTTACTTTAATGACTTTACTTTCATGGTCAATGGTGATGATTGCCTCAGGGCTACCTTCAAAAAGCTGATCAAGCAAGGCCTTTTCTTTTTGAAAGCGGTTTTCTCCCTCCTTTTTTGAAACAACAATGGCAATCTGATCAGCAACAAACTGGAGTAATTCAAATTCGCGGAAAGTATAACGTTCAGGATCGGTGTAGCTTTGCACTGCAATTACCCCGATCACATCGTTATCAACGATCAGCGGAACTCCCATCCATACTTTGGCCGGGGAGCCAATAATTTGAATCTGCCCGGTTCGGGTTAATTCCTCCATGATCTGCTTTGTTGCGAGCAGGGGAGTCCTTGTCCTGATAACATATCCTGTGAGTGTTTTTCCGGCAGGAAATGCAAGGAACGAATCATTTGAGTCTATCTGATACGGAAGCGAGATGGTATCATTTACTTTATCGTAAATGGCGATGTAAAAATTCTCCACGTCGATAATGTGGCTCAGATTGTTGTGAATTGATTTAAAAACCTCATCAATGGATGAAGAGGTATAGGAGGTCTTGGAAATTTCAAACAATACCGTCTGAATCAGTTCCGTGTTTTTCTGATCGGTTATGTCTGAAATAAAACCTTCAATGGAAAGCAGCCCGCCAGCCTCATCAAATATTCCCTTTCCATTTTCCCAAACCCACTTAATCCTGTTGTCTGCACATCTGATGCGGTATTCAATGGCATAGGGTTTGGTCAGGTTCAGCCCTTGCTGAACCTCATTCCAGATCCTCTCCCGGTCAGCTTCAACGATAATATTGGCAAAGGATATTTTATTGTTATCAATAAGTTCATCGGGAAGATAACCGGTAAGGTCGACACAGCCGTCGCTGACAAATTTCATGGTCCAATTGCGGTCGTTGGTGCAACGATACACCATCCCCGGAAGATTGTCGAGTAAGTTTGAAAACTGCCTTTTTGTTTCGGAAATAAGCTCCATTCTCTTTTTTCTTTCCGAGAGATCCATAAAGGTCTCAATAATCACAGTCTCATTTTTAAGTAATACGGAGCCGGTATATTTCAGAATTGGGATTTTCAGCCCATTTCTCTGTACCAATTTACATTCCATCCGGCCTGGTATAAATTCGTTCTCCGAAACCAGGTCATTCTTTCCCTCAGCCTCCAATATTATGTTACTGATCGGAGTGAAGAGCAAATCAGCCTCGCTGGAAAATCCCATTATGGTCAATCCGGTGGAATTGACCATTTGGATTTTTTTATCCTGCCCTGTGATAATGATGCCAAAGGGAATTATGTTAAAAATAGATCTAAGCTTGTCGAGTTCTTCGGAATGATTTGTCATCAATGAAAAAATTGGATGCGGGTTACAAATATCGTCTTACTTGTATGCGGTAATCATTCCATTCATTTTCAAACCTCATGGCCAGAAATCGTTCTTCGCCCCGGATGATTCGGTGATGAATGAAAATTCCGTAAATGGTGAATGAAATATTAATCAGATCAGGAAAATAGAGGCATGAGGCAATCGCAATCAGGAAAATGCCTCCATAAATGGGATTTCGGCTGAAACGATAGATTCCTTTTGTTTTTAAAATGGTTTCTTTCTGAGGCAGACCAACTTTAAGCGATTTTCCAAGATCAATAAATCCAAGGGAGCAAATGAGCGTACCTGCCCAGAGCAGGCCAACAGCAGTCCATGAGAGGTAAACGGGAACATGAATGTAACCGAATTCCGGGAAAATGGCTTTCACCAGGAACAAGGCCCATGTGGTAAAAATGGTTAATTTACCCGTATAGAAATAAAACTTATCAATGGTTGGCTTACCTAGCATTTCTGATCCTTCGCGCCTCATGGCAACCATTCGGATGATTAAAACCAAACCGCACAGGGCGAAGGCAAGGATTACAAAATAGCTATGAACTGGCATGTTTTTTTTGGTAAATTTACAAAAAACCACAATTAATCTATTACATTATGATTTGTTTTTCATTGTCGATCCGACAGGATCCCCAATGCCTGAATCAGCTTTCAGGATTCATTAAATTGCCTACCTTTGCCGATCACTTCCTTCCTTATGTCCTCCATCCTTCAGGTTGAAAATTTAGCACGTTCCTATGGTGAAAAGAACCTGTTCGAGAACATTTCGTTCGTTTTGAGCCAGTCACAAAAAGTCGCCCTGATTGCGCGAAATGGCGCCGGGAAAACCAGCCTGCTCAACATCATTGCCGGGCTGGAACCGTGTGATGCCGGGACGGTAACCATGTTTAACCGCGATTCATTTGAATATCTCATGCAGGAGCCAGTCCTGGATCCGCTTAAAACGGTGTTCGAAGAGGTCTATTCCCATTCCAACGATATTCAGCGGGCGATCCTGAATTATGAGCATGTGGTTAAGGGTGAAGACAAGCTGGAGATTCAGCGCGCGATAGAGCAGATGGATGCCATTCAGGGATGGGAGTATGAAACCCGTGTAAAACAGATTCTCACGCAACTCAAATTGCCTGATCTTGATCAACAGGTGGAGACATTGTCGGGTGGACAGCGAAAACGTGTTGCACTGGCGAAGGTACTCATTACTGAACCTGTATTTCTTATCATGGATGAGCCGACCAATCACCTCGATGTGGAGATGATCGAATGGCTGGAGGAATACCTTTCAAAGTCAACCCTCACCTTACTCATGGTTACGCACGATCGTTACTTTCTCGACCGGGTGTGCAATGAAACATTGGAAATGGAAAATGCTGCCATTTACAGATACAAGGGAAATTACACCTATTTTCTTGAAAAACAGGCTGAACGGCTTGACAACCAGAACAAGGAGGTTGAGAGGGCCCAAAATCTTATGCGCACGGAGCAGGAATGGATGCGCCGCATGCCCAAAGCCCGCACCACCAAGGCAAAGGCGCGTATCGACAGTTTTTTCGATTTGCAGGAGAAGGCCTCCAATAAAACATATGAGGAGCGGTTCCAACTGAACATTGAAGGAAGCCGCATGGGCAATAAAATACTGGAGATCAACGACATCTCTTTTAATTGGGGAGCATTGAACATCCTCAAGGGTTTTACTTACACCTTCAAACGGAATGAAAAAGTGGGGATTGTGGGTAAAAACGGATCGGGAAAGTCAACCTTCCTTGATATCATTACCGGAAGGATCAGACCTCAGAAGGGGCATATTCAAAAAGGTGAAACGATCCAGTATGGTTATTACAAGCAACAGGGGCTGATTTTCGATGAACAAACCAAGGTAATTGATGTAGTTAAGGAGATTGCCGAGGTAGTGAAGCTAAGCAACGGGGATACCATCACGGCTGCTGCTTTTCTCAATTATTTCATGTTTCCCTACCCGTCACATTTTCAACCGGTCTGCAAGCTGAGCGGTGGGGAGAAGCGAAGGTTGTATCTTGTGACGGTACTCATGAGGAGTCCTAATTTTTTAATACTGGATGAACCTACCAATGACCTTGATATTTTAACGCTCAACGTTTTGGAAGAATACCTGGCTGCTTTCAACGGCTGCGTGGTGGTTGTAACCCATGACCGGTATTTCCTGGACAAAATTGTTGATCATCTTTTCGTATTTGAAGGCGATGCCATTGTAAAGGATTTCCCCGGAAATTACACCCAGTTTAAGATATGGAGCGATGAAAAAAAGAAACGGGAACAGATTCAGAAAAGGGTAGCCGGAAGAAAAATTGAGTTTGAAAAACAGGAGGTATCCATCTCGAACAAGTTGTCCTTTAAGGAAAAACGCGAACTGGAAACGCTTGAAAAAGAGATCGCCATGCTGGAAACCGAAAAGATGGAAATCGAAGCTGAACTTCAGTCTGGGACGTTAAACCAGGAATCACTGACGCGATGCTCTGAACGGTGGGCCGCCCTGTTACCCGAGATTGAGGTTAAAACAGATCGGTGGATTGAACTCAGCGACCGGGAATCTTCATCATGATTTTTACCGGTATAAATATTTCATCGGGCTGACCTCTTGCCTTGAAAGGATTATCGTGTACATTTGAGGCCTAATTTACCATGGGTCAATGGGGAAAAATAACAGCGAATTCTTTGTAGACGACACTGTACAACGGTCACTGGTGGCTGCTCAGGGGTTCGGATTGCTGAACCAGGAGGATACCGATAAAATTGTTCATGCCGTATACCGTGAGGCATTCAACAATCGCTGGAAACTGGCAGAGATGGCGTATCATGAAACGGGGATCGGCATCCTTCGCGATAAGGTGATCAAGAACATCATTGCCACGAGGTTTGTTTACCGTGATATAAAAAATATTCCAACGGTAGGGGTGATCTCGGAGGACCAGGAAAACCAGATTGTCGAAATTGCGCGCCCTATGGGGCCGATCTTTGCGATAACTCCGGTCACCAATCCCACATCAACGGCACTTTTTAAGATTCTCATTGCGATGAAATCGCGTAACCCCATCATAATTTTTCCTCATGGTTCAGCGCGAAAATCTACTTTGGAGGCGGCACGGCTTTGTTATGAAGCGGCGGTGAATGCAGGGGCTCCTGAACATTGTATTCAGTGGGTCAGCCAGGCCACCCGCGATCAGGTGCTGGCTTTCATGAGTCACAAGCGCATAGCCCTGGTACTGGCGACAGGATCAGTGAGCCTGGTCAGGGCAGCCTACCATTCGGGCAACCCGGCCATAGGTGTTGGGCCCGGGAATGTTCCCGTTTACATCGGTAAAAGCGCTGATGTGCCCTTTGCAGTCGACCAGATCCTTCTTTCAAAATTATTTGACAACGGAACCATCTGTGCCAGTGAACAGGCCGTGGTCGTTTCGCATTACAATGCCCAGCAGGTCCGCGATGAATTTGTAAAGCAGGGAGCCTATTTTTTACTTCCCGATGAGATTGAAAAGGTAGGCCGGTTTGCCATAAACACCTCCCAGCACAGTATGAATCCCGAAGTGATCGGCAAAGCTGCAGTCGAAATTGCAAGGATGGCGGGTGTATCGGTCCCACCGGGAACAAACCTGCTGATTGCAGAATTAGAAAAACAACAGGTAGGAATACAATGGCCGTTATCACTGGAAATATTGGCGCCCATCCTTGCTTTTTATGAAGTTGCAGGCTTTGACGAAGGAATCGCTATGTGCAAGCGCATCAACGAGCAAGGGGGGCTTGGGCATACCGTGAGCATTTTTTCGAACGATGATGTCAAGATCCGGTATTTTGCCCATGAACTGAATGCCGGTCGAATCGTAGTGAACACCCCTTCATCACAGGGGGCTCTGGGTGGCTTGTACAACAGCCTTACCCCGTCGATGACCCTCGCCTGCGGATCGGGCGGTAAAAATTTCACCACCGACAACATCTCGGTCCGCCACCTGCTCAACATTCAGCGCATTGCCTACAGGAAGATTAATTTTTGCAGTGAACACCAGCGGGGTGATGCATTTTGCTGTGATGAGCATCTTACAATAAACGAGATTGACGAAATGTGTGGGAAAGGAAAAAATAATGATTAAATTTGCGCACCAATTTGCGGTAGTAGCTCAGATGGTAGAGCATCAGCTTCCCAAGCTGAGGGTCGTGGGT
>JBAXVX010000037.1:0-26381 GCA_037128705.1 Bacteroidota bacterium | reverse complement strand
AGGGGGTCAACTTAAAACGTACAGAGGGGGTCAATATGTGCGTATTTTCCAGATAGGCTGCTGTATTCGACCTCAATATTTATACCTATAACTTTAGTTCTGGTAATTCTCATACTTTTAACACGACCTTCGATGGGCGGGAAATTGTCGTTTAGAAAGAGAACTGATAGGAAAATCCAGAATGTCCAAGAATAGAAGGGCTCTTAAAAATTTTATTTGTAATCAAAATAAATATTATGATTGAGATTCAAGAAATATTTCAATGGTGTAAGGATAAGCCAACAATGCCAAGTAATTTAACATCAATTCAAAAGGAAGAATGGGAAAATGAAAAGAAAAAAGTATTTAAAGGGGAAAAACTAATAAAATGTCAAGCAATGATTGGAGATGTAAGTGAAAAAACATTACATGGCTTCCTTCCCTATAAGGATGAATTTCTCTATAATCATTTTGGAAATTCTTTTCGTGGAGAAACCCACTATGCTATAAGTTATGAGATAGATTATGATAAAAATATTTTTCTGGATACAGTTAAATCAATTTATAAAAATGAGATGATAGAATTTGATGGGATAGTAAAATATGTCAAATTTATACCGAATCAACTTAATATATCTAATGTATTTTCTCCCGGTCAATTACAGATTCAATTAGAGTTAACAACAATTAAAAAAATTGAGAATGTAAATTTTGTTTCGGAAATTCTTGGAAAAAACCACCCCCATACACTTCCAAAGAAAAAAAGTGGTTGTTTTATCGCTACGGCCTGTTATGGAGATTACAATTCACCCGAAGTTTTAGTGCTTCGAGAATACAGAGATAAAATATTACTAAATACCAGTACTGGGAGAACTATCGTTCAGTTTTATTATCTTTTATCACCATTTATTGCAAGGTTAATTGAGAAATCTGACTATTTGAGGTCTATTATACGGAAGTACATCTTAAACCCAATTGTTTCAGTGATACAACACAAACAACAGTAGTAGACATGGGACATTTTTCAGTTCGAGTATTGAATGTAGACAGGAGACCATTAGGGAACATCGGAGTAATGATTTCTTACGATGGTTTATTGGGTGGACATGATGAAAAAAGAACCCATTCGGATGGATGGGTTGAATTCCATAATCACGATAATAATTCTGGAGCTATCTGGGTTCGTGGCCATAATATGGGAAGCCATAGTTTATCTGATGGGAAATCATATTCATTTTCGATTTAATCGGTAATCTGTTTACTTTCCATTCCGTTTTGATTTATTAATCAGAAGTAAAACATATAATTTCATTCAAGTTTATTTGATAATCCACAATTCAATAACATAGAAAATGACATTTAATGATTTGCAGCCCATTTTTCAAGCGATTTCAACGACGGCCGACTTGACATCAATTTACTTGAATATTAAAAATTTCAAGTTGAAAATATCAGGGAAGACATTATTTGATGTTCAGAAAGATGAATCGACAATTGAAGATATTTTGACATATTGCTTTATTAGGAAAGAAATTTTATGGCAAAGACCAGAGTATGAAGATTTCAATTGGTGTATATCAAGTTTAATTGACCTTGAAAGGAAATGTGACGACTACAAGTCTAATTTTCTTAGTGTTAATAATGACCCAAAGTATTTTTATTCTCAACTTATGCGTCTTTTTGGAGATTATTGTAATGAAATATACAAGGAACTATATCGCAATAATGATACAAGTGGATATGATTTAAAAAAGCCATTAGTAAAGTTGAGGAGAAATTCTTTCAAGATAATTGTGACATTTATTCAGTTTTTACCAGACGGGAATTTAACAAAAACTCAAGCCTATGAAAAATTAGAATTAGGTTGTAGGAATACTAAGTTGGTGATTAAAGAAATTTTACCAGATTGGACTATTGAATAACCAACATAAAGACTATTAAATATAATTGTCTCAGATTTTTCTCATAAACCGGGTAGAACTGGGTTAATCTGGTTACTTAATAACCATCAACAGGTTAAACCCAAAATGATATAAATATAAGTAAATCAATAAGATAATCAATATATCCATTTAATCTGGATAGTACTGGTTACCTATGTAATAATACTGGCGAGGAGACAGAAGAAAGACAGGCGTTTCCGATGATTTGGTTAACGCCTGTCTTTTTTCATGGTACAACATATGGTACACCGATTTGAAAAGACATCCAGGTTTTGGATTAAAATTTCACGGTGAATTCCAACCCGGATTTACTCAAAAAAGTATTTTGGAATCATGAATAGACAAAACGGATCAACTGAGCTGAAACACCCATGCAAAAACCTGTGAGAACGCCTCGTAGGTTGTCGGAGTCGAGTTCGCTTCTGTTCGCTGATGCCCATTCAGCAGCGTGCCATTGTTGATGGCTTTGGCAAGGTCGACCATCAAACGGGCGGCATCCTCACCGCAAAAGCCTGAAGCTACCATCCCTTTTACTGCATCCTCACCGGGGAACTGCATGTACTGGAGTTCAGGTTTCCCGATTGCCTGCCCTGCAATGGCAGTGACCTCCGAATAGCTGATGTCGCGGGGGCCCAGAACAAATTCTATGGTATTGCCTTTGAAACTCAGGTCCAGCAAACGTTTTGCGGCAACGGCGCCGATGTCCTTCGTTGCCACCATCGGGAACTTCTGATCGGCCCTGACAGGGGTACCAGCAATGCCCATCTGTTTGATCGTTCCGATCAGGCCCAGGGTGTTTTCCATAAAATAGGTCGGACGCAGGTTCAGCACATTGACATCCTTCAGCCCAAGGAACTGCTCTTCCATGTAGCCGAGCCCGTCGACGATCCCGGCCCCCTTGCGAAGGTGAGCTCCTACGCTGCTGAGCAATACAACGTTGGGAACATTGTTCGCTTTCACTGCGTTAAAATAGTTGTCGGCAATCTGTTTTTGCTCCTTGAGTATATCAGCTGCGAACATGTCGGGCATGATAAGGCAGAATACCGCATCGGCACCTTTAAAAGCCATGGTAAGAAATTCCCTGTCGTAGCTGTCGCCAGCCATGGCCATGGCGCCCAGGTCGGCCAGCTCTTTTAATTTGTCGGCATTGCGGGCAATGACGGTTACGCTCTGTCCCTGTGCAAGCAATTCAGTTGCAACGATTTTGCCAATTTTTCCGGTGGCGCCGGTGATTACATACTTTTTCATATGGATGTGATTTTGTGGTTATTAATTATTTGTATATACAACATATAAATAAAAAAAATTATTTTGATGCCAGCTTAATTGCAGATTGGAAGACGCTCCCGGTCAGCTGACGTGCATTTTCCTTCCCGAGAACATCGGCAATCCTCAGATAAAGCTTGTGCCAGGCCGCTTTTATTGCTTCGTTCATTTCAACGGAGGTCGCGGTAGGATAAATCATCGTGATCCTGCCTTCGTTGTGTTTTTTGACCAGCCCGCGGCTTTCAAGCTTGTCCACAAGCCGGGTCATGGTCGACGGGGTCAGCATCATGATCTCTGCCAGTTCTCCGGCATGGATGCCCGGGTTTTTATTTACGGTCATGATCACGAAGGCGTAGCTGGGAGCGAGGTCCACGGCAGAAAATTCCACCTCCGCCATTCTTGTTACGACCCGGGCCAGGGCATTGGAGGAATAGTACAGGCAATTGCAGTATGTGTCTTTATCATTCATTTCGGGTGCAAAGATAAATCATTTATTTGTATGTACAATAATATTTTCTGTCAAATGATTTTGACATGACATTTTTCATCATTTTACGTGAGTTCGACATAAGATTCATGGACCAATGCATGCTGATTGGATAGGCCGACCAAATTAACCACCCCCTGCCGGCGATACCGGCGGGGCAGCCTACCCGATTATGCATGGTGCCTTTTTCTGACCACATCAATTACTTCAAATAAATATTCATCCAATTCAACCAGGACCTGTAGGTTTCCATTTGTGTTACAGGGTCGTTGGCCATGTGGGCGGCAATTGGCCAGCCAATAAATTTGTAACTGTCCCGTTATCTATCAGGGTATGGTATAATTTATAGGATTGCGTAATTGGTACTCTCGGGTTGCCCGTGTTTGCCAAAATGAGGGTCGGTGCTTTTATGTTTTTAGCCTCAGTTATGGCTGATTGCACAATGTACTTTTTCATGTTGTCGCCTACCCATGGTGAGCCACCAATAAAACCTTCACGGGCAACATTGGCATCGCTCAAATTGTATTGGTCAACCCAATCAGTCACCGCTGCACCTGCAACTGCTGCTTTCCAACCACCGTAATGCCCTGCCAGCCAAACCGTCATAAAACCACCATACGACCAGCCGCTTACGCCAATTCTGGCAGTGTCTATCATTCCGGTAACGGTAAGTTTTTTCAGGCCTGTCATAACATCACGGCCCGGGCCTGCACCCGCATCGGCCACAATGGATTTTTTGTATCTGTTCCCTGAATTATCACTTCCCCTGTAATTGGGTTCAAATACAAAGTATCCTTCGTTTGCCAGCAGTTGTGGAAATATTGAAAACTGTTCTACCGATGCTGCGGCGGGGCTGCCATGTATTAACAAAATCACAGGATATTTTTTGCCTTTTTCATAGCTGGCAGGATAGGTTATTATGCCGCAATGTTTCCAACCGTCATTTTCCCATCGGATGGTTACTGTTTTGCCCAGCGTCATTTTGCTCACTTCGCTGTTGTAATCAGTTAAGTGAATAAGTTTTGAAGTGGCGGATGTCATAAAATATAATTCAACAGGTTTACGTGGTTCAGAACCAGTAAATGCAATGGCACCAGTTTTACTCATTGTTGCGTCCATCCAAAATGCCCAGGAGGGGCAAACCCCTCCTAAGTCAAGAGCCGTCGTTTTTCCGTCTAAACCCATACTCCACATTGAAGTTTTATTGTCGCTATGTCCGCCCACCAACAAGTTTTTACCATCGGGCATCCAGGCAGAGAGATACAGGTCTCTGTTTAATTTGGAAGAAATGGGTATGCCTTCACTGTCAGTTGCATTGGTAACCCATAGTTCATTGATGCTTTCATTGGTGTCATCTTTTTTAAACCAATAGGAAATTTTACTTCCGTCTGGCGAAAAATCAGGGTAGGCCTCTAATTTTGTTCTTGTGGTCAATGGCTTGTAACTTCCATCTGAAACGTTAAGCATCTGGATGGTTCTTTTTTGCCCATCACCTGAATAGTCAGATACTACTTTTACAAACAGGATGGTTTTACCATCGGCCGACCAGGAGAATGGGGAAGAGGGCGGATTTGGTGGAATAACAAGGGGTAAACTCCAATCGCATCTGTCAGTCTTTTATTTTCTCCTGTATTTGTATTTGCCAGCCAAATATGAGCAGGCAATGGTTGGCTGCCAATAAACATATCATTGTTGGTTATTTCAAAACCTGTAAAGCCTTTTTCAATCTCCTGCTTATTTTTGGGTTCATTGAGTGCGGCATAAGCAATGTCGGCTGAGTTGGGGCTCCAGGCAAAATGTTGTACCCCTTTGGGTGCTTTGGTAATTTGCTTTGCTTCGCCGCCCGTCATGGAGAGTAAAAAGATTTGATTGGTAGCATCTTTGCCTTGTCCGACTTTGGATATAAAAGCCAATTGTTCCCCATTGGGCGACCACCGCGGGCTGGTTACTGCAAACCTGTCCTGTGTGAGCACGCTCTTTATCCCCGAAGCCACGTCTACCAAAACCAATTCGGCATTGAAACGGTTTTGAACATAGTCGGGGCTGGACATTACAATAACAACGCTTTTACCATCAGGGGATATTTGTGGGTCGGATATATTGACAAACCTGGCACAGTCTGCCAATTCAAATTTCTTTTGTCCGTAAACACTGCTGTTTCCAAATACAAGCCATAATGTTATCGATAATGGAAAAGGCTATTCTCAAAAAAAGGGCAAAGAGGATTATTTTATTTTCAGTTTCCCTGCAATTCAGATATCGCCAATTCAATCTGCCGCAGAAGGTTCATTACTTTTGCTGTTACCTCATTCAGATTATTCCCTTCCCGGCATTGATTCTCGATATTGTCGGCAAGGATTTTTGTATCATGCATCCCCATCATGACCCACTTGGTCTTGAATCCGTGGATTTGGGTGGCGATTTCAGCATGATTCGTTGATTCAAGAGCACTCAATAATTTTTCCGTGAATCCCGGCACAGCCGCCAGGAACATCCCAATATATTTTTTCATCCGCAGACGGTCACCTTCGCAAAATTTTTCAAGATAGGTCAGGTCAGTTACCGTTTCCTTTTTGTCGGGAACCGGTTGCCGGGCCGATGATTTTTCTGAGACGGAATACCGGAGCGGGATATTCAAAGCTTCTGCAACCCCCCTGATCAGTTGCGTTGCAGTAAAAGGTTTAGGGATAATACCATTCATTCCTGCATCCCGGCAATTGTCCAGGTCCGAACGAAGCACACTGGCAGTCAGCGCAACTACCGGGATCCTGTTTTTAGGGGAGGGGATTTTGTGCCTGATGTGTTGGGTGGCTTCAAACCCGTTCATCACGGGCATCTGAACATCCATTAACACCACGTCGAACTCATTTTCCATCAGCAGGTCAACCGCTTCCTGCCCGTTCGTTGCAGTTTTGATGGTTACATTGCATTTAGACCTCAACGTATCGGCAGCGACCACAAGGTTGTAATCATTATCGTCGGCAATGAGCAGGGACAGGCCATCCAGGATGGATCCGTCGAGATTCACCTCCGCATCCTGCTGTAATCTCAGCTTGTCTGCAGAGCCCGGAAGGAATGCCAGTTCAAAGGAGAATACGGAACCCATGCCAGGTTGACTTTCCACCCGGATCATTCCGTTCATCAGGCTTACCAGGTGATTTGAAATGGTGAGTCCGAGCCCTGTTCCACCGAATCTCCTGGTATCAGATGCGCTGGCCTGTGAAAATTCTTCAAAAACAGAACCCAGTTTTTCAGGCGGAATTCCTACCCCGGTATCCGTGACCGAAAACTTAAGCATCACCGGCGAATCATTTCCCGGATTCATTTGTTCTACCTTCAATTCAACTGATCCCCGGTCAGTAAATTTGATGGCGTTCGCGGTAAGGTTCATCAGGATTTGGTTGAGGCGGACAGGGTCGCCGGTCAGCACATCGGGAACAGATTCCGGGATGGATCGTATGAGGGAGAGTCCTTTTTCCTCTGCTTTGAAATACATGGTCTGAATTACCTGGTCAACGACTTCGCGGAGGGAAAAATCGATTTCCTCGAGTTCTATCTTCCCGGCTTCAATCTTGGCAAGGTCAAGGATATCGTTGATGATGTGGAGTAAAATCCCGGATGATTTTTTAATTCCGTCAAGATAAACATGCTGGTCTTCTCTTGGATTTTTATCGATCAGCAGATTGGTCATCCCCATCACGGCATTCATGGGGGTGCGGATCTCATGGCTCATGTTGGAGAGGAACTGCTGCTTGAACTGTTCCGACTGTTCGGCCCTGCGACGCATTAGTTCGGCATTTTCCTTTTCCGCAGCGATCTGAAGGTTTTTATCCTCTAACTTTCTTTTCATTTTCTGGGAATACCGCAAGCGTAAAATGATTCCGATAATAATCAATAGCAAAAAAACACCGCCTGTCAGATAGTGCCGCTGTTGTTGCGCTTTCTTGATCTTCAGATCCAGTATTTCGGTCTCCTTTTGCTTTTCTGCCAGTTCCGTCTCATATTGGGCCATGGCATTATCATTTTTATTTAACGACAGTGAATCGTTCAACTGGAAAAATGCCGTGGCATAGAAAAGCGCTTTTGAAGGAGTCGGGGAGTTTTTATAGAAGAGAAAAAGTTCTTTCTGATATTTCAGCGTCAGCGTCCATGATTTTATGGAATCGGCTTCCAGGTAAGCTCTGATGAGTGACTGTTCTGCCCTCCCGTGATCATTTTTCTGCAGATAATACTGGTAAAGGAAATAATCGATCTCGACGCTTCCCTGCGCAGTTTCAACGGCCATTTTAACACCATCAACCAGTTTTTTTAAGACGATCAGGTGCCTGTACGCTTCGTCTGTGTTATGGAGTTTAAGATAAACATGAATGGCAGTTGAATATAGTACTGCAACACTCTCTGTCCAATAGGTTCTGAAACCATAAGTCAGACCACTGTCGACGCGATTCAAAGCCTCCTGATACCGCCCCTGTCGATCAGAGATAATAGCCAGTTTCGCCCAGCAAGACTGGCATCGTATACTGTCGTGGTCTCTTTTTCCAAGGGAGTCGGCCATTTGTAAAAACCTCGTAGCCCGATCCAGGTTGCCCCATTTCATGTATTCATTCCCAATAACCGTCAACATCATGGATTCAAATCCGACCGTTGAAAAAGTCCGGAAAACATCCAAAGCTTTGAAGTAATATGTCAAGGCTTGATTATGGTCACCTCTCAATGAATAATATCCTCCAATTGTATTGTAGCAGGTAGATGTATTTTCCGGGGGGCCGTGTTGCAAATATCCTTGCAGCTTTGAATTGTAATATTTAAGTCTGTCCTCCTGTCTTCCCAATCGATCAAACAGGGTGCGAATGGAATAGAGATAACTGTTGGTAAGGAAAATATGCCTTGATTTATCAAATTCTTCGATCATCTCCCGGAATTTCATCAGGGCAGAATCGGGCTTGTTGTATTTAAGATACTGCTGTCCCTCGATCATGAGCAGGTAGGGTTTCGGATCTGTTGCATGAATCTTTTTATTCAGGGTTAACAGTTCGTTTATAAGTCTGATCGTAGTATCGGGAGGAGAAAAGGAATGCCAAAGATTCACAAATGCATTGAGAGCATTGAAACGCTCGATGTCTGAAACATTCGTTTTCCTGGCATTGGCAACGATTTCCATCAAATAGGGTTCGGTAGGTTTCGGCTGGGCCTGGGTTGTCCCAACCATTATCATGAATGCATACAGGATAAGCAATGTGAATAATGAAGGATGAACCGGGGCATGGGTTACAATGGGTTCGGAGTGGTTGGTGTTTTTTTCTTTCATTTGAAAGGGTGATTCTATGCCTAAATGAAAATGTAACCCGAATCTATTGTTAATAATATAACAATATGGAATTCAATGAAATATAAAACAAACATACGAAAAAGATTTGTCCCTTCTTTTTTAATTTCAATTTTGGAATGGAGAAGCCGGATCCATTTACCACCCTGAAACTTTTCTCAGATTTTTCTCATTACCCGGGTAATATTGGGTTATCTGGTTACTCAATAAACATCAACTGGTTAAACCAAATATGGTATAAGCGTAGGGCGACTGATAGGGAGCATTATCGCATATACAGTGTTAGCGGTTCGTTGTTTTTCTTACCCCTGGTCTTTCTTAACTACAGGACAATAATCTATTTCCTGGCTTTTACGAAGTCAAAAATCGCTCCTACAGCAACACCAATGGCTAAACCCATTGCAATGCTCAAAGAAGTATTACCCGAAGAAATTCCATAGGCTGCTCCGAATGCCACTCCAAGAGCAGCACCAATTCCGATACCATTTCCTGATTTTCTATTTTTGTTTTCTGTCAAAATTAATGTTTACGTTGATTCGTGTTTAACTGTTCGCCACAACCGTTCAATAAAAATGTTGTCTAGGGCTCGTCCCTTACCATCCATGCTGATCCTGAACCGTTTTTCTTCAAGAGTAAAACCTAAAGAAGCTTTTTTTTAACCAGTCGTTTTCAATCTTCAGCTGCCCAATGCCTTCGTATAACCTGGCAACTTTTTCATCCTCTTTTGGTTGCCTGTGAACCTTGTCGAATAGGTTTGTTTGTACACCTTAACTTACTGTTCTAAATTTGGGGAGTATTATATCTCCTATAATTTCATTTTGTACAGTTTCCATTTGGGGTCCTGTCCGCTCTCCTTGTAGAGAAAATAGGCATGGCCGCGGTGTATCCGGATTTTTTGAGGGAAGGGCAACGGGATCACAAATTCATTGGCCAGGCTGCCCAATTCGATGTCTATTTTGCTCAGGCGCACCTCCCCATGTCTTTTAAAACTGGCATATACATCTCCATAAGCCTCATCTTTGTGCAGTTTCCACCAATGCCAGGAATCATCCGGGAAAAATGAATTTACAAGCGCTGCAGCAAATGCATATTCCTGGTCTTTGTGAAATGAGATCGGGATCTCTTTTACCGGATTCCAGTCTGCATCGAAAATTTCAATGACATCGCCGGCAAAATTAAAAACTGCGATCCGGTCGTTTTGCAGTTTGACCATCATGGTTTTGTTCTTTGTCCGGGAAAAGAAATCATAGGCACGTTCATCGTAGTCGCGGTAAACCGTATCGCCGGCCCTGGATGGAGCTATAAAGAAATACTTATCCCGGTAATAATCACCTTCGGCTTTATTATGCTTCCCCTTCTGCAAGTACATTTTACCCTGGTCTATATCATAATAGCCCATGTTTGTCCTGAACCCGTTGGAAAGATCTTCCTGGAAGTAGAGGCGGTTTTTCATCATAAAGGAAAAGGGGCCCAGCATGCGCTCAACAGAATCCACCGTAGTTTGATAGGGGAAAGAAAAGTGATTCAGGGACTGATCGTAATGACACTGGAACGCATTGCCTTTTTTTGAAAAATAATGAACATTGCCAATCGCATCCTTATACAGTTTGTCGGGGGGCAGCTCGGGCAATAAAACCTGTGCAAGCGTGTCTCCGTCGGTGTTCAGCAACAGCATGGCTGAGCGCTTCAGCTGGTATCTGAATACCAGGATCAGCAGATTGTCGCCCATGATTTCATAATCAAGCACCGAATATTCAGGATCCTTATACACAGCCGTGGCCTTCAGCTCGGAGATTGTCACGCTTTCAAGCTGGCTGACCTGTGGCTTTATCCTAATTTCCACCGCTTTCTTTATCACCTCCCCGACCTCAATGGCAAGCGGCTTATACCCAACGCAGGTGATGTCGATATAAACCGGAAGTTTCGAAAGGACCATTTCAAACTTTCCATGGATGTTTGTCGCAGTACCTGATTTTGTGTTTCGGATCATCAGGTTGACGTTTGCAACCGGGAGCCCGGTCTCTTCATTGAGGATGGTCCCATGAAATTTCAGATGCTGTCCGAATGACATCAAGGGCAAAACCACACAAACCAGAAATATGCATGTTGTGCCGATCTTCATGACAAACGGTTTGCGGAAACGCTCCAAAATCAAAGTTATCAAAAAAACAAATGCAAACTCAATCGCCTGGCATTCCTGTTAAAAACCGATAAATTTTTTATAGAATGCTTTTCTTTTGGCATCAGCCGAATCGGGCTTTTCAGGTTTTACCGCGGGCGGTTTGCTGTTTGCGGCCGACCTGCATAACCTGAATCCCACATAGCCATATCTGAATGAGGGATTTGCGCTTTCACGGTCGGACGAAGCGAGGCCTGAATAATCATGAAACCAGCTTCCTCCGCGGATTATCCGAAAAACTCCTTCGGGTGGGCCAACCGGATTCCCTGAAGGCGAAACCCCGTACCATGCTGGAGCGTACCAGTCGGCACACCACTCAAATACGTTGCCTGTCATGTCGTATATTCCAAGTTCATTCGGTTTTTTCCCGCCCACAGGATGGGTTCTCGAATCCGAATTTCCTACTTTCCAGGCCACTGCGGTATCGGTGTTGCTTCCGCTGTATTTATATCCCTTCGAAAGCAGGCCTCCCCTTGCAGCAAACTCCCATTCCGCCTCGGTAGGGAGCCTGAAGTTCATCCCCGTTTTCTCATTCAGATTCCTGATATACTCCTGAACATCGTTCCAGCTGATACGTTCAGCAGGACAGCTGTCGCACCTTCCAAAATAAAATTTGTTGGTATCCCGGTCCATGATCAGCCGCCATTGGCGCTGGGTAACTTCAAACCGGCCCATGTAGAAATCATCCAGCACGACCTGGTGGACCGGCTGCTCATCCGAACCGCCAAACAGGGAGCCCATTTTGAATTTTCCACCGTGAACAAACACCATGTCGGGACTCGTCCCCTGCGCAGAAATGAAATGTACGCAGAAGAAAAAGATGCAGGTTATTCCGGCATGTTTCAGAACTCCGGGCATGATCGGCCTGTTTTTCAGATATCCCATTTTCCTACAAATCATATCAATTGGGCCAAAAATCGGGCTTTGTTTTCGTGCCGCCCAATTGACGGCAGTCGACACATCCCGTGTACAGTATTTTTATCATCCCGGCATTGTAATAAAACCACACAGGATATTCCCAGGGGAAAAATGATCTGAAGCCAAACACCGGCAGGTCTTCTTCGTAGCAGGCGTTAAAACCCTTACTCATTCCTTCCACATCATGGTAAAAATATCTCCCGGACGACACCGAGGCTGCAAAAAAATATCCCAGCACCACATTTTCAGGATTCGTCAGGTTGACCAGGTTCCCTTTGATGGCCAGGGGCTGTTTTTCATAAAGCCCACCCTGTTCATTGCTGTTGATGCGCATCTGCTCCCAGTAATTGTAAGCCTCCTCGCTCAGGGCAAGCTGACTCACCAGCATGCTGTAAAGGACCGTCAAACGGGAGCTGTGTTCGTCCACATTGTGTAAAGGAAATTGAGTGTAGCCATTTTGAGAAAGGCCCTTCGTCGACAGGGTAAATACATTCTTTACCGGACCTGTAGCCCAGCAGATCATGTTGGAGGAGTCGGGGGGTGCGATCTGGTGAATAATACCATCATAGTAAAATTCGGCGGCATGGGCCGAATGGTACTCCCAGGTTTCTTCAATCTCCCATTTATAAAAGTGACTGTCGTCGCCAACTGCATTGAGATCCACATAAAATTGCATAATCTTCCGGGGTGTTTGGGAGTTTGGTGCCGGCACCTCATTCACCGAATAATAGACCGAATCCAGCGAAGGGCCTTTGGGCATCTGATCGAACCCCGATACCAGCTCCTGGTTGTCGGGTGTCAGCACCCTGACCCTGTATGCATTGCCGGGTACAACATATTCATCGCCCATCCAGGTAAGGTAATGACCCGGACTGTACTCTTCCATCGTAAAAACATGGCCTTTTTGATCGGTGACCGTCACCTGGCAACCCGAGACCGTTATATAATCCGGAGACTGAAACGGGGAGGAGAGGGAAACTTCGACCTCCTGCCAGCCTTCCGCATTGACGATCCGTCCTGAAACAACATATTTATTCCCTGATGCTTCATCAATTTCAGGATCATAGGCCTTGATGCAGGAGAACAGCAGGAACAAACTGAGCAGGAACAATATATTTTTCATTTCAGGCGGTGTACGCATTTACAAATATACGTCAATCATCATCCCAATAAAACAAACAAGAAAAGTTTGCTAATCCCCTAAAGCATTAGTATATTAGCGAATTCAAACAAAGAGAGGGATGTTTCTAACTGAATAAAGGAGAAAAGCCATGTCAGATACCCTAAGGATCATGTACTTCAAAGTGAAAAGCCATTTCAACATCGTCGCTGTGACGTTGCTGGTTTTTATTGTGGCGATGCTGACCGGCGGCTGCAAAAGCAAGTCGGATGACCCGGCGGCAACGGGTGAAACGCTTCGTTTCGTCTTTATGGCCGACAGCCGCGGGGACGAACTGAAGGGTCCGGTGAACACCCCGGTGCTAAACGCCATCATCAGCCAGATCGGCGCGTTGTCGCCCAAGCCCTCCTTTGTGATTTTCGGCGGCGACATGTCGTACAGGGGCTACATCCATCCATCCTATACCTTCCAGGCATGGAAAGATCTGTTCGCACCCCTTACCGGCAACGGAATAGCTTTGTACACGGCCGTCGGCAACCATGAACTGTATTACCAGCACTCTGATTCAGGTTTTATACTCGGGAACCAGCAGGAGTACCAGCGCATATTTTCGGAGAACCCCACCAACGGGCCTGCCGGCTATGAGCACCTGACCTATTCCATCACCTCCCCGGGCGGCAACTCCTTTTTTGCCGTACTGGATGCCTACTACCTGACCCACGACTACAAAGATTCGACCCTGGGTGGCAACATCGATTCCGCCCAGATGTCGTGGCTGAAAGCCCAGGTGGCCCAAACCAAGGCGACACACAAATTCCTTTTCATTCATGCACCCTATTACTATGTCTCCAACGACCCGGAAGAGCCATCCGCGGCAAATAAGTCCTATACCGCGCTCTGGTCTTTCCTCGACGTCAACAAGTTCGACTTTTACGCCTGCGGGCATTCGCATCTTTTTTCCCGTAAGACCGTTGACACCAGCATTCCTCCGACTCCACAAACCACACCGCCGACTCCCGCCTGGCAGAACAATGTGGTCCAGCTTCTCAATGGCGCCTGCGGCGCCGGCCCTGACACCGGGACCATCCCTCCCGATGTCAAAACCGCCTGGAATGTGCACAATGATCCGTTGACCTATTACTTCACCGTGGTCGACATCTCCGGCGGCACAGTGACAGTTAACAGTTACAAGGGTAACACGGGAGCCTACACCGTGTTCGATACCTTTATAATTAACAAGTAGACTTAGCCATAACACAGAAGGGAATTTCCACCCCCCAAGTCAGGTTAAACAGTATTGAATATGTTCTTTTAAAAACAAAATCTGTCATGAAAACAAATTTACCAAAACGAGTAAGCCCGGTCATTTCCGGCCTCTTTTCAACCATGGTCCTCTGCTTTGTTCTCAGCTTCCTGCCCGGAACGATTCATGCCCAATGGAACCCCAACACCGCTGTTAACATCGAGATTTCCAGTCTTGCCGTTGCAGATATGCAGCAGGTCGCCACAACCGATGGCAAAACCTGGATTGCTTTTTATGCCCAGGTTGGAGGCAATTATAACATGATGGCCCAGCTGATCGATGCCGATGGCTATAAACTCCTGGGAAATGATGGCATGCTTGTCGACAGTCATACTTCAGGTTCGGCCACCTATGTGTTCAACGTCTGTATTGACGGCTCAAACAACCTGATCATTGGGATGCAGGACGAACGGCAGGCAGGAAACATGCAGGCCATCGCCTATAAAGTCTCACAAACCGGCGCCATGATGTGGGGTGCCGATGGCATCGTACTGGGCGGTGGTCTTGCACCCTATCCGGCCAGTTTAAGCACCGGGGAATGCATTATTGCCTGGAATGAGACCAACAGCAACACCCTTAAGCTTCAGAAGATCACAACCGCCGGAACGCCGGCATGGACAACCCCGATTTCGGTCCTGGTTGGTTCAACCAAGACCACCCGCGGGCAGCTCATAGGAATTTCAGGTGGAAAATTCTCCATCGTTTTCCAGAAGATGACATCCGGGATATACACATCCCTTTATGCCCAGGCTTTCGATAATACGGGAACCGCGCTGTATGCGCCCGTGCAGATCTGTAACGAAACCACCGCTGCCTACCGATATTATTCCCTTGCAGCGGAGGGCGACACCACATACTATGGCTATTACAGCTCCACCGGCAACCGGTTTAACTCCTACCTACAGAGGATCAACCCCGACGGAACCGTACCCTGGGGGATGAATGGGTCGAATTTCAATACCTCCACCGGTGCAAACAACAATTACCAGATGACCACAAGCATCAATATTACACCTGGTTCAAACTATGTTTGGTCGGTATGTACCTTCAGTGACCCGAATCAGACCGTATATGGGATCTACATTCAGAAATTCCTGAAAACAACCGGTGCCAGGCAGTTTACCAACACAGCCAAAGTGGTTTATCCGATCGGAAGCAACATGTACACACAGGCAGGGGCTCTTGCCCTGATGAATGACGCACCCATGTTCATGTACTATACCTCCAATTATAAAATTTATGCCACCAGGCTTGATGAAGCCGGGAATTTCGTGTGGCCGGGCAACCAGGTAGAGATAAGTTCAACCACCGCGACGGGCGGAAACGGTAAAATGCGTTACGGGTTTACCCCGGTAGGTCCGAACAAGTGCGCCGGCACATGGACAGAGAAGAGGGGTGCTGATTACAAGGGATATGCCCAGGGCGTTTCAATTGGCGGGCTCACGGGCATTGAAGTTGCCACCCAGGGAGGTGTTCCTGCCCAGATAACCACAGACCAGGGAACGCTGCAGCTTGTGGCCACAGTCTATCCTTCAACAGCCAATCAGGCCGTTACGTGGAGCATCCTCCCGGGAACAGGGGGCGCAACCATCGATGCCAACGGGCTTGTGACCGGAATATCCAACGGGACTGTTTATGGGGTTGCCACATCCGTGCAGGACACCACGGTTTCGGGGTCCATTCTCATCACACTCACCAACCAGAGTGCTGTGGCGCCTACCGTTGTGACATTACCTGCATCAGATTTCACCTCCAGTACGGCCATCATCAATGGCACGGTCAATCCAAATAACTTTTCCGCTGATGTGATCTTTGACTATGGCATCTCTGTTTTCTACGGCAATACCGTGCCCGGAAATCCTCCCACGGTTACAGGTAATTCAACCACATCGGTTTCTGCAGCGCTCTCGGGTCTCACGCCCAATACCCTGTATCATTACCGGATCAGGGCAACCAGCGCAGCCGGATCATCACACGGAGCCGATCTCACATTTTTGACAGGAGGGGTAGGGGTGAACGATAAAAATTCACCAGCCATTGAGATCTATCCTGTTCCCAACGACGGGCTTTTCAACATCTCCCTTCCCGGTGACCAGGAGTTGTCGTACAAACTCGAAATTTATAACACGCTTGGTATGCGGATTTACGGCGCAAAGACAATAACCTTAAGCAGGAACAGGGTTGAGCCGGTCGATCTGCGCGCTTTCCCGGTCGGGGTCTATACGATCATTTTGCGCAATGCCGACAACAAGGTGGTGAGAAATGTGATGGTAAACAGGTAATTCATTTAGTATAACAAATCGACCGTGGATCCTCCGTCAAGCTCGGAATCCTGAAACAGTTCAAAGGTATAACTGTCGCTCTCTGATGAATAAACCTCACTAAATGATTGCACATAAGGATAGGTGTCGGGTGTAAACCAGGAATCAAAACCAAATTCCGGCTTACTTACGTGAAATGGTACATCCTTAATGGAACAATTAATTGTCAGGCCTCCTGCCCAATAATTTCCTGTACAATTGGTAAAGGTGAATGACGCGGTATTATTGGGGTTTATTGTAACCGTTATGGAACCGGAAGAAGGCGCTTTAAGGGAACCTGTCAATATATTTCCGTTTTGTGTGCAGGTAACACTCCCCGTTTCATAATTACCGTTTTCATCGTTACTTGCAAGCAGATTTCCGTTTTTATCGTAATGCTTTACATGAACGGCCCAACGAAGCGTTATATTCGCACCTTTGTATTGTTTTATCGCTGCAGTGGTAATGTTCAAATCGGCATAGGCTCCGGTTGATTTCCCATTCCCGTATGCAGTAAGGGTTGCTTTATAGGTTCCGTTCTGAGGATATTGATGTTCGAAAGTCTCCGCAGCCGTGGTGGAGGTCTGTCCATCTCCAAAATCCCAGAGATAGGATGTTGCATCTGTGGAGGTATTGGTAAATGAAACGATCCCGTTCGCTTTTTTGGTATACTTGAACATCGCATACGGGTCATTTACAACCGGGTCGGCTGAATCAGTCTTCTTACAACCCGGAACCATCAGGAACAGTCCTGATAAAATGAGCAAAAAGGATAGTTTTTTCATGGGGCTTTGTCTTGGATCTGGTTATTTTGTAAAAATAGACCATCCAAAAACAAAAGTCAATGACACAAACGTGTCATTTTCATAGCATGGAGATTCCTGACAACAGGTGCACGAACACGGCCAGGTTAACGCGGATTACTGAAATATCACGAACATCTTTACCAGCTGCCCGGGCTTTGCGGGTGAGCCGGGGTTGATCCTGGCCGTGATGTCGTCTCTTACCCCCACACATCCAGGAATACACCCTCATCTTACCGAATAAGGATCATTTTCTTCGTTTCCGATCTGTTCCTCCCGGTGCAGATCTGGTATAAATAGGTTCCGGCAGGTAAATCAGAATTGTCGATCTCAAGGGAACCCGATGGGCCATCTGTTGCAAAAGATTTGACCGGTTTACCTTGCAAATTGTAGAATGAAATTTGTCCTTTCGATTCTCCCGGCATCAGTTGGTAATCAATCCGAGTGTGCCCGTCATTTGGATTGGGGAATACATTGGATACTGACCTTCCATGGATTTGGGATCCCAGTTCCGACTGACTGTTGGGAAGGCTTCCCGGCAGGGTATAGATTTTACTGACATTCGCTCCTGTCGCAAGCGATTCTACTCCAATCACCATTTTAGTCCCGCCGGCAGTATTAACTACAGGTTCAGCGTATGAAACTTTTGCCGGATTGGCTGAATCACCTTCTGCAAAGATGATCGATCCATCCTCGTTATAAACCATAACCCTTGTCTGGTAAAAATCCACCACCATATATTCTATGGCTGCATCCAGGTTAAAAAGCTTATCAGTAATGTACATGACACCAAAATATTGATTTGGTTGCGCAGGGATATTGATCGTTTTAAATAATGTATAGTCAAGGTTATACAGGTCAATCCTATGATTAACCACATCTGGAATAAACCATTTTTCTCCTCCGTTTACCAACCGGCAAACACCTGGAAATGTTTGATCGGGAGGTACAGGATAGATGTGATCCAGCACGATTTGAGCGTTCAGCATCAGGTTGCTGAGAAGAAGCGTAATGGTTAATGAAATTAGTCGTTTCATTTTGAGGATTTTAGTAATTATTGGTCGTGCGAGTTTGAAGCTCTTGACGGCATCAGCGCATCATTCAAATTTCATCACCACGGTATGCTCGTTCATGATGGTATTCCAGATCACCGGTGCAAATCAGGGCGTGGGCACAGGAAAGGTGCCTTTGTAAACGAAGGTTTGCATGGGGTAGATGTTGATGCTGGCATGAGGATTCCCGATGTCATAGGTTTGGTAATAATAGGAAATACAGGGCTGATAATTTGAACTGGTATTCAGGCTGCCCGATACCCCGAAGCCGCTGAAGGTTCTTCCGGGGATATTGTGCACCCTGGAATCGACAATGCCTCCCTGGGCCCAGTAGGTGTAGTCCTGGCTGTGGCCGCCGCCTCCAAAATTGAACCTGTCGAGCCCTGTACCCATCAGGATATTCATGTCGTTGTTGCTTCCTCCCATCGAATAGGAGGCTGTAAAGGCCCCCCAGTCCTGGATACCGCCACCAATGGAGGGTTTTTCGGGGCCGGTAGCCATGTCTTTATACCACAGGTCGCCTAGGAGATAATAGTGCGATGTTGCAACGGCCGTGGCGCTGTAATGCATTCCGGCGAGTGAGTTGTAGTCGAAGGAAAAACCATCGTGCGAATGCACATACAGGTTACCGCCCTTATCGCTGGTGGCCATGAAGGGGGGCACGGTCTGGTAGATATAATAACCCTGAAAAGTTTTGTTGAAATTGTTGATGGAGAAATTGGGCGTGCGCTGCATGTGGCCCAGATCAGCATGACTGATATAAGGAAATCCCCATCCCCAGGTTCCGCAGAAATAGCCGAAGTGCATGGTGCAGGTGCCTGTTCTTACCGGCGACACCTGGCTCGGATCCCTGGGGTTGTACCATTGAAGGGCGACGGTTCCATCAATGGCTTTGTAGTGAGGCCAGGGATTCCGGTTCCCGGTGCTCCTCACCGTGATCTGCACCGGTTGGGATGGCTGCAGCACGTTCCATGCGGTATCGGTAACACCCAGCTGGCCGATATTGTAAACATTCCAGTGGTTGTCGGGATGGCATTTGACCGGAGATCCATTCTCCCAGTAGGTATTGGGAATCTGGCTTGGGACACCATTTAAACCTGAACGGTAGTCGGGACTGACCGCATATTCTTTCAGGAGGCCGGCCGTTGGAGCCTGAGCCGTGAGCAAAACCGTATTTACGTAGTTTCCATCCCCATCCGAATATTTGGCAGGCGTGATGATGGCTCCCGCAATCACCGGAGCCTGAAGTCCCAGTGCAAGATAAAGCATGTTGGCAACAAACTGGGCGCGTGCCATCGGATTGATGATCACCGTGTTTTCCGAAAGACCTGAATTGGCGAAGGGCAGGTCACTCACAAATTTGTTCTGAAGGCGGTACTCATAGGAATTCACCACCAGGTAATTTACAGCCTGCATGAACACAGTTACCTCCTTTTTGATCATGGTCGTGAAGCTCTCGGTATACCAGTTTTTTGCGTCTGTTCCGGTGGAATCGACCAGGCCGCAGGCATTGGTGTAGACATTCGTTGCCTGGAATTGATAATTCACCAGGGAAATAAAATAATTTTCAACCAGCAGGTACAACAGGCTCAACGATTTTGCATCACTGAATCCTTGTCCCCTGAGCGCGTTGACCGTGGCGATCGTATAATTCATCACCACATTGGTGTTGGGGGTTGAAGGAGGAACGATGAGGAGGTGGAGCTGGTTCACGATATTTTTCATGTCGTACTGGATGGGCGGCGCCCCTGCATCAGGATGGACCGTCAGGGCATAATTGACCGCTTTTGATTTCAGGGTCTGAACCTGGGGGGAGGAGGCATCAAGCCCCTGATTCTTATACATGGCCGCCGTTTTCGGGAAATAGGTCAGGCCCGCAGAGGAGGTTGAATCCAAAACTTCCATCAGGTATCCCACATATACGTTTTTGGCGAGATCGCCCATATACTCGTTCAGCTTCGAAACATCGAGCGAAAGTTCCTGTCCAAGCTCCGTGATCTGATTTGACAGTTCCGTAACCTGATCCTGCAGCGCGGTGATCCCGTTCTTTAATGCATGGTACTCGGCCTCCTGTCGGTTGTAAGTATGGACCGCACTCAATGTTTTAAAGATCATCACGGCTGCCCCGTTGGGTAAATCATCGGATTGGATGTTCGACCCCAGCTGGTAACAGAGGAAGGGAGAAAATGCTTTGTTATTCGACGCTTCATAATAGGATACCATGCTCAGGCTCTGATTGGTAAACACATTTACATTGTCAGCAGGATCGTCGTTTACGGGCGTGTAGGTAACCTCTGTCTTGCGGCACGAACCGGTCACTATGATCAGCATCAGAAACCAAAACAGGGGACTGCACCAGCTCCCCGGGATGACGGAGCGTGGTTCTTCCGGGATTCTCCTTTTCATATAGTCGGGATTAAATGAATGGCTCTAACAGGTAAGCGATATCCAAATATAAGCCAATTTATCCGGTTATCCACCTGATTTAACGCCTCCCATTTTGAATCACCATTTTCCTGATGAATACATTTTCATTGCTGTATATATGCATCACATAAGTTCCGTCGGACAGGGTACAATTAAACTGAAAATTCTCCTCAGGATGATCAAATACCTCCATCGTCCTTCCGATCATATCCCGGATGATGACTTTATCCAGGCGTTTTGTGGATTTGATGTAGAATGAGCCGTCGTTTGGATTGGGGTAGAGGACCACAGCGTTTGTTTCTGTATCATGCATGCCCGTAACTCTATCCACGAACGTTTGTTTAACCGGGGAGTAAACAGACTGGCCGCAGATATTCATCGCCAGCACCTTGATGGTTGAATTGCCAAGGAAGGCCGTGTTCCACACAACGGTACCCACAACATCCGAACCGGTAATCACCCCTGCACTGACAGGAAACAGCGCCCATGAGTAACTGTCGGCACCTGTGACCGGTGCGATGGTGTATTCGCTGCTGACGATATTACTCAGGTTCACCGTATCAGGACCAGCAGGCATCCCGGGGATGGCAGGCAATACATTCACCGTTACTGTAACATTGTCGTTTAAGATGGAAATGCCGTCGTTGACGGTTACAGTGTAAACCGTGGTCACGATGGGATACGCCAGCGGATTCTGAATGGTTGATGCGAATCCGGCAGGAACGGAAGACCAGGTATAGGTATAGGAGCCAGAACCGCCCCCGGGAAGCGCCAGCAACTGCACAGGTTGTCCGGCGCAGGCAGTACCCGGGGTAGCTGTTACATCCAAAGTAAGGGGCCCGCTTACGTTCACAAAGACATCATCGGTCTTGCTACAGCCATAAAAATCGGTCACGGTGAGTGTGAAGTTCACAGAGGTGGTAAGAATTACCGTTGCCGGATTCTGAATATCAGGGTTGACCAGTAAACCGGCCGGTTCCCAGTGATAGGTATAGGTTCCTGATCCGCCTGAGGCAGAGCCACTGAGTGTGGTCCAGCTTCCGCTTGGAATTGATTGATCCGGCCCGGCATTGGCCATGGGGAGTAAATGAACATTAACGGGGAAAGCGGATGAAGCTGTTCCATTGCCGCAGGAATTGGTGGCATACACCGTCAGATTCCCGGATGTGGCGTTGGGTGCAAAATCGATGTAGATGAGATTCAGGGTTCCGTAATTGATGGTAGCTCCGGTTCCTGAATAGCTCCAGGAATATGAAGTGGCATTGGGAACCGATGGTATTAAAAAGAGAACTGCAGCCTGACCCTGACAGACATCACTGCTGCCAGTGATTGTTCCAGCTGCACCTGGTAACGCGTTCACTGTGATCGGGAAGTTTGCCGAAACAGTTCCGTTTCCGCAACTGTTTGAACCATTTACCATCAGGTTTCCGGAAGTTGCATTGTTGGCAAAAGAGATTGTTATTGAATTTATGGTACCATTGATGGTGGCTCCGGTGCCAGTATAGGACCAGTTGTAACCCGTGGCATTGGCGATGACAGGCACGGTGTAGGCCGCGCTGTTCTGTCCCTGGCAAACCGCAGCCGGACCAGTGATGGTGCCGGGTGTGGCCGGGAGAAGGTTGCCTGAAGCCGTATAGTTGATATAGTAGGTGGCGGTGGGTGAGTCGTTCATCACATCTGCGTTGGAGTTCGTATACTGGCATTCGGCACCTCCGCCGGCTGTGTTGTTAAATGTTAGCGCAGGTATTCCCGAAATCAATGTGAATTTCAGGTCGGCCAGCTTGCTGGCGTTGGCCAGGCTGACCCCTGTTGTACCGCTCCAGGCGATCACGATCTTGGTGAGGTTGGTTGAGATGTTGGTCGCCGTGACCGTGCAGCCGGTAAGGACCGGGTTGATGTTGGCCGCGCTGGTATAGGTCATCATCGTCGGGTCAAAGTCAAGCCGCAGGGTAAATCCTTTAATCTGGTTGAAACTGTTCACCGTGACCGGGATGGTAAATGTACCTGCGCTGCAGCCCGCTCCGGTTCCTGCCGTGGTGATCGGTGCATTGGTAGAATAAACGTCATTGAAAACAAGGGGAGTACCCCTGAAGCTCCTCCCGTTGGTCATGGTCAGGTTTTTCAGCACGGTCAACGCATTCGTGGCCGGATTGAATTCCACCAGGGTACCAAAGCCGCCGGGGCCACCTGTATAGGAGGTGGCATACAGTTTATTGTTCAGCACAGCCCACTCTCCTTCGAAACCTGCCCCGTCTGTGAGGGCGTTAAAATTATAAAGTACGGCAAAGGTGCTGGTAGCAATGGTATATGAGAATAGGTACCCGTTATTGTTGGTACCCCCGTAATTGGTTGAACCGTATAGCTTACCATTGTATTCCCTGAGACCTGCATTGCAGTTTTTGATGCCTGCCGGGAAGGTGTATTCAACAGTAAAGTTGTAGTTCACCGGATCCAGGGAGAAAATGACTGCATTGCCCACCGGCACCGGAGGATTTACATCATACCCTTTCACCTTGGTGGTGCCGTATATCTTGCCGTTTGAAGCCTTTAGGAAGTTGCCTTTGTAAAATCCATAGGCATTCTCGTTGTGAGAGAACTTTCGTGTTGTGAAAGCATTGGTGTTGATGTCCCAAACATAGATGCTGTCCCTGAAACAAGTGAGGACCTTACCTGTTGCGACTTCGGTGAGCCCGACAGACTCGTAGTCATTTGCGTTTGTAATGTTCTGGGCTGTTATTTCTGCCCTTGTATTGGATCCCATGGTATAGGAAGAGAGGCGGTAAGTGTTTCCTGCATATCCCAGGTGTATATAACTGTAGTAAAGCTTACCGTTGGAAGCAAGCAGGGGGCGGTTGAATTTCAGGCAGATTTGGTCCGTGTTATAGGAGGCTGGAAAATAGGTGTGTTTAAAAGCATCGGGCAGGAAAGTCACCACCCCAGTCCGTGCATTGATCTGCACCAGATCACCCAACTCATGTAGTTTATCGGCGCTGAATCCAGGCTGATTTGGCAGGGAACCTCCCATACCGGTGTATCCCAGAAGGATGGAGTCGTTGACTTGTAGTAGCTCACCCACCATTCCTCTTCCCTGCAGGGAGTTGTTTTCGGCAAGGACCGTGGTCACCTGGGTACCGAGGTCAAAAGAGAATATCGATCCTGCATTGGCGGTTCCCCCATTGGTCATCCGGCCGATGATCTTATTGTTATTGACAAAAAACTGGATCTCCTTGGCGTACCCTGGCAGGCCTGCCGTATTGGGTAAAATATTTTCCATTATCCCCGACATTACATCATAACTGAACATTTGTTGAATGGGGTTATTAAAGTCATCTTCCCAGCTTCCGTAGATTTTGGAGCCAACCACCTGGAAACCTGAATTTTGGACATATAAGGGCCCGGTAAGATCTAGAACCTTCGAAAAAGTGTTTGAAATGGGTGCATATTTAATGATGGTGCCAAAGCCGTATGCCCCGTCAGCTTTCGAAAATGCATAAAGTTTCCCGTCATTTCCCTGGACCAGTCCGCCGACCTGGGACCCCAGGATATTCGTTTCAGCGTATCCAATCGTCAATTTATACTTGACTGTATTATCGGTCATGTTGTAAGCCCATACACCACCGCCAATATGAGCATCCCAATTGGGAAAGGAACTTAATTTGGTACCATAAAATGTATTCAATGTTGGGTTATAAACGATGTCACCGGTAGGGAAAGTCAAAATCGTAGACACCATATCCGTTGAGTTCAGGTCATGGACAAATTCCAGCTGGTCTGTTACCGTATTGATCCGGTATAGCGCCCCATCGTCCAACGAGGCGGGTTGGTTTATATTCCTCTTTGACAAAACCCCGTACAGGTTGCTTCCGTCCCCATGGATAAGGTTGCTCAAAGGCCTGTAACCAATGCCAAATGGCAGGTTGCTGAATTCCCCTATCTTTTTATAGGCCATGGTATTGACGTCGAATTTCCAGGCCCCGCCCACGTCATAGGTTCCGCCAAGTACAGCGATGCCGTAAAACACCCCGCTGCTCATCTCCACCACCCTGAAGGCGGGACCGCCCAGGTCATTGTTGTAGGAGGCCGTATGATTGATATCGGCCATGTTGAATTCTCCTGCCCCGGTAAATGAATACAGTACCTGGGTTTTATTGGTTACGGGATCAAACCTGTAGAAAATCCCCCTGTCGGTTTTATGCTCCATATCCAGGTTTACAACGCCTGATGGCAGAAACGTTACACCGTAATATTTCCCGTCCATGCCCAGTGTGAGGCCCCCTTTCCCATATTGCCAGTCATTATCACCGTTTATTACAAGATTGGTTGCAGTGAATGGATTTCCTCCCAGGCTGCTAAAAACAGAGGAGTTGGTGGTGGCCGGGTTGTACTTCACGAGGGCCCCGTTGGAGTTTGCCCCCCCGAATTCGGAGGTGAAGAGGAGGTTCTGGCTGATGGCTGCGGCTCCACTCAGCAGGAAAATCGAAAGAAGGAATAAATTTTTCATAGGACAGGTTTTTAAACATATGTATATAAAGATACAATGGTCATCAGATCGATGTCAAGTACAACATGCGAAAAACAGGATCCTTATTTCACAATGACAAGCTGGTAGGCGGCCTCTCCGGCTTTCAGCTTGTAGATGATGCTGCGCGTTTTCTTACTATCCTTGGTTTTGAGCGGGAAGGTCCTGACAAGGGTGTTCTTGTTTATCTCATAAACATCGTGACCCACATAATCCTGGAATTTTCCTCCCTTTTTCATGTCACTCTCTGTTACTTCGGGAAAGGTGATCATGGAGAGGGATTTATCCTTGATGGATGCTACGCCGAGCACGTTACCATAGCTGCCTGTACCAACGTTTAAAGTGATGATGTAAATTTCATCGTAGCCGTTGCCGTCAAGATCAGCCACCAGGACCTTGTTGATTGGATCGACATCGATAAATGGCACAGCAGAACCCGGATTCCCTGCAAAGGCAACGGTGATATCGCTCAGACTTTGGCTGTTGGGATGGGCCTCTTCAACCGTAATGACTTTCCCTTTTTTAGTCTTAAACTCTTTGGTGGTGGGTGCCGATGTCTGGGAAAATCCGGTGAAGGAAAACAACAGGACTACACATACGGATAAAAGAATTGAGTTTTTCATAAGAGGTGGATTTGTTTCTGGTTAGGATTCATAACCAAAGATAACCAATATGGATCAAAAACCGGATAAAAGAAGAATGGAATTCAGGGATACAAAAAGTATACAATGATCCGTCAAAAGGTTTATTGGATAAGAA
>JBAXVX010000036.1:0-27998 GCA_037128705.1 Bacteroidota bacterium | reverse complement strand
ATCACTGGCGCTGATTCCACCGGAATGGGTGGCGCCGATTGGACCGGAATAGTCACTATCTGATCCGCAGAATATATATAAAATTTTGCACGGCATTGAGACGTTTCACCAGTCGTTGTGCTTTGCCAGCCCATGGACCAAACACGTCCATAAATTGCTACGGTTGAATCGGGATTTGATACGGTGATATCTAAAAAATCAAAATCTCTGTCCTGGTTGGTGTTAAATTCCATGTAGTATGTCCCCGGGGTAGGTGCAATAAAACGTCTGGGGTTATATCCCCCGGTAAATAAACTAATGGGACCAGTTCTGGCTTGTGTTATATTCTGGATAAAACCTTGTCCGGAAGTAGGAATTTGAGTTTCAGGATAAACAATGTTTCCAGTCTGATCCTTGATCCGGAACATGAAATTATTGGTACTACCCCCATCATTTTTAAAACCAAAAAAAATAACCTCGTTTGGATTCAGAATTGTTATATTCAATCTTTCAGACTCGCTTGCGGTATATAAGGCAAACCTGTTGCGTATCGGATCACTCGGAGAAAGGGCGAACTTATACCAGCCGCCACCCAAGGGGTAAATTTCTTTTGTACCCTCGGAAAACCCATCAATGTGGCAAAAGAATAATAGGATCAGAAGAAAAAAGGAGTAGATAAACTTCATAATTCCATTAAAATGAGTATTGAACCGGCAGTGAAAATGGTGGCTTTTCAAGATATATCAGCCCATAAAGGTACAATTTTTATGAACCTGCAGCCTATGGATAAAAAATATTAGTTAGGCTGGCAACCTAACTTCTAACAGACTGCAGTGAAGGCAGGAAAGTTGCCTGGAAATCACAAAAAATCATCAGGCAATTTCTGAAATGAATACTCGCGAATTCAGAAAACGGTAAGGGGTTACCTGAGTTAATTAGAACCGCCAGGGGGCTGTCCTATAACCTGACCTCCCGGTACAACCCGTATATCACCGGGTTCCCGCTTCGAACCCTTACCCTGAAATTGTCGAGGATGTAGGGCGATTTCATTGGATTCCAGATGAAGGCGTTCAGCATCAAGCCGTGATGACGCAATTCGACATCACTCAGCCGGAGCGACTGGAATACCCGCCCCGACTGACCCGGTTTCACATAACCATTCACCGGACCCGAGGTCCATTTGACATCCCTGCCATTGGAAGTTACGCTGACAACAAGCAACGCCCCCGCGAAAACCAGCGGAGTCCTCAGATCAGCCGAAACATCGATCACATCATCCGGGGAATGGATCAGGTCGCGCAGGGGTACTGCATAGGTGGGGCTGAATGCCAATCCCGGATCGGATATGAAAGATCGCTTTCCTTCGATGGTCAGCGAATCGATGCATCTTTTTTCGTTCACCCATCCCCATTCGGGCAGGCTTGGCTCGAAATGGTTGGTGATCTCATAAAAATATTCACCCGTTGCCTTTTCCGGTTTTATCCGCGAGAAGAGATAAAAATCACCCCCGCAATAGGTTTTATGCTGAAGGAGGTAGGGATATTTCTCCAGGATCAGGCTGTAATTTTCCCAGGCGGTAGAGGAGAGACAGCCGAATGCCAGGTAACTGGATTTGCATGAGTCAAGGTGAGCGAGCAGCAACCCCCTGCTCCCGATGGATTCAAGATACCGGAAAGGAAGATTCCCGCAATTCAGCTTTTCAAGATAATAGGGATTGATCTCTTTTTTCGTATCCAGGATCACGGCGCAGTTGGCGACACCCAATGAATCGACCGCATGTTTCGATTCAGCCACGATTTCGCGGTAAGGAGATTTATAAAACAAGGGATAATGCTTCCGTTCGACGATCAGTGAGGGAATGACGACCAGGGCAATCACCGATACCAGGACCACCTGATGCAGCGGCCGGTCGGTCTTGAAATATCCGAAAAGGATGAAGAGAAGGAATGGAAAGGAAAAGATCAGAACGGAATACTGCAAAACGGAATTCCGGGAGATGGAATAGATATATCCCACAAACCAGGGCACCAGAAACCAGATCACAGAAATCAGGATGAATTTCCGGTTGACACGGGGTTTGGATTCATACCAGAGAAGTGACAGGGAGATCAGGAGGAAAATCAGCAGGTAGATAAAGACCGAGAACTGGAAAATGTACTGAATGAAGTCGAATATGAAATCGAAGCGCGGTTTCTGCAGCCACCCTTCAACGCCGCCTACCCCAAGCTGGTAAAAGAATATGGGCAGGTGCGGGATATAAAGGACAAACACAAGTAAACCGGCCACCAGGTATGAACGCAGGTTATTTCCTGAACAGTAAAACAGCCCGGTAATCCATACCATCGCGGCGAAAAGCATGCTGAAGTGGTGGTTGTAAGCACACAATGCTGCTGAAATGATCAATCCGGCGAGATTCAGGAAACGTTTCCTGTCGGGATGAAAAACCACGTTGGTCCAGAACCAGACCATCAGCAGGGAAAAACACAATCCGCTGGCATAGGGCCGTGCGATCTGGCTGTACATCACCGGGAACTGAAGGAAGGAGACGAATGACGCGGCTACCAGTCCGACGGTGGAGTTGAACCACGATCTTCCGATGAGGTAGATCAGCCAAACCGACAGCAATCCGAAAAGGATAAAGGGCGTTTTCAGCACGGCTTCCGAAACCCCGAAGACCCTGACCAGGTAATAAATAAAGACCTGGATGCCAGCCGGATGGCCATCGATTTTAACGCCTTTGTCAATCAGTTCTCCGAATGTATTGAATTGCGACCGGATAATGGCGCTGAATTCATCATGGGTGAAGGGAATTTCCGGGAGTCTGTAAAACCGCAACAGGGCGCCCACGAACAGAATCAGCAGGATGAGGGCATCATCTGTGTTGATTCGTCCGGGAAATTTCAGCATGGTGCGATCCGATTTGCCGGTAAAATTAGCAAAAAGAATCCGGCTATTTCGTTTTATCCGGGAATGGCGGCATCCCTGGCAACTCCTTTGGCCACGATTTGAGTTCCTCTTTCATCTGGTCAATGGCTTTGTTGAGCTGCTGATCTTCACCGGCATATTCTTTTGCCGGATCATTGTCAACCTCGATATCCGGATCAACGCCATGTCCTTCAATGATCCAGCTCTTGCCCTCCGTATCATAGGGTGCAAATTCTGGACGCATCATCTGGCCTCCGTCAATGAAGGGAAGACTGCCGCGAATACCGACCACCCCGCCCCAGGTACGTTTACCAATGGCTTTCCCGATTTTCAGTTTTTTGAACTGGTATGGGAAGAGGTCGCCATCGGAGGCGGAATAACCGTCGATGAGGATGCATTTCGGTCCCCACTGCATCTCGAGGCGCCCGGGCGCTCCTTCGGTGTTGCGGGCCATGTTGATCATGGTCATTTCGCGGTTGAGGCGCTCGATGATCATGGGCGACACATTGCCGCCGCCATTGCCGCGGTCGTCGATGATGAGGGCCCGTTTGGCAAGCTGGGGATAGAAATGCTTGACAAATTCGTTCAGCCCTTCGATTCCCATATCCGGGATATGTATGTAGCCGATCTCGCCGTTGGAGGCATCACTCACTTTTTTAATGTTATCCTGAACCCAGTTGTAATAGTACAAACCGGCCTCAGTATCCGTGGGAATGACGATTACCTTGCGTGCCCCGGTTTCCGAAGCAGTGCTGTTGAGGGTAAGTTCAACCTGCACATCGGCTTTGTTCACCAGCGCTTCGTTGATGTCGGTCATCTCTTTGGTCGGTATTCCATTGATGGCAATGATGTAGTCTCCCTCCTTGGCATCCACACCGAGTTCGGTGAGCGGGGAGCGCGACTCGGAGGTCCAGTTTTCACCCTTCAGGATCTTGTCTATTTTATAATATCCCGATCCGTCGCGGCTGACCCTGGCCCCGAGCAATCCCATTTTTATGCGGGTAGGCGACGGCTTGTCTCCCCCGCTTACATAAGAGTGGCCGATGCTGATCTCACCGATCATTTCGCCGATGATGTAGTTGAGGTCATTCCGGTTGTTTACATACGACAACAAAGGCTCATATTTCTTCTGAATGTTGTCCCAGTTGAGTCCCTGCATGTTGGGGGCATAGAGGAAGTACTTCATCTGGCGCCATGATTCACGGTAAATCTGGGCCCATTCTGACTTCAGGTCAACCATCAGCTTCATGTTCGAAAGATCGACCCAATCCTTGACGTCAATTTTTCCACCCTTCGGAAGGTCAATCACACCATATTTTCCATTGGCGCCGACCAGCATTTTTTTCGTATCTGCCGAGATTTCATAATTGAAAAAATCGCCCAGGTTCGACTCTTTGCGCTCCTTGAGGTTGAAGGTCATCAATCCGCCGCCACCGTGACCGCCACGTCCGCCTTTAACATAATAAACGTTGTCGCCGATGCAGTTGAGACCAAAGTAAGTTCCGGCATCGACCGGGAGGACAAGGATGCGGCCGATGATCCCGTCAAGGTCAATTTTAACGGTGTTGTCCTTTTTCGCATCACCCTCTTTTTTGGCGTCACCTGCCTTTTTATCCTCTTTTTTATCTGCTTTGTCGTCCACTTTTTTATCTGCGGCATCCTCCTTTTTAAGGACCACTTCGTCATTTTCAGGAGCAAACGGGTTTGGCGTTGCTTTGGCAAGGGTGATAAAATAGACTTTCGTCATGTCGGCGTACGAATGGTTCCATTCGGTCCAGCTGTATGTCGGGTTGAAATCGCGGTTGGAGGTGAAAAACAGGTACTTCCCGTCATCGCTGAATACTCCGTTGCCGGCGTCGTACCACGTATCGGTTACCGGGGTTTTTGATTTGGAGGCCAGTTCATAAAGGCATACCCGGGAAGTCACACGGCGATCGGGGAAGGTATATACGATCCATTTGCTGTCGGGCGACCAGCTGTAATCATTAAATTCCCAGCTCTTTGCCTGGTCCACCATGGTGATGTCTTTGGAGTCGATATCCACATACTGCAGGCGCAGCATTTTATCGGCCCACAGAATTTTCTTGCTGTCGGGCGACCAGGTGATGGCATATTTATAGGTGTCGGCATTTTTGGTGACCTGTACCGGGTCCCCGCTGCCGTCCTGCTTCTCAAGGTAAATTTCATCTTCACCTGTTTTATCGGAGATGTAGGCGATGTATTTTCCGTCGGGCGACCAGGCCACATCACGATCATGCACCCCGGGGGTGTTTGTCAGGTTTTTGGTGATGCCGGTCTTGGCGGGAACTGTCCAAATGTCGCCGCGTGCACCCAGTGCAATGCGCTTCCCGTCGGGGGAGAGGGAGAAGGTATTGATGAATTTGCTGGCATCCTTCATCTGGTTGCGACCGGTGATAAAGTCATTGGCAATGCGAACCGACACTTTCTGCGTATTCTGGGTTGCCAGGTCGAATGTATATATAAAACCACCATTTTCGAACACGATGGCATTGTCGCCGAGGGAGGGGAATTTAACATCAAATTCCTTGAAATCGGTCACCTTTTTGGTCTCCTTGCTCTTTAGGTCGTAGCAATAAATATTGGTCGGACGTTCTCGTTCGGAAACGAAATAGATCTTATCACCGCTCCACATCGGGAACATATCCTGGAAGATGTTGTTGGTGATCTGTTCGGTTTGTTTGGTCTTGAAATCATAAATCCGGATGTCATCGGCCATGCCGCCCTTGTAGTATTTCCAGGTCCGGAATTCACGAAACACCCTGTTGTAGGCCAGTTTCGCGCCATCGGGTGAGTAGGAGCAAAATCCGCCGCAGGGGAGAGGCAACTCCACGGGAAGTCCACCTTTGGTATTGGCCAGGAAAAGCTGCCCTTTGAAATCGTTAAAGGTCTGTTTGCGTGAACGGAATACGATATTTTCGTTGTCTTTCCAGGTCATCACGATGTTGTTTGGTCCCATGCGGTCCGAAATGTCGTCGCGGTTCAGGGTTGCCGTGTAGGTGATCCGTTTGGGAGTTCCACCTTCAGCCGGCATGATGAATACTTCGGTATTGCCGTCGTACTGTCCGGTGAAGGCGATCTGCCTGCCATCAGGCGAAAACCGTGCAAACATCTCATAACCATCCTCATCATTGGTGAGTTTCCTGGCAAGTCCGCCAGCTTTGTCTACGGTGTAAAGATCACCGGCGTAGGTAAAGACGATCTGGTTTCCGTGAATGGCCGGGAACCGTAAAAGCCGTGCTTCATCCTGGGCCATAAGTCCACCCAGCATGAGCATCAGGGTCAAGGTAAGTGTCAGTTTTTTCATTCTATTTTTGTTTTAGGATAACTTCATTTTCGTGTAAATGATGAAAAGATCATATGAATAATCATAGGACCAGGTTGATTTTAGCTTTGCATTCAGAATATGTTCAAAGTATAAAAACAAAAGTATTGAGAAAATCACCACTCCATTCATTATTTCGGTGATCATGCGTATTTACTCGATGATTTCATGACCGGCGACTTTTAACATGTTTGGCAATTAGATATCCATGCGAACAATTATCCCTTTGATATCTGTAATTTGTATGTATTTTTGGTCAATGATCCCAAAAAGTTCACCATGAAAAAAGGCAAAATACTCGCTTCATTGCTTATCCTTGCTGCAGCTTTATCGTTCACCCTTGCCGGCTGTTCCAAGAAGGATGACACTCCGGCCGATGTTCCCAAGACGGTTCCTGTGGTTACAACTGCCGCGGTAACAGATATTACAAAAACCTCGGCAACCTGTGGCGGCAACATCACCTCCAACGGCGGTTCTCCGATCACCCTTCACGGGATCCAATGGAGCCTGACGCCTGGCTTTGAAAAGTACACTAACCTGGCAGTTGAAGGTATCTGGTCCGGCCCGTTTGTAACCCTGGTTACCGGATTAAGTCCCAATGCCCTCTACTACATCAGGGCCTTTGCCGCAAATGGCATCGGCGCTGGTTTTGGCAGCACCGAAACCCTCAAAACGCTGAAGCCTTTGATCGATTCGGTAGCCGATGTCGACGGCAATATTTACCATGTAGTTCCCATCGGAACACAGTCGTGGCTGCGTGAAAATTTAAAAGTGACCAAATATAACAACGGGGATGTCCTCCCGAATGTTACCGTTGATGCAACCTGGAAGAACCTTTCGACCGGCGCATGGTGTATGTATGATAACCAGGCAGCCAATGGTTTAGTTTACGGAAAGCTGTACAACTGGCACGCATTGGCCGACAGCCGAGGTCTTTGCCCTGCAGGATGGCATGTCCCGACCGATGCCGAATGGAACTCACTGAGCACATTCCTTGGAGGAATGACCACCGCAGGAGGTCCGCTGAAGTCGACCGGCAACATTGAGGCGGGCAGCGGGTTGTGGTATGCACCCAACACGGGAGCGACCAACTCCACGGGCTTCACCGGTCTTCCGGGCGGTACCCGGATCAATTATGGCAACTATTATTCGCTGGGCAATGTTGGATATTTCTGGTCCTCTTCCGATACCGCCACCGACAATGCCTTCAATTTCGTGCTGGATGCCAACAATGAGGAGCTGGTGAGGGTTTACAACTTCAAAACCAACGGATTCTCTGTCAGGTGCTGCAAAGACTGACCAGGAACGAATGACGAATGACAGAGAAATTTACGATTTACGATATACGATACACGATATACGATATACGATTTACGATATACGATTTATTTCATTACTTCATTACTTCATTACTTTGTTACTTTTTACCCTGTTACCTTGTCACCCTGTTACCCTGTCACCTTTCTAAAACTCAATCTTATAACTCACAAAAGGCAGTATTCCCATCCCCTTGACCGGTTCAACAGACTGGTTGAAATCATTGTACACATAACCCAAATCGGGCTTTTGGTTTAGCAGGTTCTTGAGCTGAATGGCCCAGATGCCCGAATACTTCTTATGGTTGGTGCGGTAGGTGATCGTAAGGTCGATGTAGTAAAAGTCGGGCAGTTTCACCGTGTAGGCGCGTGAATCATCCGGGACCTCCCGGTGCTGCAGTTTCGATTGTTCCAGGTCGATCGGAACATAATATTCACCCCCGGTAAGGGAGGCCTTCAGGTTGACCCCGAGTATGTTTTTCTTTCGGATAGTCCATTCCTTCCCGCCCAGGAGGTTGACGACATAATTTGCGTTGAATTTCGTATTTCGCTCAATCCCGTCGCCGCCCTTGTACTTAGAATCAAAGAGAGAGACCGTCACCAGGTAGTAATACTGGCGCGTGAGAAACTTTTCGAAGGTAATGTCAATCCCGGCATTCCGCCCGGTCCCTTCATTGCTGAGGGTATCATTGTAAAATCCACCGCTGCTGTTGATCAGCGAATAATAGCTCCCGGGCATCACAGGGATGTCGTACAAATATTGGTAATAGCCCTCCAGTTTCAGTCGCAGTTCAGGCCTGATCATGTAATCATACCCAAGGACAAAATGGCGCGACCTGCTGAAATTCAGTTTCTTGTTGGGCTGAACATTTTCTTCAGGGGTAATCTGAATACCTGCAAGGTATACCCCGACATCCTCGGTTTGCGCGTGGCTTCCATACCCGATGCTGAAGGCATGTTTCGGGGCTGCCTGCCATCGCAGGGCAATCCTGGGTTCAATGGCATAGTGCCGGTTCAGCAGGAAATACTGGAAATGAAGCCCGGCGTTGATCGCGAACTTGCCGGTGAGATCGATCTTCGATTCGCTGAAGGCCTGGATCAGGTCGGTATTGCCATTCCCGTTGTAGACTTCGGCAAAAATCCCGGTAAAGGGATTTACCGAATGAATATCGTTGTTGTAGAAAAACCGGGTATAGGTAAATCCGCTCCGGTTGGTGTGTTTCGCCCCAAATTTATGGTTGAGCACGATCCCTGCAGTAAACCGGTAATTCTCCTGCTTCACACTGTCCTGCGGCATGAGTTTGTAATCAGGTGAAAGCAGACTGTTTTCGTAAAGGATGCTATTGTAGGTTCCTGATATGTAGGATCTTACATAGGTTTGACGGGATAAGGGGATCTGGTGGATCAGTGCGATGGCCCCCATGTTGTTGTTCAGGAGGGATTGTGTCCTGTCTTCCAGTGTTTGCCATTGCGATGAATCCTGTTCAGGAATGTATTTTGACCTTGAAATGCCCCCGATACCGACAACGGAAAAGGTCCCGGCGTTTTTTGTGGGCAGGTTGATTTTAAAGGAAAGATCCTGGTAGGAGGGAATTTTATTCTTCATTCCAGGATCGATGTATTGCAGAAAAGCAAGGATGGAATAGCGGTAGTTGAAAAGGTAGGAGGCCTGGCTTTTCCTGCTGAAGGGTCCTTCGGCCGAAAGGTCGAGCCCCTGGATGCCAACCTGGACTGCGAATTCGTGTTTTGAACTGTTCCCGTTGCGGAAACGCATGTCAAAAACCCCGGAAAGCGCATTTCCGTATTCTGATGGGAAAGCGGCTGTATAAAAGTCGGAGTTACTGAGAACCTGGCTGCTGAACATCGTAACTCCCCCCCCGGAGGTGCCCACATAAGCAAAATGATTCGGATTTGGGATATCGATGCCGTCTACCCGCCAAAGCAGACCTTTGGGTGAGTTTCCCCGGATCACGATTTCATTGGAATTGACATCGGCACTGGAGGCTACCCCTGCAAAGTTCGAAACAGCCCGCATGGGATCATCGGCGGAACCTGCATACCGGCGGCTCTCTTCCACTGAAAACGACCGGGCGCTGACCATGGCCATGCTGTTAATGGCCCGATCCTTTTCAATGGTGGCCTTGATTTCGACCTCTTTTGCCTGGAGTACCTCCTCTTCAAGCTCAATTAAAAGGAATACCTCTTTCCCGCTGCTGACTAGGATTTCGGGCCTCACCACCGGTTTGTACCCGATATAACTGACCTGGATCGATTTACGGCCAACAGGGACCCTGTCCAGGATGAAATTTCCGTTTACATCGGTCGTGGTTCCGATCAGGGGCTGGGAGTTCAGGAGGATCACATGGGCGCCGGGAAGTCCTGTTTTGGAGTCGGCATCAAATACTTTTCCGCGGATGGTTTGGGTTGGAGTCTGGGCCTGCAGGATCGTTGATGCCGTTAAACCCAGGATCACCATGATGGTGGTTAATTTCATCAGTTGTTTCATTAGTTTTTGAATTGGTTTTTACTGATGACAACCGAAAACGGTAGAACCCCTATTGGGGAGGGAAAAATACCAATTACCAATTACTAATGACCAATGACAATTTACGATATACGATATACGATTTCTTCCGTCACGCGTCACGTGTCACGTGTCACGCTTTAAAGCCGTATCCCTACCACTCCGCCGATCCACATCTGGATAGAGGCATTGTCGGTGGATTTGAAATAGAAGTCATAATAGGAGAGACCCCTGGGTGTGGCGCTTGGGGTACCTTTGGAGAAAAGAAAGAAATTGTAGGCTGGCCCGCCGAAGATAGCGAAATGCTTGGCAAACCGGTATTCCAACGCAGGATTAAATTTGATCAGCAACCCGCGATAAACAGTATCTGTGGGATGATAAACCAATCCTGCTGAAGCATCGATGTTCATTGAAAGTTTTTTCTTCAGGGTAAAGATCGTCCCGATGCCGTACGATCCCAGGAGCTTGTAATCGCTGCCAATCCCAAATTGCACGAAGTTGTAAAATGTTTTTGTGCCGGATTTAAAACCAACATTCCCATAAAAGATCTCGTTCCCAGAGAGTTCAAAGTGGTGGTAGCCCTCTTGAACATAACTGAAAAGCCCGACAGGAACGCCCCGTTCAACCGTATTGGAGATATTGATCAAACCAATCTGCAGTCCATGAACGATGGTGGCATAATTTACAAAACCTGCTATCTGCAAACCATTGTTTTGCCTTCGTGCAATATTGATCAGCCCGGCCACCTGGACCCCATCCAGGTTGCGCCCATAATTCACCAGCCCGGCAATCTGCACCTGTTTTACATCCTGGACCGAAAGATTCAGCAATCCCGAAATCTGCCAGCCATCGCAATGTCGGGTGACAATATTGGTCAGTCCGGCGATCTGCACTCCCTTGATCCTTCCGGTCACAATGTTGGCGAGGCCGGTCACCTGAACCCCGCTGATCGTATCAGGAACATAGTTGAAAAGCCCACCAATTTGAACGCCATCGAATTTTCCAAGGTCGAAGTTAAAGGCTCCTCCAATCTGCCAACCGCTTGCCTGTCCGCCAACGATGTTGCCCAGTCCGCCGATCTGCACCCCGCTGATCCTGTTCCTGGTTATGTTCAGCAATCCACCCACCTCAAGCCCTTTCAATCCTCCGGTATATCCTGCCACCAGGTTAAGGGAGAACCTGTTGGTGATGGAACCCGTAACTTTCCAGTTGGTCCCGATGTATGGAATGACTGAAGCCTGGAAAGTACGGGAGGTCCTGACTTCAAGGTTTTGGGCATTGACCATTGATTCGCGCGGCACAAGCCAGCATACAATTCCCAGGCTGTCGGTTCCGCTGATCTTAAGTGATCCGGAAAGCGCATTCATTCGTGCAAGCGGGCCTGATAGTGGACGGAGCATCACATCCACGCGGCAGTCGGATGACTGCCTGATAAAAACAACCGTATCGCCATACCCGGATTTGCAAAAAGAGAGGCTTCTTATTTTTTTACCTGACGGGAGGATGATTTTATAGCTGCCATCTCCTGAAGTGATGGCCGAATACCTGTTTTCGACTTCATACACGGTGGCATTCACCATGGGTCTGCGATCAGAGGCATCCCGGATGGTTCCCGATAACAGGATACTGGAAAAGGTCTGCTTTTCACGCGCCTGTGGCCCGTTACGCACCAGGATCACATGGTTTCCCACCTCCTTTGGACGGACAGCTTTACCCAGCATCTCCCCGAGGAGGGAGTTCACAGGCGTGTTGTTGGCTTTGACCCTTACCTGCCGCTTGCCGGGAATCAGGTCTGCATCGTAGGAAAACCTGAAATCAGCAGCCTTGCCGATCTCTATCAGCGCAACTTCCAGGCTGCAGGAGGGAATGTCGAGCGATACCTTCCGCGAAAGATAGGTCGTCTGCGCCATGAGCATGTTTCCTGACAGTGTAAACAGCAGGAAGATGTACCAGGTATTAATTATTCTCATTGCTGCACCCATGGCCGGTTAAATGATAGTTTTGTCCGGAGGCTACAAGTTTCAGCCCGAATGATTCAGCAATCACTGATATCATCCTGATGGCCGGTTCATTCGCAAACGAGGCGTTAAGTCTGCAGTTCAGGATGGCAGGATCGCTGACAGTGATTTTAACAGGATAATATTTTTCAATGATGCTGATAACCTCTGAAAGAGCTGTTCCCCGGAATTCGAGGCTGCGATTGGCCCAAAAAGTGCCATCGGGGATTGCCGATACGATACGGACCATCTCACCCCTTTCTACGCTCCATATCCCTGTTTCGCCTGAAATGAGGAGCAGCGATGCGGTATCCCCTGTTTTTGGATCAACCCTGAAAAGCATTACGCGACCCTCGGTAACATTTACCTCAACTTTAACGATCTGGTCGCCCACCCCCGGTGGGGTGTCTGCGCCGTGCCGGGATGCCTTGACCATGGCAGGGATGGCCCGTACGCTGAATGATGTTCCAAGAACCCTGACTTTGGCCGGACCTGCATCAACAATGAAGGGATGTACTTCATCGTGCTTCACTTCGAAAAAGCCTTCACCGGTGAGCATAACCTCACGGTTGCCTTGATCAAATCGCAAAGGATAGGTCAGCCTTGAATTTTTATTGAGGGTTACTTTCGTGCCATCGGGCAGGGTGTCGCGAAGAACGGTCGTTCCGCTTGAGAGTTCAATCTTCTTGACCGGCAGGTTAACCAGTTTGAAAACAACGTAAATTCCAATCAACAATATCAATACGGCTGCAACCCGCAGGAGGTAACGGAAGGGTTGCATCGTGATTATTTTTCCTTTAACTGGTGCGGAATGCGATGATTCAGCCCGTTCTATCCGCTGCGACATCCTGGTCCAGGCAGCCCCAACGTCGACAGCGACCGGGGCAGGCGATAGTTTGCCGGTTTCCAGCCACAGCGATTCGAGCTGGTCGAGGCGCTGCCTGCTCCCGCTGTCTGCATCCAGCCATGTTTCGACCGAAGTGCGCAATTCATCATTCGCATTTCCGAGAAGGTACTGAAGCAGTAAATTTTCGTCGATATCCTGCGGTTTTTGATTCATATTCAATTACTATGATGACAACCCTGAACTATCATACCCCTATCTGAATCAGCTAAATATTTTCAAACCTCATTACTGCATTACTCCATTACTTCATTACCCTGTCACCTTGTTACCTCTCAAAAAATCTTCCAAAAAAACAGCATCACCCAGGGCAGGTAATCCGATAGCTCTTCCCGAAGCGATTTCAGCGCTTTTCCCATCTGATTTTCCACAGTTTTAACCGAAAGGCCCAGCTTTTCCGCGATCTGACCATAGGTTAGTCCATCATACCGGCTCAGGATAAATACCTTGCGCCGTTCAACAGGCAAATGGTCGATCGCCTCCCTGATTTTCTGTTCCAACTCCGATACGATCATCTCATCCTCCTTCGAACGCTGGGTTTCGCCCATCTCCCTTTCCCTGAAAGATTTATATTCTTCACGGATGCTGAGATGTTTGAGAACATTCATGCATCCGTTACGGACTGCCCTGAAAAGATAACTCCGCAGGGATGTTTCGATGACAATCGACTCTCGACCGGTCCAGATCCTGAACATCACCTCCTGGACGACCTCTTCGGCCGCATCCGGATCCTTGAGAAAGCCATGGGCATAGGAACACAAGGCACTGTAATGGGTTTTAAACATCACCTCAAAATCAGCCCTGGTCTTTATCTGAATCCGGTTTTCCGATAGGGTCGGGATCTCCGCCATGTTCTTGATTCTTCCATTGCAAACCTACAAAATTGATTGCACAAATTCGCTCGAAAGAAGAAAGGGCTTTAATTCCGGGATTCGCAAGAAAAGAGTAACTTTGCACCTCAAAACAAGCGACATGCCCATTGAAATTACCTTTGACGGAAATAAGAAGGTCAATGCGCTGATCGACGGTTTTACCGTTAAGACAGATCAGACGCTGAAATCGGGCGGCGATAATTCTGCCCCCACCCCCTTTAATTTATTCCTCGCCTCACTGGGGACCTGTGCAGGCATTTATGTCAAGAGTTTCTGTGATCAGCGTGGGATCGACACATCGGAAGTTCACATCCAGATGGATTACGACTACGATCCGATCCTGAAAATGATTACCAAACTGATTCTGCGTATTCATGTTCCTTCGGATTTCCCGGAACAATATGAAGCTGCCGTAATCAAAACTGCATCCCTGTGCGCCGTTAAGCGCCACCTGAATGATAAAATAGAAAACGAAATCACTATAATCCGAACGCATGAAAAATAAACCTACCGGCTTTAACTCCAAACTGGTTCACGGAGCAGGCGCTAAAGACCCATTGGGCAGTGTGATCACACCCATCTATCAGACCTCTACCTTTGCTTTTGAAAGCGCTGACCATGGCGCTGCTTGTTTTGCCGGCGAAAGTGATGGCTACATTTACACCCGCATCGGGAACCCCACCATCCGTGATCTTGAAAAGACCATCGCCGAAAGCGAGCACGGCTTCGACGGGATTGGCTGTTCATCGGGCATGGGAGCTGTGACCACTGTTTACATGGCCTACCTGGGTGCCGGCAAACACATTTTAAGTCACAATGCCGTGTATGGTCCGGCCCGCGGGATCATTGAAGGAACTTTCTCCAAATTTGGAGTTGAATCGACCTACATCGATACCACCGATCTTGAAAAGGTCAGAACATCCATCCGTCCCAACACGGCGCTGATTTACCTTGAAACACCAGCCAATCCCACCATCGGGATCTCCGATATTCCCGCCATTTGTGAGATAGCACATCAGCACAACATCCCGGTTTGCGTCGACAATACCTTCTGCAGCCCATACCTTCAGAATCCGCTCGACATGGGCGCCGACATCGTGCTTCACTCCCTGACCAAATTTATCAACGGCCATGCCGATATCGTGGGCGGGGTGATTGTTACAAAAACTGAGGCTGACTACAAAAAATTGCGTCCCGTCATGGTCGCCATGGGTTGCAATATGGATCCGCACCAGGCCTTCCTGACCCGTCGCGGTATTAAAACAATGGGCATCCGCATCGACCGGGCGCAGGAAAATGCCATGAAGGTGGCCCAGTTCCTCGAATCGCATCCCAAGATTGAATGGATCGCCTATCCCGGGTTAAAGTCACACCCGCAATACGAGCTGGGAAAACGCCTGATGCGCGGACCCGGCGCCATGATGAGCTTTGGTCTGAAGGGCGGACTTGAAGCAGGGAAAAAACTGATGGACCGGGTACAGTTGTGTGTGCTGGCCGTATCCCTCGGAGGCATTGAAACGCTTATTCAGCACCCGGCTTCGATGACCCACAGTAAATTGTCGGCTGCTGCCAAAAAAGAGGGTGGAATCAGCGATGAACTGGTACGCCTTTCGATTGGCATTGAAGAGGTTGAAGACATCATTGCCGACCTGGAGCAGGCCCTGGCGGGAATTAATTAGGATTTGCCAAACAGAATGCAGGGAATGAGTTGTTAAAGAAAATATGATTAATGCGTGAATGATTAATGACGCTCTCCATCCGAAACCGGCATTTATACCTGTCTATTGTTTTTGCGCTATTCTTTCTCCTGAGTAATTCGTTACCGGCTCAAAAGGTCGCCGTGGTGCTTTCGGGCGGAGCGGCCAAGGGCGGTGCACACATTGGCGTATTGCGGGCACTTGAAGAAAATCACATCCCGATCAGCTATATTGTCGGAACATCCATCGGCGCTGTCATCGGGGGGCTGTATGCCAGCGGCTATTCCCCGGATGAAATTGAAAAACTTATGAGTTCCGAGGCCTTTCAGCGCTGGGTCTCGGGGATCATGGATGAAAGCTATGTATATTATTACCTCAAGGAAGATCCAAATGCCTCCTGGGTTTCTACCAATTTCGACTTTTCCAGAAAAATGACATCCTGGTTGCCCTCGCAGCTGATCAAAACCTATGAGGTCGACTTCCAGCTGATGAAGCTTCTTGCACCCGCCACGGCTGTCGCCGGGGGTGATTTTAACAAGTTGCTGATCCCGTTCCGTTGCGTCGTAACCGATATCGATACATCCACACAGATGATACTGAAGTCGGGAGATCTGAGCAAAGCGGTGCGCGGATCAATGAGTCTCCCGCTGATTTACAATCCTGTGGTGGTCGATAAAAAGCTGGTATTCGACGGGGGCATGTACAATAATTTCCCCTGTGATGTGGCGATGCACGAATTCCATCCCGATGTGATCATCGGCAGCCGGGTAGCTCAGCGATATAAAAAAGCTGACCGCGATGATGTGGTCTCCCAATTGCTCACGATGCTGATGGAACGGCAGAGCGATACCATCACCTACCCGAATTCAGTGATGATCGTCCCAAAAATCCCGGATATCAACCTGCTTGATTTCTCGAAAACCCCCGTGCTGGCCGATAGCGGGTATGTTGCCGCCCTGCGTAAGATCAGTGAAATCAGGAAGCTGGTACACGACAGCCTGGATCCGGATACCCTCCGTCGTAAGAGGGAGGCCTTCAACAGCAGGAAACCTGAACTGAGATTTGATTCGATTTACATCACCGGGCTGACAAAAATGCAGGATGGGTTTGTGAGGCAGATCCTTAAACACGGAAAGAGGATCATTACGTTTGATGAACTTCAGCATGGCTATTTCCGGTTCGTTGACGGGGGTTATGCCAGGAGCATATACCCTTTGGCACGGTTCAATCCGAGAACGGGAACCTACGACCTTTTCCTGGATATCCTGAAGTCCAACAATTTCGGCATGCAGTTCGGAGGCAATTTTTCACTCGGGAACAACAGTGAAGCATTCCTGGAACTTCAATATAAATATTTATGGACGAAGGCGTTGCGATTTTTTGTGAATGGATATTTTGGAAAGGTATACAGTTCGGCAAAGGTTGGGGGCCGGATTGATTTTAACTCAAAAACCCCGTGGTTCCTTGATTTGAATTATACTTTCAACCATTTCAACTATTTCAGGAATGCCAGTTTTTTCTTTGATGATAAAACTCCGAATTACATCCTCGAAGGCGAGTATTTCGGCGACCTGATGGCTGGTATCCCGGTTACCAATACAGGGAAGCTTTCGGGTGGATTCACCTATGGGTTTACCAACAAAAAGTATTATCAGAACAATGAATTCGCCCGCAACGATACGGCCGACCAGACATCCTTCAGCTTTTTGGCCCCTTCGTTGAATTTTGAACTGAACAGCCTGAACCGGAAACAGTATGCGAATGCCGGCGTCCGCCTGATGCTGAAGCTGTCGTATGTAAACGGGGATGAAAATATGCTGCCTGGATCCACCGCCATTAACAAGACCATTGTGGACCATCATCACGAATGGTACCGCTTTCAGGTGATCTATGACAATTTTTTCGAATCGCTGGGTCCGCTTAAATTCGGATTTTATGGGGAGGGTGTCCTCTCAAACCAGCCTCTTTTCTCCAATTATACCTCTTCCATGTTGTATGCCCCGGCCTTTCAGCCAATACCGGAATCACAGTCCTATTTTCTACCCTCATTCCGGGCGAATAATTATGCAGCGGTCGGGCTTAAACTGGTGCTGCGCGTCTATAAAAAGATCGAATACCGTCTTGAGGGGTACGTGTTTCAGCCATACCAGGAGATTCTCCAGAATCCGGTCGATTTTTCAGCATACTATGGCCCGGAGTTCTCCAGCCGTTCCTACATGGCCTCCACGGCGATGGTATACAACAGCCCGCTGGGTCCCGTCAGCGTAAGCGTAAATTACTATGACAAAACCCCCGATCTGTTCACCATCAATTTTAACTTCGGATATATCATTTTCAACAGGAGGGCAATTCCATAACCTATTAATTCGTTTTGGTTTGCAAATAATTCGTACTTTTGCTCCCCTTATGTTTCAAATCACCGGCCAATGTCGGACGCTACGTATTGTATTAATAAAACGGATGATTAACTACGAATGAAAAACACTAAAAAAACACCTCAGAATCCTGAACTGGAACTTACCGCCAGCCAGGAGGAGAATGCTGCCACTGTTATTGAAACAGCGGATATCCTTGAACCCATCCTCCTTACTGATTTAGATCAGACCGAACAAATTATCGCCCAAGAGGTTATCGAACCTATGGAAGAGCCCGTTGCCGAACCCGTTGCAGCGGTCATTGATGAGCCTGAGGCAGAGACTGTCGCGGAACCTGTCGCGGAGACCATCGCAGAACCCGTTGCAGCGGTCATTGATGAGCCTGAGGCAGAGACTGTCGCGGAACCTGTTGCGGAGACCATCTCAGAACCCGTTGCAGTGGTCATTGATGAGCCGATTACAGAACTTCCTGTGGCAGGTCAGGTTGAAGAGACCCTCCTCGAACCACTCGATGAGCACCTCGACGAGCACCTCGACGAGGTGACAGAAGAGAATGTAGAGCATCTCATGCATGAAACGGAAAACAGCTTTGACGCATTTACCAGGGCCGAGTTGGTCGATTTGCTGGATAAGGCGATTGCCGAACCCGATTTCAATGCCATAAAAACACGCATCGCCCTGATCAAGGTTGCCTTCCTGAAGAAGAAAAAAGAGGAGAACCTTCAAAAATACGAGCTGGTGATGGAGGAGGGCGGAACCAAAGAGGAACTTGCCCCTGAACCGGATGAACTGGATGTCAGGTTCAACGACATTTTCTCAATATACAGGGCCACCAAAGCCAAACATATTGAGGAGCAGGAAAAGATCAAGCAGGATAACCTGAAGAAGAAATACCTGATCCTCGACGAGTTGAAGACCCTCATCAACTCGGAAGAGACGCTGAAGAAGACCTATGATGAATTCAAGATCCTCCAGGAACGCTGGAAGGAGGTTGGAATGGTGCCGCGCACCGAAATCAACAACCTCTGGCAGAACTACCATTTCCTGGTTGAAAAGTTCTTTGAAAAAGTCAAATTGAACAAAGAACTGAAGGACCTGGATCTAAGGAAAAACCTGGAAGCAAAGCTTTCCCTGTGCGAAAAAACTGAGGAACTTCTCCTGGAAACATCCGTGATCAAGTCGTTCAAGAAACTTCAGAAATACCATGAAGACTGGAAGGAACTCGGACCTGTTCCAGCCGATAAAAAGGACGAGATATGGGACCGGTTTAAAAATGCGACCGATAAGATCAACGACCGCAGGAGGGAACATTATTCGCTGATCGAGGAGGACCAGAACAAAAATCACCAGACCAAGATCGCCCTTTGCGAACAGGCGGAGATCGTGCTTGGATTGCCCAACGAATCGATTAAGGACTGGCAGGACAACACCAACAAGGTGAATGACCTCCTGAAAATCTGGAAGAACATTGGCCCGGTACCGCAAAAGGTGAATTCCGAAATATGGACCCGTTTCAAAGGAAGCCTTGATTCATTTTTCGCTGTAAAGAAGGAGTATTTTGATAAACTGAAGGAACAGCAGATGCACAATTATAACCTTAAGGTTGAATTGTGCATGCAGGCTGAATCGCTCAAAGGAAACACCGACTGGAAAAAGACGACCAATGAGCTCATCCGGCTGCAGGGCGAATGGAAAAAACTCGGACCTGTTCCCAAAAAGCATTCTGAAAAGATATGGAAAAGGTTCCGCACAGCCTGCGACGATTTCTTCAATGCCAAGCAATCCTATTTTTCCAATGTCCAGGCAAGCGAAGGCGAGAACCTTAACAAGAAGCTTGATCTCATGACCCGACTCAGGGAGTACGGGTTTGGGGCCGATAAGAGCGCAAACCTGGAGGTGCTGAAAAACTTCCAGCGTGAATGGACCGAGATCGGGCATGTTCCGATGAAGGATAAGGATAAGCTTCACAATGATTTTCGTGCACTCATCAACGAGCATCTCGACAAACTCAAGATCAACAATGCTGAAATGAGCACGGTGAATTTTCAGGCCAAATTTGAACACCTGAAGAATGATCCGAACGCACGCCACGTGATCGGCAAGGAACGTGAATTCCTGGCCATCAAGATCTCCAAGATGAAGGAGGAGATCATCCTGTGGGAGAACAATATCGGTTTTTTTGCCAAGTCGAAAAGTGCCACACTTGTGAAGGAGGAGTTTGAAAATAAGATCAACCGGGCCAAGAGTGAACTGAATGTGCTTGAAGCGAAGATGAAGATACTGAAGCAGCAGACTACGTGACAGGTGACGCGTGACGCGTGACAAAGATATCTTGAAAATTTCCAAAATCTGGATTTATGTCGGGAAACTCATTTGGTAAGGTGCTTGTGCTTACTACCTTTGGCGAGTCGCATGGTGAAGCAGTTGGCGGCGTTCTCGACGGTTTTCCATCCAATTTTGAAATTGACCTTCCCTATATTCAGTTTGAACTGAACCGGCGCCGTCCCGGGATGGAGTTTTTAGCGTCTCCTCGCCAGGAGGAGGACATCCTTCATGTTATTTCAGGAATTTTCGAGGGAAAAACCACCGGGGCGCCCATTGCCTTCCTGGTGTATAACAATGACCAGAAACCTGGCGACTATGACCAGATCAGCAAGGTTTACCGGCCGTCGCATGCCGATTTCACATGGCAAAAGAAGTACGGAATCCGCGATCCGCGCGGGGGAGGCCGTTCCTCGGCCCGTGAAACCGTGGCCCGTGTTGCCGGCGGCGCCTTCGCCAAATTGTTTCTGCATTCAAAAAATATCCGGATCCGCAGCTGGATATCGCAGATAGGACCCTTTCAGATCGCTGACCCTGAAACCGGAGTTCCGGATCCTGACCAGACCGGAAGTCCGTTTCTGAATGGAGACCCGGCGATCCTTGATTTTCTAAAACAGATTAAAGCAGAGGGCGATACCACGGGCGGCATCATCTCCTGCGCGATGACAGGGGTCCCGGCTGGACTTGGTGAGCCCGTGTTCGACAAACTGCAGGCCGACCTTGCCAAAGCCATGTTCAGCATCAATGCCGTGAAGGGATTCGAGTATGGTTCAGGTTTCAGGGGAGCCTCCATGCGGGGCTCCGAACACAACGACCTGCTGGTAAACCGGGATGGAGAAATCAGGACGCTCACCAACCATTCCGGAGGAATCCAGGGTGGGATCTCAAACGGGGAGGAGATCCGTTTCCGCGTGGCCTTCAAACCGGTCTCCACCCTGATGAAAGACCAGGAGACCTTGAACCTGTCGGGCGAACCCGTTACACTCAAGGGAAAGGGACGCCACGACATTTGCGTTGTCCCCCGTGCCCTGCCCATCGTCGAAGCCATGGGCGCGCTGGTACTGGCGGATCATTTGAGAAGGGAACAAGGTCATTCCTTCGGTTCCTGCTGCGAGAGGCAGTGAAATGACCCAAGTCCCCAGATGATCTCCACCGAGTCGATGCCGATGATGCTCCGGTCGGGGAAACATTCTTCAAGGATCCGCATGGCTTTATCATCCTCTTTGCACTGGAAATTGGGTACGATCACCGATTTGTTGGCGATATAAAAGTTTGCATAGGAGGCGGGCAGCCGCTGTTGGTCGTAAATAACCGGTTTGGGCATCTGGATCTCGGCGACATCAAGTTGTTTGCCATTGGATAGCCGCATTGTCTTTAACTTCCTGAGATTTTCCTGAAGGATTTTATGGTTGGCATCCGACCGGGTTGTCTCTACCATGGTCACCACCGCATCCTCCCTGAAAAACCGCGTAATATCATCAATATGGCCATTGGTGTCATCCCCGTCAATGCCTTCGTCGAGCCAGAGCACCTGCTCAACTCCATAGAAATTATGCAGGTATTCCTCAATCTCGTGCTGAAACAGTCCCGGGTTCCGGTTTTCATGCAGCAAGCACTGGTTTGTTGTCAACAAAGTTCCTTTCCCATTGAAATCAACGGCACCGCCCTCCATGACGATGCCCGGATAGAAGACGGGGAGATGCAGATATTCTCCAACCAGTGAGGGGATCTTTTCATCCAGGTCATGGGCATATTTATCTCCCCAGGCATTGTAACGCCAGCTCACAATCACCCTGGGATCCTTTGCCCCGGGCTGTACAAGGAATGCCGGGCCATGATCGCGGCACCATGCGTCGTTGGTCGGGTGGATGAGCAGGGTGATCTTATTCATGTCAACCCCCAGAAGGGTTAGATCCTTGATGACACTGTCGCAAAGCGCTTCAGTCCTGACATTGATGCAAACCTGTTCTCCCTTTGAAAGTTCCTTGATGAACCTGTTATAAAAGGGAAAGATCCGGGAAAGTGTTCCGGGCCATGAGTAGGAATCGTCGTGCGGATAACTGAGCCACGTAGCACGATGCTCCGACCATTCGGCCGGAAAATGATAACCCAGTTCTTTGGGAGAAGATGGAGGGAAAGGCATGTGTGTTTAAGATATACGATTTACGATATACGATTTACGATATACGATTTTTTGATTTTTTTCGTCACGCGTCACGCGTCACGTGTCACGTTCATTGCTCCTTCCCCAGATATCTTTCCAAGATCGGCCCGTAGCTGTCGATCCGCCGGTCGCGCATGAAGGGCCAGTGAATTCTGGTTTCGCCTGATTTAGCCAGGTCAAGATCCCTGACAATGATCTCCTCCCGGTCGTGCGATGCCTGGAACATCAGAACGCCAAAGGGATCGGAGATGAAGGAGCCGCCCCAAAAGTTCATAGAACCCTCCGTCCCGGTACGGTTAACGGCGATGACATGCACCCCGTTGGCAATGGCGTGCCCGCGCTGAACCGTTTGCCAGGCCTGGTATTGCTGCCTGTTTAATTCATCATCCTGTGATAGAGCCCATCCGATGGCCGTTGGGTAAAAGATAATCTGTGCCCCCATCAGGCTGGTTATCCTCGCTGCTTCGGGATACCATTGATCCCAGCAGATGAGCGTGCCGATCCGGGCGTATTTCGTCTGAAAAACCTGGTACCCCTTGTCACCCGGCGTGAAGTAAAATTTTTCATAATAACCCGGGTCATCCGGGATATGGTGCTTGCGGTATTTCCCAAGGTAGCTTCCATCGGCATCCAATACTGCCACGGTATTGTGATAGATCCCTTCGGTTCGTTTTTCGAACAGCGAGGCTACGATCACCACATCCAGTTCGCGGGCTACCTCTCCCAGGATTTTCGTGGTGGGCCCCGGGATCGACTCTGCCAGGCCGAAATAATCGTGGTTTTCCTCCCAGCAGAAATAAGTGGTGGCAAACAGCTCCTGAAGGCATATGATCTGTGCCCCGAGTTTGGCAGTCTCCCTGATCCTGAGGATCGATTTGTCCAGATTGGCTTTTTTGTCCGGCCCGCACGACATCTGGATGAGTCCGACCCTGACTGAATTTGAATCCATCATGGCAACATTATTAACTAAGCCGAATCGTAAAATTACGATATTTCCCTATACCTTTGACAAAATTATCCCCATGAAGCCCATCCTGTATGGTTTGAAGCGATTGATGATGGTATGCTTTCTTATCATTTTACTACCTGGTTTAAAAGCCCAGTTGGCCAGTGATTCCTGCAAAATCAAGCTCGAAAAGAAGACGGAAAAAACCTACCAGGAGGGCATTGACTACCTGAAAAGGGGGAACTATAACCTGGCCGGGCAGCAGATGCGGAAGGTGATCAGCGAGGAGTCCGGTTGCGTGGATGCCTATTTTGTGCTTGGACTGGTCAATTTTAAAAAGGCGGATAACAATTTCAGGGAAGCGGAGAAGAATCTGCGGAAGGTGATCGAATTATGTCCAACCTATGATGTCTATGCCTACTATTATCTTGGCGAGATCTATTATGGCGAGGAGAACTACGCGCTTGCACTGAAAAACCTGGATGAATTTCTGAAAGATGTTGACAAGATAAAGAAGGATGAGGATTATAACCGTGCCGTCAGTCTCCAGAAGTATTCGAAATTTTACCTGGAAATGACGGGTCATCCTGTTCCTTTTACCCCGCAGGTGGTCGAGGGTATTTCAACCCCGCAAAATGAGTACCTGCCCATCCTGTCGCCCGATAACCAGATGGCTCTTTTCACACGGGAAATCAAGATCGAACCCGGAAAAAACAGCCTGTTCAGGGAGACCAAGATGAAGGAGCGGTTCCTTTACAGCATGCGCAATCCGGATGGCAAATTTGAAGAGGGGGAGGAGATGCCCGAACCCTTTAACGTCAATGACAATGAGGGAGGGGCGACCCTAACAGCCGACAACAACACCCTCTATTATACGGTGTGCAAATTTGACAATGTAAAGAAATATCTGAACTGTGACATCTATTATTCCGAAAATGTGAACGGCGATTGGAGCCCGATTAAAAGCGTGAGCAACAAGATCAATCTGCCCGGTTCATGGGAATCACAGCCAACCATTTCGGCCGACGGGCGAACCCTTTATTTTGTAAGTGACCGGAGCGGCGGCTTTGGCGGATATGATATTTACAGGTCCATCAAAAGTGAATCGGGGGAATGGGGTACTCCGATCAATCTCGGACCCCTCATCAATTCAACCGGGAATGAGAAATCTCCATTTTTTCATCCGGACGAGAAAACACTCTATTTTTCTTCCGACGGATGGATGGGCCTTGGAGGATATGATATCTTTTATTCCAAACTGGATGATCATGGTCTGTGGACCAAGCCAAAAAACATCGGATATCCCATCAATTCCCCCGATGACGAGGTGGGATTTTTCGTTAGTACCGACGGCATGCAGGGTTTCTTTGCCTCCAATAAATTCAACGGCAAAGGCGGCTGGGATCTCTACTCTTTTGAACTCTATGATGCCGCGCGTCCCGAGAAGGTTCTCCTCATCCGTGGAAATATCAAGTCGGAATACTCCGCCGAACCGGTGAAGGCGCATATTGAATTGAAAAACCTGGACACCAAAAAGATTTCCAATATACCAATGGATTCAGTCACAGGGAACTATGTGGCGGTTGCGCCATTTAACAGCGATTATATCATGACGGTCAAGAAGGAGGGGCATGTGTACGAGTCAAGGTATATTGCCAAAGTTGACAGCATGTTTAAACTTCCTGCCAGGATTGATATTGAGATGAAACCGATCGAGCTGAATAAATCCTATCGCATCAACGACATCTATTTCCCGTTCAACTCCTTCGACCTGACCATGGAATCGAAGGCGGTCCTTGACCAGCTGATCGATTTCCTGAGTGAAAGCCAGAACATATCCATCCAGATCCAGGGTCATACCGACAACATTGGCAATGATGCCAGCAACCTGAAACTTTCCGAAAGCCGGGCGCACTCGGTGTACAATTACCTGATAGAAAAGGGTATTGCTGAAAAACGGCTGACCTACAAAGGATTTGGAAAAGCGATGCCTGTCGCCGAAAACGATTCAGAGGAGGGACGCGCCAGGAACCGGAGGACGGTGTTTGTGATTACAAAGAAGTAACAAGGTAACAAGGTGACAAGGTGACAAGGTGACAAGGTAAATTTTGTCACGCGTCACGCGTCACGGTTTTTAAAGTTCCCTCATCACATTCGCCATCTCTATGGCGGCGAGGGCGGCGTCGAATCCTTTGTTCCCGCTTTTGGTGCCTGCACGCTCGATGGCCTGCTCGATGTTGTCGGTGGTCAATACGCCAAAGATCACCGGGATGCCGGTTTCCAGCGCAACATGGGCAACGCCCTTTGAAACTTCAGAGGCAACATAATCGAAGTGGGGTGTCGCGCCGCGGATCACTGCCCCGAGGCATATCACCGCATCATATTTCTTACTTACGGCCAGCTTCTGCGCCAACAGGGGAATTTCAAAAGAACCGGGCGACCAGGCCACATCTATATTTGCTTCATCCGCCCCGTGACGGATAAGTCCGTCAAGGCAGCCCGAAAGTAATTTACCGCTGATAAATTCATTGAAACGGGCAATGACAATACCGAATTTCAGTCCCTTGGCATCCAGTTTTCCTTCAATTGTTTTCATAGTGCTGTTTTTTAGTCATTTATTCCTTTATTTCCCACACAGGCCGCAAAGATGCGGATCAGTTATTTTTTCTTCAATTCATCGGTAAAATTAAGCAAATGTCCCAGCTTTTCCTTCTTGGTTTTCATATACCGGATATTACTGGCATTGCTTTTGGTTTGAATGGGGATCCGTTCAATAAGTTCCAGCCCGAATCCTTCAATCCCCGATATTTTCTGGGGATTGTTGGTAAGCAGCCTCAGTTTTTTAATCCCGAGGTCAACAAGTATCTCGGCTCCGGTGCCATAGTCACGCAGATCGGCGTCGAAACCCAGCGCGTTGTTGGCTTCCACCGTATCCATCCCCTGGTCCTGCAGGGAATAGGCCCGCATCTTATTATCCAGGCCGATGCCGCGGCCCTCTTGTCTCATGTAAAGTAGCACACCGCGCCCCTCTTTTGCAATCTGTTTCATGGCCACTTCGAGCTGGTCGCCGCAATCGCAACGCATCGACCCGAAAACATCGCCGGTAAGACATTCTGAATGAACACGCACCAGGACCGGCTTTCCATCGGTGATATCGCCCTTGACCAGGGCAAGGTGGTTCTCCTTGCTTATTTTGCTTACATAGCTGTAGGCCCTGAATTCTCCATACCTGGTAGGCATATCAACCACAGCAGCACGTTCGACCAGGGTTTCTGATTTTCGGCGGTAGTCGATGAGCGATACGATGGTAATGATCTTCAGGTTGTGCTTTTTAACATATTTCATCAACTGAGGCACACGGGCCATTGATCCGTCTTCGTTCATGATTTCGCAGATCACGCCGGCCGGGTATAAACCGGCCATTTTAGCCAGGTCGACCGATGCTTCAGTATGTCCGGCCCTGATCAGGACGCCGCCTTCGCGGTATTCGATCGGGAAAATGTGACCCGGGCGGGTAAAATCACGTGCCTTGGTCTGATTGTCGATCAGTCTTTTTATCGTCAGCGACCGTTCATGGGCCGATATCCCGGTGGAACATTCAATGGCATCGACCGAAACAGTAAAAGCAGTTCGGTTCGGATCGGTGTTCTTCACCACCATGCGCTCAATGTTCAGCTCTTCCAGGCGGTCGCGTACGATGGGAAGGCAAATCAGACCCCCGCCGTTTTTCGCCATAAAATTAATGATGGAAGGGGTCACCTTTTCAGCGGCAATCACCAGATCGCCTTCATTTTCACGGTCTTCATCATCAACCACGACGATCATCTTCCCTTTGCGGATATCCTCAAGTGCCTCATCAATCGTGTTGAATTTGTAGTTTGTCATAGGAAATTATTTTTAGCAAGGAAGTCCAGGTCGATTTTCGATCCGCCACTCCCGGGAGTATTCAATTTTTCAATGTATTTACCAATGATGTCACATTCAATGTTCAGGATGTCGCCTGTTTTTTTCTCCCCGATCGTGGTCACAGCCCGGGTGTGCGGGATGATGGAGACGCTGAATGAACGCTGATCGACGGAGGTCACTGTCAGGCTCATGCCATCCAGAGCCACTGATCCCCGCCCGACAATGTACCGCAGGATTTGCGTGTCAGCCAGGATGTTCAGCCAAACGGCATTGTCCTCCTCCCAACGCCGCCCGATCCTGCCTGTGCCGTCGATGTGCCCGCTCACGAGGTGGCCGCCGAGCCGGTCACTCAACCGCAATGCCCTTTCGAGATTCACGGCACTGCCGGTTTTTAATGTACTGAAACTGGTGAGGCGCATGGTCTCAGGCATCACATCGGCCATAAAAAAATCGGCTCCGAACGAGGTGACCGTAAGGCAAACGCCATTGGTGTTTATGCTGTCGCCAACCTTCATATCGCTCACTACCACCTTTGCCCCAATGGTAAGTTGCGAAGCGTTCCCTCCGTGATAAATGGCTTTGATCAGACCGGTTTCTTCAATGATTCCTGTGAACATTTTTATTTAGTAACAAGGTGACAAGGTGACAGGGTAACAGGGTAACAGGGTAACAGGGTAACAGGGTAACAAGGTAACAAGGTAACAAGGTAACAAGGTAACAGGGTAACA
>JBAXVX010000035.1:0-30453 GCA_037128705.1 Bacteroidota bacterium | reverse complement strand
GGAGAAACTCGCATACCAAAGGCGATATAACTTGGAAAGGATTTATAGGAGAAAGGTAAAGGTATTCATATTTAATATAAATTCATCAAAATGAAGAAAAAATTGCATGGTAAGTGTTGATCCCTGCCTTTGTTTTTAGTATATTTGACCTATTATAAAAAAAATATGGCAAGAAATATTTCTATAACCGGTATTTTCTGCTTGGTGAGTTTAATTGTTTTCGCTCAGAACCGTGGGATGAAACCTGTTGAACTCTCCATCGATGGTAAACCCACCACGCTATACCAGAACAGTTATGCGCTGATAATTGGCGTTGCAGATTATAATAACGGATGGTCTCAACTTCCGGGTGTGAAGGAGGAGGTTGCCACCGTAAAAACAGCATTGGAGACCAATGGTTTTAAAGTTGACGTGGTAATGAACCCTGATAAAAACGGGTTGGATAAAGCGTTTACCGACTTTATTACACGTTGCGGACAGGCCATAGATAACCGTTTATTGTTCTATTTTGCCGGTCATGGCTATACCGTGAAGACAAGTTATGGTGAGGAGCTCGGTTATATCGTTCCGGTTGATGCACCGAACCCGAATTATGATCTTGCAAAGTTTCAGAGCCAGAGTATGGAGATGGCCCAGGTTGAGATTTATGCCAGGCGTTTACAAGCCAAGCATGCGATATTTATATTTGATGCCTGCTTCTCTGGATCGCTTTTTACAAGCACCCGGGCTGTTCCCGACATCATTAATTATAAAACAACACTTCCTGTCCGTCAGTTTATCACCAGTGGAAGCGCCGATGAGATGGTACCCGACAAGAGTGTTTTTGGCGACCAGTTTGTCAGGGCCATCAACGGGGAGGCCGACATGGATAAGGATTCCTATGTGACCGGAAGTGAACTGGCCGACTTCCTGCAATCAACGGTGGTGAATTATTCCAAAAATTCACAGCATCCTCAGTACGGCAAGATACGAAGCCCGAACTTAGATAAGGGAGATTTCGTATTTCCGCTTGACCAGGAAGGATCGGCAACGGTTTCTCCTGCCCCGGTCACGACAACCGTAGTCCCCCCGCCAGTGAAACAACCGGAAAATAACGTTGCCCGGAATAATCCAAAACCCAAAGAAAGCGCTCCCGATGCTAAATCGGGAGAATCTGCACTTGGAGCCAATGAGTTTATCCCGTTGGTGTATATCCCGGGCGGCAATTTTCAGATGGGTGAAAGGAAGGGAGAATCCTTTGAATCGCATGTGCATCCTGTTTCGGTTAAAAGTTTTTACATCGGCAAATATGAGGTCACCCAGAAACAATGGAAACAGATTACAGGATCAAACCCCAGCAGCTTCCCACAATGTGAAGAATGCCCGGTTGAAAGGATAAGTTACGACGATGCAAAAATATTCCTGAACCTGCTCAGTGAGAAAACAGGCAAGAAATACCGCTTGCCGACGGAGGCTGAATGGGAATTCGCAGCCCGGGGCGGAGTTAAAAGCATGGGGTATGTTTTTGCAGGAGGCGACAAGATAGATAAAATTGCATGGAACGACAACAATGCAAAAAAAACCACGCATCCCGTGGGGACAAAGCAACCCAATGAACTTGGAATTTACGACATGAGCGGAAATGTATTTGAATGGTGTACCGATTGGTTTGCAGAAAAATATTACAAGATAAGCCCTGTTGATAATCCATCAGGCCCATCCTCAGGCGACGCCCGTGTGATCAGGGGTGGCAGCTGGAAATATAATCCGGGCGACCTTAAAGCAACACACAGGAAATTTATTCGCCCCGGCTCCAGGTACAACGATGTCGGATTTAGGGTAGTACGTGAAGAATAATTGCATATGACCAGACTTCTACTATTATTTGCCAGCCTGTCCCTTTTCTGCCTTAATGGACAGGCTCAGGGTCCTGAATGGACTGATCCCGCTCAGCGGAAGTCCCTTTATCCTGATAACCAGTTTTTAACAGGTTTCTCATCCGAGTTGCTGCGAAAAAACGAGAACATTGATGAATTACGGCAAAAGCATCTTGGCTTTGCCAAGGCGCAACTGGTCGAATCCATCAGTGTGAATATTAAAAGTTCAGCGACTCTGAACCTGGAGAATTTAAATTCAAAGTCACTTGAACAATTCAAGCAGGCCAGTATGTCTTTTGCAGAAGCGACATTGGCCGGACTCAAAACTGAATCCTGGTGCGATGAGAAAAAGAAAATCATTTACGCATTTGCGCATGTCAGCATTACCGAACTGGTTAAATCATGCAAATCCGACCTGGGCGAGAAAACATTGCTGCTAAAAAAGAAAATTGATGCAGCTGGCACTTATGCTGCTTCCGGGAACCTGGAGCAGGCACTGAAATCATATTATCTGTGCTTCCCCCTTATCCGTGAAATAGAAAATATTGAGGCGATGCTTCTGGCGATCGGGAAAGAACCCATGACAGAACAGACTGAAAATTACGAACTAAAAGTCAACCAGTCCATTGCAAACCTCAGAAAGGACCGGATTCTGTCGTTGGACGATGTATGCCTTCTGATGTCGGATGGGATCAGACAACAAGTTACAGGCCTGGACCTGAAAGGCGGATTGAAACTAGGTTCTTTTACCTATCAGGATACCCGGACCGGCAGTGATTTTTCGTCCAGGCTTGCATCCTGCCTTGAACAGAAAATGGTACGCCAGGGATTGAACCTTACATCACTTTCTGCCCCAAAAAATGAATCCGCCGGAACAGATTCTTCCGGTTTCCTGTTTTCCGGAACCTACTGGGAGGAGGGAGATAACCTCAAGATCATCGGGAACCTCCGAAATGAAAAGAATAACAGAACCATTGCCGGGGTGGAAGAATTTCTTCCAAAGAAGTGGTGTGCTGATAATTCCGTTGAATACCTGGCTGATAATTTAGACCAGGCATTGTCAAGACAGAAACAATTCGCACAAAATGAAATCACCAATGAAGGGGTGATGACTGAACTCTGGACGAACCGGGGAAAGGACAACCCTATTTTCGCCCGGGGAGATACCATGCGGATTTACTTGCAGGTGAGCCAGCCTTGCTATATCCGGCTGATCTATTATTTCTCTGATGGGACGAAAACATTGCTCATGGACAGCAGATATATCGGTGAAGATAAGGCGGGGAAAGCCATCTTACTGCCCGACCTGTTCGTTTGCGATGCACCCTTTGGCGCAGAGACCATTCAGATGATTGCCCAGTCGGAACCGTTTAAACCCTTAACACTAAAAATGGACAACGGTTACAAAATCATCCTTGATAATGTAGGAGAAATCCTTGCCAATGTCAGAGGAATGAAGGCAATTGGCCCGGCTGAATTCGTTGCCGAAAAAAGACTTGACCTCACCACCTTACCTGGAAAATAGATTCAAAGAGGGCTGATTCCAGGAAAAACTCAAAAAAATGTTCGTGCAAAAACACCTCCTGACATTTTTCATCGCCGTTTTATTTTATTCTTCTGCCTTCGCCCAGTTGGGAATGCAACCGACCAACATCGAATTAAATGGCTCCCGGACAGCCGTTTATAAGGGGAGTTTTGCCTTGCTGATCGGGATGAGCAATTATGACAATGGTTTACCATCGTTGATGGGTGTAAGCATGGATATGGCTGGTATCAAGCAGGCTCTGGAAAACCAGGGGTTTATGGTTATCCTGAAACTTGACATTGACCTCGCCGGGATGGAGCAAGCCTTCAGCAGTTTTATAAACACCTTTGGCCAGGACTATGACAACCGCCTGTTGTTTTATTTCGCCGGACATGGCTATACTTTAAAAACAAGCCTTGGCGAGGAGTTGGGCTATATTGTCCCGATTGATGCGCCAAGCCCTTCAGCAGACCAGGCCGGGTTCCAGAATAAAGCGATGGAAATGGCCCAGATAGAAACCTATTCAAAGAGAATTCGTTCAAAACATGCCCTGTTTATTTTTGATGCCTGTTTTTCAGGGTCCCTTTTCGCGACCAGTTTCGCTTTGCCCTCTCCCATCAGTCAAAAAACACTTCAACCTGTAAGACAGTTTATTACCAGTGGCACATCGGAGGAGCAGGTTCCTGATAAGAGTATTTTCTGCCAACAATTTCTTGCGGCCATGGAAGGAGAAGCTGACAATGACGGCGATGGATACGTTACGGGCACTGAGTTGGGTTCATATCTGCAGAAATCAGTGACAAACTACTCCAGGGAATCTCAGCATCCGCAGTACGGCAAGATCAGGAATCCAAATCTCGATAAGGGGGATTTTATTTTTGTCATCCCGACCCCAGGCAATGAAAATCCAGTTACAACGGCAGCCATCAGAAAACCGGTTTCTACTTCGGGTTCAGGTGAACCTGGAAACAGACCTGGTGTGCCGCCGACAAAACAAGCAACCCCAGAAGCCAAGCGGGTTGAACCTGAAACCAGAACAAATAACAACATCTCCCTGCAGGCTCCCGCTGTTCCTCCTGCTAAAAAGGTCGTACCCGATTACGGAGAGTTGAACATTCTTGCTGAATATTCGGGCGATCTTTTTATTGATGATGTATTATACCAAACAGTAATCGAACTGACACAAACTCAACTGTACAATATCCCCGTTGGAAAACACCGGTTGGTTTTTAAAGGGAGCAGAGTTTACGAAACTGAAATTGAGGTCCGTAAAGATCAATCTACCTCGCTTATTATAAAGTAGTAATCACATCAGAATATCCTTTTTCATGTTTAAGGTAATCTGGCTGTGGTCTGAGTCGTAATCGAACAGCACATTGCCATTGGTTCTGAATAAACGAACAAAATTCAGGGGGAACCAGATAAAAGCCTTTCCAACCTTGATCCCGTTCAGGATATCGATGCGTGCGTCTCCGGTCGGCAGAGGTATGACTTTTAAACGGGTATTATTCTGTATCTTCAATTTATCAATCACAACAGCTTTTCCTTCCTGGGTAGTGATTGTCACGATTCCTTCATCGTTTTTTATCATGTTCAGTTTCCCTATGCGTTCAAATACCATGGGCGCGACCTCTTTAAACTGTGGATTATATTTTTCAAACGCATCCTGTATCTCGCGCCCGGAAAGGTTGACATTGTTATGCTTTATCAGGGTCAAGGCGCCAAAAAGTCCGGAAATTGTCTGTTCACAGTTGGAAGCGATCTGTTTATCAATTTCATCCTTCAGCGAGGCAATGATATTAAAACTGGTTTCAAGATTTAATGCAAGGCGGTCAATTTTCATCCCGGCCGTCGAAGTGGAAGAACCGGTATAGTAAACATTGTCCTCTCCATCGAAACTCAGTCCCCAATCCGTAAAGTTAACATCAAACGGATATTGTTTGGTTGAAAGGAGTTTTCCTGCAGAGGTATAGGAGGAAGAAAATATGTAATCTCCGGTTCCCGTTGCGGTATCCTGCCTGATCTGGTTAAGCCATACCATGCGTCCATCTCCGTCGAATTTAGCGACAAAAATACAGGCGCTGGCATTGGCCATGGTCAGGACCCTTCCAAAGGCAATTGTCTTTTCGAAGGTTCCGCAAACATAGATATTTCCTTTGGGATCGAGTGAAATGTTATACCCCGTACTGGTCCCATCACTACCGCCGGCAACGGCCCAAACGGGATTCCCTGCCGCATTGTACTTTGCAAGAAAAGCATCTTTTTTCCCATTGGATGACGACAGCGTGGTTCCCCCAAAAGTTGCCTTCCCCTGGAAATAACCGGTCAGGTATAGGTTCCCGTCTGCATCGACACAATAATTCTGACGGTTATCCCCCTTCAGCCCGCCACCGGCTTCTGCCTTTTCCCAAACGGAAGTAAGCTTCTCCTCACGGTTTTGTTCGTTCACCAGTTCGATGATTTCGGCCTTTGCGTTAACCATTCCCGGCATGGTGAGCCCAAACGGTGCATTAATGTACGTGGGGTCAGCGATGACGTATTTCTCGCCCTTGTACATGATATAATCGCCTGCCTCATCCGACGGGAACCTGACCGCAGTAGCAACATGACCAGGGTAGACAACCCCTACCACCTTAAATCCAAGGAGTTCCTTAACCAGATAGGCGAAGAACACCGCGCGGTCATCACAATCGGTATAGGGGTAATAAAAATCCTCCTCCGGGAAAAAGAATTTTTCTTCGCCATTGAATTGATCCTGATCTGTTTTGTATGGAAATCCATTCTGAACAAAATTCAATAAAAAATCTACCGCATCAGGAGCTGAAAGACCATTCAACTGGGGCTTCAGCGCATCAAGGATGGATTCCTTTGACTTGGCAGTGGGCGTTGCATCAAAAGTGACACTCAGTTCACAAAGCGGAAAATCCTTATAAAACGCAATGGAATTCACATTATATTTCATCGAAAAGGAGCATTCCCTGTTCTTAAATGAAAGATTAAAAGCACGCTCAGCAAAATCATCCCCGATATTCAGGGCTTTATAGATATTCATATCAATCACTTTGGAGGCGCCGGGAAAATCCTTTTCATAGGTGTAAATTTGATTTGGTGCGAAATCGGGGGCGTAAAATTTTACCTGGTTAATGTTAAAGTAGCGTAAACCATAAATGGTATTGGAAGATGGAAACATAAGGGCGATCTGGTTCTCGGCATAAGCGACCCGAACGCGGTATCCCGATTTTGTAAGCAAAAACCAGCTGAGCAGTTTCGAATAATTTTTCGAAGAGCTGATAACCTCTGCTGTTTTTTTTACAAGAACGTAATATCCCCAGTCATTCAGATTCATTTTAGTACGGGCATCATTCAACATTCTTATCAATCCTGAATAGTTCGTCTTATTGATGCGGTCCCAGAAATCGGCAATGGTTGTATTATGTATCTCTGCAGGCAGGGTTCCCTCAAGAGCCGGATCATAGCTGACAAAAAGTTTGGCACCATAGAAATCCAGGGGTTTTCCTTCGGGTTCAACAACAGGTTCTGACGGTTCTGATGGTTCTGATGGCTCTGATTTTATCACCACGGGCAAATTGGGCACCGGCAGAATAACAGGTTCCCCTATTCCCTCTGATCTTATAAGTAAAGGAATTTCTTTCGGCACCCCTCCCTGTTTAATTTTCGGAATGGCAGGGTTGTATTTAGGAAGTGCCTTAGGCTTTGGTGTAGTGTCCGGTTTTATCCCGGCAAAAAGTTGAAATTCCTCCCAATTTTTCCTGAGGTAATCCGAAAACTCTTTGTCGATCTCTTCAACATACTTATCAAACTCCTGTTGATTCTCCTGAGCATACGCATCAAATTCCCTTTGCATTGCTTTTTCAACTTCCATGAAAGTGGAGTCGATCTGGCCAAAACTTCTAATCCCTGCACAAAGCAGGATCATCAGAATGGTTAACCTGGCGTACATGGCTGATAATTATTTGGGGACATCCTGCAACAGTTTGTCAACCTGTTCATCTGTCTTTTTAAGTTTATCTTTCAACTCTTTACGGATGGCCTTTTTTGCAATGGCAAAACTCTGTTTTGTTTCATAAAATATTCTGACCTGCACCTCGATCTTCTTATCTTTCAGGTCACGGTAAATTTTAAAATTCGGGTTGATATACCCAAGTTGCTGGGCAATGATGTTCTTGGATGATTGGATGATCTCGGTGACGGAAGTTGCATCCGCTGTTGATTCTTGCGTGTTTGCCAGGTTCCCTTTTACAATAGAGGCAATATTAGACTCAATCAGGCCTGCCAGCTGGAGTTTTCCAAGTTCAATGGCCTGTGCTTCCGCTACTGACTTGGTTTCTGCCACACCGTTTCCATCGCTCGTTATATAGGCTGGTTGTCCGTTTTCATCAGTCTGGTATTGTTTCAGCCAGGATTCTTCTATCAGCTTATCCAGCGGGAGAGATCCAGGGTTCGTTTTCCAACCTTGTTTAGCAAGATCTTTAGCCTCCTTCCTCGCCTCCTTTATTGCCTTTTCTTTGACATCTTTCTTAAGTTCCTTCTCTGTTTTCTGCGCTACCGACACGGAAGCGATAAACATTGCAACGAGTGCAAGCATGTAAATTTTTTTCATGATTCAGGTTTTAAGAATGGTTTTTGTTCGGTACTCCTTTGAAATTAAAATGGAAATCATCGTACTTACAAATATATGGTTGAAATTGATCAAAAGCAAATAAAACTAATGCTAAAAATTTGCTTGTTGCTGATATTTTTTTTAATTTCGGAGGATGATCAGACAAGGCAACCGGTTGATTCGCTCTCTTTCATTTTTATTTTCCTGGGCCAGGCTCGATTATCTGATCGTCACCGCTTCGCTTTTTATTGTTGTTTCAGTGTTAGGTCTCATCACTGTTAATCTCACCGTTTTTGACCCTGTAAAAAAAGCATTTGCCGATTTTAACTTTTTTGATCTGTTGTATTCCAAAATGGGTTCCGGCCAGGAAACGCTCGACACCAATATCATCCTGGTCAACATCGGGCATCTTGATCGCGCCCACATTGCTGAACAAATCCGGATCATCAGAAAGCATGAGCCGAAGGTGATCGGATTCGACGGTTTTTTTTCTTCAAGACGTGATTCTGCAGTTGATATGGCATTAAAGGATCAATTTTCGCGAAGTAACATCGTGATGGCAGTTTACCTTACCGGCAAAAATGAGCTTGATGGAAAATTTGACAAACTGGAGAGGTCCGATCCCTGGTTCAGAAGCGGAACAGAAGGTTTTGTCAACCTGGGCGGATCCAGCCCCACCACTTCGACAGTGCGTAAATTCAGTCCTTTCGAATCCTTCGAAGGCAAATCCCTGGAGGCCATGAGCGTGGTGATTGCAAAAAGATTCAAACCTGAAGCGGTTCAATACCTGAAGGACCGAAACAGCCCCAGGGAAGTCATCAACTACATAGGAAATAAAGACGCTTTTATCAGCTTCGACGCGACAGAGGTTTTTGATTCGCTGGCTGACCTCACCGTTGTAAAAAACAAAATTGTACTCATGGGGTATATGGGAGAATCCTTCCAGTCACCGGCCGATCTTGAAGACATATACTTCACCCCAATGAATCCCAAGCTTTCCGGACGGTCAATTCCTGACATGTACGGGGTCGTGATCCATGCCAATGCAGTAAACATGATCCTGAACCGTAATTACATCAATGAGATGCCGGTTTGGATGTGCATTGCAATATCCTTCATTATGTGCTATTTTTATATTTGCTTCATTACATGGTTCAATGCCAGGAACCCGCTTCTTTTTAATATCATCTTTCCGGTATTTTTACTGTTGCTGAATGTGCTGATCGTCTATATTGCCTTCCTTTTGTACAAGCATTTCAACTACAGCATAAACTCTGCATACATCCTTGCACCCATCCTGTTGTACAAGACCTTTCTTACCTATTATGAACGGGGATTACTGGTGATTAGCCGTCACATCAAGATCCACAGTGTTTTTTTGCCAAAAGTGTAAAATCATGAAAAGCCAACTTTTGATTGTCCTGATTCTGGTTTTAATTTCCACTTCAGCTTTTCCACAGTGCACAGAATTTACAATTTATCGCACAAAAGGAGATGTAACGCTTAATCCTGGTTCAGTGAAAGGGACTGCACTTAAAAACATGAAATTCCAGGAACAGGCTGTATTAAACATTCCGCAGGATGGATATGTTATCTTGCTGAGCGGAACAGATAAAGCGTTGCGGCTTACCACCCCCGGAAAATATACCTATAATGAAATAAAAACTACCTGCCGGCAGAAACAAACCTCGCTTACAACAGAATATTTAAAATATGTTGCGCAATCCATTACCGAAAAGGAAGAACCCCTGACTGCAATGGTAATAAAAGGAGCTGTTTACAGAACCCGGCAGGTTTTTGAAAAAACCGATATGATACTCCCGGCCGATTCTTCTGTAATATCATCCGATCTGATTCGTTTTGCCTGGCATCCCACAACAGGGATCCCATCAAAGTACCTTAAGATATACGAAAATGGCGTGAAGGAAATTTATTCAAAACTATTGGCCGATACTACGGCACTCATCGAATCCAGCCTGTTGAAACCCCAGAATATTTATTTCTGGCTGGTCACCACAAAACAACAACCCACAGATGATGAAGTAAGGTTCACTTTTGTATTTGGTGAAAAAGAATGGAAAACTGATTTTCTTGACAACGAAGATCAGTTGATGAAGGAACTTGAGAGCGAGATCAATGCCATGGAGAAAAAGATGAAAAAATAAACACCTGTTTTCTTTGGAAAAAATGAGTCAGGCACTACCTGCCTATATATGTTCATGCTGCGCATTTTGAACCGGTTAGGTCGTCTGGAATAAAATAAGTAGTTTTAACCCCCTCAATTATTTGTGAACGTTTGATTCTTTATGAAGAGAAAAAAGTTCTCCTTTGTCAGGTTCTGTGTGCTATTCCTGTTTTTTTTCAGTGCCGCGGGCATTGCCCAGAAGCCTGCCATAGAATGGGTGAACATCCCTGCCGGTACTTTTTTAATGGGAAGTCCGACAACCGAAGCCAACCGGTTCGATGATGAATTGCCTCATCAGGTAACGTTGAATGCTTTTAAAATGAGCCGGTACGAAATCACCTTTGATCAGTACATTCCGTTTTGCAAAGCTACCGGCAGAAGCGTACCAGGGGATGAAGGCTGGGGAAAAAGCAATCGTCCGGTAATCAATGTGAGCAGAACAGATGCTATGGCGTTCGCCGATTGGCTGGGTTGCCGGTTGCCTACTGAAGCCGAATGGGAATATGCTGCTCGTGCCGGCACCGGTACACCCTTCAGTACCGGGAACTGTCTCAATGCAGATCAGGCAAATTACAATGGGAAAAACCCATTCACCGGTTGTAAAGAAGGGCTGGATACAAAAAAAACGGTTCCGGTAGGCAGTTTCGCTGGGAACCCCTGGGGCCTTTTCGACATGTATGGAAACGTGTGGGAATGGTGCAGCGATTGGTACGGTGATTACACTTCCGAACCGCAAACCAACCCAACCGGAGTTGCTTCAGGGTCCTGTTGCATCATCCGCGGGGGAAGTTGGTATTGCTTTGCACAACATTGCCGCTCGGCTTACCGTTCATGCTATGCCCCCGAAGTAAAGAACTATGGAATCGGGTTCCGTCTTGTCTCCAAATAATCACTTTTAATCATCCTGAATCACAATTTTTCGATTTAATTAAGAAAATTAGCATTAAAATTTGGTTTATATTATAAACATGTTTATATTTGTAACATATTTATAAAAGCAAATAATATGGACACTCACTTGAATGAAAAAGAAAGCCTTGAGTTGATCGGGAAAATGATCAATTCGGCTAAGAACAATCTTCAAAAAGGTTTGGGTGACATCTTCCTGTTGTGGGGATACCTGGTTGCCATCGTAAGTCTTTCAATTTTCATCCTCCTGGCAGTATTACCGGGTGAATCCGGGTACTACTCTTTTTTCCTGTGGTCCATGATGGCCATCGGTGTTCCTTTTCACATCAGCATGATACGAAAAATGGAACAACAGAAAATGGTTAAAACGTACATTGACAAGATCATGGGTTCTGTCTGGATTGCCTTCACCATATCAGTTATTACCTTGATTGCAGGAATGCTGATCACAACAGTGGTGGTTCTTCCATCATTCAAAGAAGTTGAACCGGGTCATGAATTTCTCCGGTGGATCCCATGGACCTTGTTTACCCCGTTCATGCTGTGTCTCTATGGATTTGCCCTGTTCGTATCCGGAAAGGCATACCAATTCAAGCCCCTGGTTACCGGAGGGATCATTTGCTGGATCGCCACCCTGGTGTTGCTGGTTTCTTTCCATCATCCGCATATGATGAAGATTCAGGAATTGGTGCTGTTTGTCTCTGTGATCTTCGGTTTTATTATTCCGGGGCACCTGCTTCGGAAAAAAGAGAACGGCCATGTATAAGGAGCTTGATCCGCTGCTGCATTCCCAGTTGCGGTTGGCCACCATGTCAATCCTGATCAGCACCGAAGAGGCCGATTTTGTGTTTATACGTGAAAACACCGGTGCAACTGCAGGAAACCTGAGTGTCCAATTAGATAAGTTGAAAGAGGCAGGGTATATTGAGATCACCAAGACCTTTCGCGGGAAAATACCCCGGACCATCTGTAAAAAAACACCCAAAGGGATCGAGGCTTTTGAAAAATACGTCGAAAACCTGAAAGGCTACATCGGGGTTAAATAGCCGGATAACGAAAGATAGCGGGCAACCATCACAGCTGATTGAGTGGGAAGTTTATCTTTTCATTCTGAATTTTTCCAGGATAAAATCCATTTTCGGTCCTCTCATTTCATCAGGCAATCCATGGCCGTTATTTGGGTAGGCAATGTATCGTTTTTCCCCCGGGACATGGTTGTACGCCGCAAAGTTGATGTGAGGGGGACACACTTCGTCTTTCAGCCCGACACCCATCAGCAGGGGTGCTTTGATCATCGGAGCAAGATTTTTAATGTCGATGTAACTCAGGGTTTCATATATTTTCGCCCATCCTATTTTTTTCTGAACTTCGACAAAGGTCTTGAATTCGTTATCGGGCCATGTGGCAATCCTGAAATAATCTTCGAAGTCGGAAAGGAACGGCACCTGGGCAACGCAAACAGTGATGCGGCTGCCATTCAGTGCAGCCGTGGCATAGGTGAGGGCACCTCCCTGGCTGCCACCTTCAACCGCAATCTTCGTGGTATCCACTTCCGGGCGTGAGAAAAGGAAATCAACGGCCCTGGTGCAATCCATGTAAGCTCCACGGTATACATACTGCTCTTTATCGCCGATCTGGTATTGCAGGTAACCCGGGAAGCCCGGGTTGAAGTTGTCCTTGCTGTTTCCATGGCCACGGATATCCAGTGCCATGCCGATGAGGGTATCCCCGTAATTCGCATAAAATGGCTGCATGGAGCCGCTGTACCCCTGGAGCGCCAGGATAGCGGGATATTTCCCGGGTTTGACCGGCACCGAGTACCAGGCCCTGATGAGTACATTCCCGAGCGAACGCATCTCTACCTGATACAGATTTCTGGTGACGGTACATAGCGAGTCAATCCGTCTGATCTTATACTGAGGATCCACTGCTGCGAGTTCCTTTTTTGCCCTTGCCCAGTAAGCATCAAAATCGGGTTGCCTGGTGAGGGGTGATTTGATTTTTTCAGGTTCAACCCCGAAATTGACAATCACTTTCCGGCTGAATTCTTCTTTTCTAAAGCAGATCCGGAGATTGTAAAAGCCCGGTTCAAGGGAGGGCAGCGGAATTTGAAGCTGAATGGTTTTTCCCTCGGATATTGTTATATCCTTTGAGATTGTGGAAATGTCTTTTCCAAAATCGGAGATGATATCGACCAGGATATTCCCGGAGACCGTATTTGCCGTGCTGTTTGTGATCTTCAGTTTGGCTTCCTTTGGATCCTGGTCGCGGATGATGAAATCCTCATGCGGAAATTCCGCTTCGATCGTCAGATTTTTTATCAGATCATTGTAGAAAATTTCTACCGGTCCCCCGTAGAGACCTCCCCCTCCGATCACATCAAACACCTTCACTGCAATGGTGTTGGGCTGATCCCATAAGATAAGGTCAAGCGGAATAAGATATTCGCGGGGAGCATAAAATTTTGTTTCAAAATTGGGCGGAAATCCTCCCGTTTTTCCAATAAATACGCCATTTAAAAATGTGCTGTCAACATCGTCGATTTTACCGAGTTGCAGTAGCAATCCACTATAATACACAGCTTTGGATTTCAAGGATGAAGGAATCACCACAGAGGCCCTGTACCAGGCATAACCATCGTAATCAGAAATCCCCTGGCTTTCCCAGTTCTGCAGCGGAGAGATGGACAACCAACCGCTGTCATCGAATTGCGGTGATGACCACTGCGGATCGTTTCCGGTTTTAATCTTCCAGTTTTGCGGGATCAGGTTCTGTGCATGGGTAGAAATCAGAACAAAACAACTGAGCGCAAAAATGATGAAGTGCTTCATGACAATTTGTTTTTGAATATGCTGTTGACTTTTCACTTTAATGGGTATTTTATCCCATCATCCACTGAGACCCGAAGCAAATTTATAGGAAATATGCCTGATATCCTGAACTTTGAAATTATAATGAAAAAAAAAGTAAAATAATAAAACATCTATATTTCGTTGATTTACTGATATTTATGACATGTTAAGGTGTCCGGGTGAAAAAAAAGCTTGCATTGACCAGTCCTCGCCGAAATAAATTGCCCAGCCCTAAGTATTGGATATTAATAAGTTGAGGCGGTCAGCCAAAATCGGCAGAGGGGGGTCAGGATCTCCGATATTTCCAGGTTGATCGGAAAATATTTCACTATATAATGGATGTATCGACTAATGGTTCACCATTTTGCAATTCTCATTTTCGCTTACCAACGCGATAATATTGATAAATATCCTATAAAGCGTTGTCCATTTCCATCAGAATTTCCTTCTCAGGAACAAATATCTACTCACTTAAGTGCCTGATGAACTGAAGATTAACTGATTCGATTCATCAATTAAATATTTTCCCTATATTTCTGGTACGCCCTTTGCAAAATCGTTTCGCATAAGAATCAAACCATTAAAAACAAAACTCTTGATTTCATTCATCATTATCGCTGGCATGAAGGCTTTAGCACAGGTTACTACGCTCCTTGAAAAGGGAAAAAGCGGAATCGGCATTAAAGGTATTTATGAAACAAGTAACAGCCACTATGGTTTCGGAGGAAAAATCGGCGGTTCATTAATTGGCAAAGTTGATATTGACCTCTTATACAGGTACTCTTTTGGGGACCAGGCTAAAAACAACCTGCTGACAAACAATGCCTCCTCCGCCTACTATGAAGGAAGATTGACCTGGTGGCTTATCCGCAAAGAGATCATCCCTGCCATTGATGTAAATTTCGGGATCCTGGGTGGCTTTCATTACAGTAAATTCTCAAATTTCAAGTATTTTGATGGATCCGACATTACTTATAGCGCTTATCCATATTAGCAGTTGTCGCTGGGATATGTTCTGCCCTTTCAGTCATCCTTAAACCACTGTGCAAAATTTGCGCAGGAATAGTCATCTTAAAAAATTCATAAATTATGAAAACATTCAGACAATTAATCTTGTTCTATTTTCTTGCATTTGCCGTTGGCACTTATGCGCAAAGTGTGCACTTTACCTCTAAAACGAAAAATCTCGTACTGAAGGTTCAAAACCTGAACAAATTAAAAAGCACATCGACCCAAACAACGGCCGAGCTTAAAAATTTTTATCAGGTTCGAACAATCAAAGATCAAAGCTATGTAGGGGCACTTATCCAGGTATATCCTGAAATTGATCAGAAAGCCCTGGAATCTTTGGGCGTCATTATCAGCTGCAAAATCACAAATATCTGGTCTGTTTTGATTCCACTCTCTGCCCTGGAAAAACTCGGTGAAATCAGAGGATTGAAATATGTTGACGTAAATGTCACCGCACATCAGAAACTTGATGTAGCGACCGCAATGACAAAGGTCAACGAGGTACATGCCGGGACAGGCCTGGCCCGCAAATACAATGGCGACAGCGTAGTAATTGGAATAATTGATGGTGGTTTCGATTTAACACATCCAAATTTTTACGACATAAGCGGCAAAAATCTGCGTATCCGCAGTGCATGGGATCAAGCAGATACAAAAGGCCCCCCTCCTGACGGATTTAAAGGGGGAACAGAATATGTTGGTCAATCCGCATTACTCGGAAAAAAACATTTAGCGGATAACGACAGTCATGGGACCCATGTAGCCGGTATTGCGGCAGGTTCCGGATACCTTAACCCAGGGAATAAATACATGGGCGCTGCTCCTGCAGCATTCTTGATTTTTGTAGAGGCGCCCGTAGCCGATGGTATAAAATACATTTTTAAGAAGGCAGCTGAACTGGGGAAACCAGCCGTTGTCAACCTTAGCCTTGGATCGCATATAGGTCCTCATGATGGGACATCCCTTCTTGATCAAGTCATTGACAGTCTTGTTGGCCCGGGTAAAATTGTGGTTGGGGCTGCAGGGAATGAGGGAGATAAAAACCTTCATATAAAGAAGACGCTTAACAATGATACGCTCAGGACTTTTGTAGGTTTAAACGAAGATAAATATTATCTTAATGGAAAAGTTGATCTTTGGGGTTCACCAAAAAGTGATTTCGCTGTTTCTATCCTCATTTCCGATACAACATCTAATAAGAAAGTGGTATCAACTCCGTTTTTCTACGCATCAAACAAGCCTGCGAAAGAAGATACCATGTTCTTCAACGGCGACACCCTCGCTTTTAATATCGTGGGTGTTGAAAAAGATCCCTTTAACCAAAAACCCAATTTGTTCGTCGAGATTGGTAAACTGAGTAAGAAATACCTGGCAACCCTTGTTGTTACCAGTACAAACAGCACAGTGGATGCATGGAACGATGGACACATGTTCTTCATTGGTTTTAATGGAGAGGAGGTACCTGGTTATACAATGGGAGATAACAACAGCACAGTCGGTGAGATTGGGGGCACCGCAAAAAAAATAATCACAGTTGGGTCCTATGTAAGCAAGAACGAATGGACTGACCTGAAAAACAATATTCAGACGTCCGATGGTAAAATCCAAACCCTGGTTAGCAGCTCCAGCAGGGGACCCACTGCTGATGGCAGGACAAAACCTGAGATTACTGCTCCGGGAGAGATGATAGCCTCCTCTGTAAATTCATTTGATACTGTATATGGGGAAGACAATAAATATACTGTTCTAAAAGCAGAAATGAATAACCGGAAATATTACTATGCAATCTCTTCCGGCACTTCGATGGCAGCCCCCATGGTGACCGGAATAATAGCGCTCATGCTCCAGGCAAACCCACTTCTTGGGCCTGAACGTGTTAAAGAAATCATTCAGCAGAATGCCATCAATGATTCCTATACAGGTTTAATCGGCCCCGAAGGGAACAACAATTGGGGCCGGGGTAAAGTAGATGCCCTGAAATCGGTGGAGGCTGCTTACAAAGTTTTGGGAATGGAAGAAGAGATGCACAGCAGCGATATTGCGGCCTATCCAAACCCTTCCAGCGGAATAATATACCTGGCTAAGAAGGGAACCAATGGAACAAACGCCGAAATCATCGTTCGTAACATGATCGGGAGTACAGTGTACCATCAAACGAATACACAAACCGGATCTGAACCTTACAGAATTGATCTTTCAACTCTTCCTGCAGGCATGTATATTATTACGGTAAAGGAAAACATCCATCCCCAGCGGCACATAAAAATATCCCTTACAAGGTAAGGAAGGAGAGAAGAAATGGAGAAAAAGCCAGAGAAGCTACTCTGATTTTATGTCATTCCTAAATAAACCGTCTACCATACCGTCTACTGCACAAAAAGAAAAACCCCGTAAGTCATTGACCTACGGGGTTTTATCATCTTGTGTCCGTGCCCAGGACAAGACAAATTTGCCCCCTCCCTTAACCTACTGAAAATCTTCGCCTTAACCCTATTTTACTGACATTTCCACACTTTTTACAGAGTTAATCATCGTACACCTAAAATCATCAATGTTGACTCCTGTTGATAAACGGATACCACCCTGCATACAACCAGAAAGCTTTGTATATTATCTTTACTGAACCAATTCTCATTGTATGCCTACCGTAACTTTTAATCTGAAAAACGCCCAGGCAAAAGTCCCTACCCTCATCTTGATGGTATTCTGTTTTGGCCGTAAACACATCACCCTTTCAACAGGATTGAAAGTACATCCCAAAGCATGGAATCAGGGACCAGCGCGTTTCCGAACCAAGCGGAATGAAGATGATGATGATATTACAAGTTATAACAACAGACTTGAAAGTTTGGAAAAATCGATTCCGGCTTGTTATAATGATCACCTGGTTAAGAATGGGGCATTATACATCGACCGGTTGAAAAATGAATTCAGGTCCATATTACGACCTGAAGGAACCGATTCCACAAAAAAAGATAGTCTGACCTTCCTGCAAGCTGCAGAAATGCAGATTAAAACGCTCGATCCCAAATCCTGGACAACCAAACATTATATCACGACCAAAAATGTCCTTGTCAAATACCAGAAAACCCTTCCCAAACCGCTGGCTTTTGAGGATATCAACATGGACTTTTACAATGATTTTCTGAAATGGTGCAAAAACGTTCCGTATAAAAAGACAGAAAAGGGTGAGCAGTTATACTACGCACTCAACACCATCGGCAGCCATATCAAAGAGATAAAAGTCTTCATGAACTATGCTAACGACAAGGGATGGACAACAAACACAGCTTATCTTCATAAAAATTTCAAAGTCCTTGAAGAAACATCTGAATCAATTTCCCTTGACATTCAAAAGATTTATAAAATTTATGATCTTGACCTTACCGGTGATATTCGACTTGACCAGGTCCGCGACCTGTTCTGCATTGATTGCTGGACCGGATTGCGCTATGGAGATCTTCATCAGGTAGGACCGGATAAATTTATTGATGATGGCAAAAAAATCAAACTCAGAACCTATAAAGGAAACAGGAATATCGTTATTCCTTTACATCAGATGATTAAAGACATTATCCTTAAATATGATGGAAAACTTCCAAGAGTTCCTTCAGACCAGGAAATAAACCGATGCCTCAAAATCATCGCAGAAAAAGCAGGGTTGAAGGATAAATTCTCAAAAACAACCACCCGGCGTGGTAAAAGGGTAAGCACCTCCTATTTCGAATGGGAGCTCGTAACCGTTCATACGGCCCGGCGGTCATTTGCAACCAACATGGTTCTTGCCGGACTGCCACGGGATGTCGTGATGGGATTGACCGATCATTCTACTGAAAGATCTTTCAACAAGTATATTAAAATGAGCCGCGAGCAAAATGCTGACAGAGTTGCTGATCATCCTGTTTTTAAGGGAAGATCGTTCCTGCATGCTGCAAATGAATGACAGAAAAATACAAAGATTCGCTAATCTAAAATCAGAAAAATTTGGTTTGTACGTATTTTATCCGTACATTTGTGGAAAAATAATACAATCATGACAACGATAAGAAAAGAAAAGGCTAGGTTTGATACCAGGCTGCCTCAGGAGCAAAAAAACTTTTTTGAAAGAGCAGCCATCGTTGGGGGTTATCGAAATTTAACAGACTTTGTGATAATGACGGTGCAGGAGAAAGCCAAAGAAATTATCGAAAAAAGAGATCAAATCATTGCATCCCAAAGAGATAGCACAATATTTTTTGAGGCCATCACAAAACCGGCTAAACCGAATAAAGCCTTGATTTCTGCAGCAAAAGAATATAAATCGCGCGCTTCCAAATGAGTCATCTTACAGAAGTACTGCATTCAACGCATAAAAAAACTGATTTTTCTTGCGGAAAGGATATTCTTGACAATTATTTCATCCATCAGGCAAGCCAGGATGTTAAAAGAAAACTGTCAGCTTGTTTCGTAAAGATAGATTTTGAAACAGGCCTTATTCAAGGTTATTACACCTTGGCAAATAGCAGTATCCCCTTGCATCTGGTACCCGCTGAATTACAAATAAAACTTCCAAAATCTTATGTTTCCATACCTGCAACATTATTGGGCAGATTGGCCATTGACCTCAGGTATCAAGGCAAAGGAATTGGAAAACTATTATTGATGGATGCACTGTATAGGAGCTACGAAAATTCAAACCACATGGGATCATTTGCCGTAGTTGTTGACCCATTAGACTTGGAGGCTGAGAATTTCTATCTCAGATATGGGTTTATTAAATTACCCGACAGCGGTAAAATGTTTTTGGCAATGAAAACCTTGAAGGATCTTTTTTAATGTGCCGGTTTTCTGTCAGGCTGGGTAACCATTCAAAACCATCTTCCAAAGTTAAAGACCGGGGTTGATAGTTTATTAACCATGTCTCTTTGATGTTAACAATGCAGGCAACATCTTTTTGTTGATAACTCCACTCCCTTTTTTTTTGAAATCCTCGTCCATTTATGTTAATTTGCATCTACCAATGTATACCTGTCTACATGGATGCAATGGAACCAATGAAGGAACAATGCACAACTGCCGGAGTCTTAATAAAACTGCCATTTTGCTGGCAGTCATCCTGTAAAAAATAGGATTCCGGCAAACCTTCGTCCAGTTCAAAATCACAATAACGTTATTGCAAGGTTTGTCGAAGCTACCCAAAAAGGGATGGGCAGGATTGTGAATGCCAAATTCATGAATGTTCTGGAGCAGCATAGTTGATTAATTCACGCCTATATACTGATCAATCTCACTATAATATGCCCATAAATCTCATCATCGATTTGTTGCCGAATCTTTTGAATGAGTACACCTCGATCAATCAGGATGCTGATTTAAAGCAATATGCCGAAAAGATAGCCGACCCAGACAGCACATTGAATATCATATCAGACCTCATCGACGACCGCGAATTCTCAAGACCGGAAATGCAGTACTACCACAACCGGCTCAAAGATCTCACCATATCCAAAGTCGGGAAAGAGTTTTTTTCGTTCCGGTTCGACCTCTATGAAATTTCACAGTCCCCCTCTTTTAATCACATCCGGGTATATGCCTTTGTGAAACACCTGATCTCAATCAATGAATTCGAATATTTTTCTCTGGCCGACTGTTTTAGGATGGCCGATGCCGAAAAATCATTAATCCCGCATCTGCGCGAACATTTGCAATGGCTATACCGGGAGAAGATTCTTACAAAATGTATTTATAAACTGGATCCCAAAAATTACATCGAAAAATATGGCCCCCAAAAACCGCATATCCCCGATCCCCAAGCCAGGTATTCAGAATTGGATTTCAGCCTCTTACTGAAAAGCACCAGGCGTGAATCATTGTACGGTCGGTTGTGCGAATCCTTTGAAGCCTTGTACGATTTCATGAAAGAACGACATCAAGGGGCGTTGACGGACTGGAAAATTTTTGAAAAAGGCACAAAGGACTTTAAAATTGAGAAATTGGAATTTTTCCTTACCGATGTCCTGATCAACATAATTTCCAGGCATGGAGCGCTGAAGCCGACACGTAAACAAATCGACGATCGCAAAAACGAATTCATCTTAAGAGGTGATGAAATCCCGTTAATCAATTTCTGGGGTGATACACTGTACGATGAATTCACAGGACCATATGAATCCGAAGTCGATGATCTGGATAAGCTGTTTCCTGAAACATATCAGAAGCTGGATCATCTGTACCGGTTTCGCGATTTTTTGATTAAACGTCTTGACTTTCATTATGAAGCAGAAAACGTCGAAGCCCGGAATCTGCCACTTCCCCTGGTTAAATCACACCATACCGAACAACAATCGAAATCGCCTAAACGGTCCGGCATTCATGATCTCAAGGATGCCTTTGAAAACGTTTCTCAATACATTGTCATCATGAACCTCCTGGCCGATAAAATGTATTGCCAGCCAAAGACCCATGTCTGGAAGGATAAAAAGAAAGGCTATAAATGCTTTTTGGTCGCACTGTTGAAGGATCTTCACCTTAAAGGATATTACAGGAACAAGAAAGAATTGAAACACGAGGAGATCAAAAGGGTGGCCCAAAACACCTTTGGAGTGAACATGAGCATCGATACCATCAAACGTGCTGAAGTAAATTCTGCTTCCCTCTCTTTCATTCCCTATGCATCAGGTGTAGCGCCGGAATAATTAACAAACTACACCAAATACACATTTTACACCAAGTGTATTATGTGTACCCTTCCTTTTGATTTCTCACCTTTTTTTGTATTTTATTTGCAGCTGACTTTTTTATAACTCAGCCATGCAAGTTGAAATATTTGCTCCCCGAAAAGCTCCCCTCCTCTTCTTTCATGAATCTAAATTAAGGCGATACCTATGAATGCAATTTCAGAACTGTTGACCACGGCTGAACTCTGCGAAAAATTACACATCTGCAGGCAAACCGTTTACAAACATACACTCTCCGGCAGGCTCACCTCCTACAGGCTGGGCCGGTTGGTCTACTATAAGGAATCAGAGGTAATGAATGCATTGAAGAAAATCGAACCTGTGAAAATTATAAAATACTGACCCCATGAACATCAAATTAAACCGGCTTACCCTGTCAAACTTCAAGGGCCTTAAAGAACTGACCATCGAACTGAACGACGTGACCAACATCTACGGGGAAAATGGTACCGGAAAGTCAACCATTTTCGATGCGTTTACCTGGCTGCTTTTCGGGAAAGATTCTCACGATTCCAAAGACTTCAACATCAAAACCCTCGATCAGACCGGCAAAACAATCCCCATGCTCGAACACGCAGTCGAGGGCATCCTGGAGGTGGATGGCACAGAAATAACCCTGAAACGCATTTACCAGGAAAAGTGGCAACGCAGGCGCGGCGCCGAAGAGAGCGAGCTTACCGGTCACGAAACACTGTATCACTGGAACGGGGTGCCGCTACAAGCTGGTGAATTTAAAAAAAAGGTCGATAACCTGGTAAATGAAGGTCTCTTTAAACTGCTTACCTCAGCCCTCTGCTTCAATGCGATGAAATGGCAGGACCGCCGACAGGTGCTGATCCTGATTGCAGGTGAAATCAATGATGCTGAGGTGCTGGCCGGAATGAACACACACCAGGTTGCCGACATAACGGCCATCCTCGATTCAGGAAAAGACCTGTCCGAATTCCGCAAAGAGCTTGCTGTCCGTAAAAAGAAACTCAGTGATGAACTGAAAACGATCCCGTCCCGTATCGATGAAGTCTCAAGGGCCATCCCGGAACCCGTCGATTTCGAGGCAATCAAAACTGATGTCAACAAAAAACAGGTCGCCCTGCTTGGCATTGAGAACACGATCAGCGACCAGGTGGCAGCGTATAAGTCACAGGGTGAACAAATTCAGGTATTACAGAATAAGATATTCGCACTCAAACAGCAACAGCAGACATTGGAATTTCAGGCAAAAAGCGAAGCGCAACGAATTTACAATGAACGCACCTTCCTGATTGCCGGCCTGAAACAAAAACATGCCGAATGTATACGCCAGTCAAACGTCGATCAGGATTCCCTGCCAAAATTGTTACAAAAGAAAACGGATACTGAAAATTCCCTCGCTGCACTTCGGCTTGAATGGGCTTCAGTAAACGGGGAGGAACTGGTCTTTGAAGAAGATGAATTTATTTGTCCAACATGTAAACGTGATCTTGACCCCGTCACAATGGCCGAAAAGCAAGATCAAATGTCCCGGGATTTTGAGCAGAACAAAACAATCCGGTTAGCCAAAATCAATGAGGAAGGTAAATATCTGTCCGCCGAACTTGTTCAGACAAACAAGATTATAGAGTATACATCTCAGGAAATTTCGGCATTGACATCACAAGCCGATCAACTTGCGGCACAACTTAAAACCGCCATTTCTGCAGAACTGGATATTGTAACTCCTCATAACCCCAATCCTGTTCAAGATCAAATAACCAGGTTGGAACTACAAATACTCGAATCACCCAAACTTGACATCGAATCTCTGAAAAAACAAAAGGAAGAAATCCAATCCGAAATCTATGACCTGCAGGTCTCCCTGGGCAAAAAGGAGGTCATCGATCGTGGAAAGGCCCGCATCAAAGAACTCATGGCCGAAGAAAAAAAACTGAGCCAGCAAATCAGCGATCTCGAAAAGCAGGAGTTCGCCATGGAGGCCTTTACGCGCTCACGAATGGACATGGTCCAGGCCAGGATCAACGCCAAATTCAAACTGGTAAGATTTCGCATGTTCAATCAGCTCATCAACGGGGGCATCGAGGAATGTTGCGACTGCATGGTTCAGGGTGTTCCATTCAGCGATGTCAATTCCGCCGGCAAGATCCAGGCAGGCATCGACATCATCAACACCCTGAGCAAACATTATGGCATCACCGCCCCTATCTGGATCGACAACCGCGAATCCACAAACACCATCCCCGCCACAACATCACAAATAATCAACCTCATAGTAAGCACCGACAAAACTTTAACAATCAAATAATTCCCAAATTTCCACATCCCCAAATTCTCAAATTCTCAAATTCACTCAATTATGTCAACAGAACCAACCACACTAAAGAAATTCGAACCTCCCATGGTCGAAAAAGTGTTGACCAAGGTCAACAGTCTCAAAGAAATCGGTGGCATTGCGCTTCCTCCCGATTACAGTGCCGAAAATGCGCTCCGCTCAGCGTGGCTCATCCTGCAGGACATGAAAGACAAGGCAAACCTGCCGGTGTTGAAAACATCCACACCCGATTCAGTAGCAAACTCTTTGTTCAACATGGTCGTACAGGGTTTAAATCCGGCAAAGCGCCAGTGTAGTTTCATCGTGTATGGCGACAAACTTACGTTGCAAAGGGAGTATGCAGGCAGTATTGCCCTGGCACGCAGATACAGTGCGATGAAGAACATCTATGCCGGGGTGATCTACAAAGGCGATGTGTTTGAATATGCCATCGACACAACGACCGGTATGAAGAAAATTACCTCTCATGCGCAGAGGATGGAAAACCTGGATGATGCCAAGATTATCGGAGCCTATGCCGTGGTCACCTTCGATGACGGGGGTGTGAATACCGAGATCATGACCATGGCCCAGATTCAAAAATCATGGGAGCAAGGTCCCACCAAAGGTCAGAGTCCGGCTCATAAGAACTTCCCCGGCGAAATGGCCAAAAAGACGGTCATTAATCGGGCATGCAAACTTCTGATTGCAGCAAGCGACGATTCAGTCCTCATGGAACCCGGCGAGGATGGCCGTATTGGCAGGGCGAAAGCTGAAATCGAAGCCGGAGCCAACCAGGGTGCAATCATCGACATTCCCGATGATGAGCCCATTCAGACTGCAGTTGATGTGGTCGATCCTCCTGCTGCAACCCCACATTCCAACCCTGAAAAGAAACGGGAATGGCAAGGAGAACCCTCACCAAATGCACCCGGCCCTAAAGTTCAGCCATCACTTAAAGTCCCCGGATTCTGATGACACTCAAGGTCCTGGGTAGCGAAAGCGCTGGAAACTGCTATCTCTTGGAGTCGGATGCTGAATGCTTGATTATCGAAGCAGGCATCCGCCTCCCGGAGTTAAAAAAAGCCCTGAACTATGACCTGAGCAAAGTGGTCGGGTGCCTGATCAGCCATGCTCATGGCGATCACTGCAAATATGCCATGGATTACCTGAAAGCGGGTATCAATATATTCGCCTCAAAAGAAACGATCGCTGAAGCAGGTTTGTCTGGCCACAGGGTTTTCCGGTTCTTTGATAATCTTTTTTCCCTCGGATCATTCAACATCAAATGTTTTCCGGTCCCGCATAGTGTTCCAACAGTTGGATTTCTCATCCATCATCCTTTTGCTGGTGCAATCTTCTTTGCAACCGATGCAGCCTACATCCCCAATAGGTTTATCGAATTAAACCACATTCTGATCGAAGCCAATTATGATGATGCCATGCTTACAAGCGACCGGGCAGTCGGCCGGCACATGAGCATCGATACCTGCCTTGGTTTCCTGCAGGCAAATGACAGGAGGCACATCAGAAACATTGTATTGCTGCACCTGAGTAGTAGAAATTCAGATGCTGAAATGTTTGCAAAATCAGTACAAACAGTCGCCCCAAACGCCTCCGTCTCGATCGCCGACAAAGGACTTGAAATTTATCTATCAAAATATCCATTCTAAAATTCGTCACGTGTCACGCGTCACGCGTCACGTCAAATCGTAATTCGTAAATCGTAAATCTAAAATCAGAAATTATGGCAACTTATGAAATGAAACCCGAAGAGATCAGCATCTTCCCAAACACCGACCGTGTAGCAGGTTCCCAACAACCGCAATGGAAAGGAAATGCAATGACAACGTGCCCTCATTGCGGCCACACCGAAAAATTTGATGTGGCCATGTGGGTAAAGTACAGCGAGAAATTGAAATCAAATTACGTTGCAGGCAAAATCAAAAAGCACATTCCAAAAGATGCCGTTATCGTTGAGGCCGATCCATTCAACGATCCGCAGCCGCTTGCTCTGTCAACTCCCTCGCCTCCTGATGACGGCCCGGGCCCGCTTGATGAACCAATAAACGATCTTCCCTTCTGAACATGATCCCTTAAAAAAATGGCTCCAGCAAAAGACTTTCTGATCCGGGAATTCGAAATAGGTAATTGCGAAGAAATAACCAGCAATCCCCATCCTGATTTCGATAAACCATTTTTTAATTCAATCGCCGGCCTCATGGAACGCTTCACCAAACAAGAAGCCACGGCCTTTGCCGAATGGCTCGATTCATTTGGATGGCGGCAATTTCAGGAATCAACCTGGTACAATACCGTAAGTCATAAGCGCAGGGCAACAGATTATTATACTACCAGCCAATTGTACCAGCAATTCAAAAAAGACCAGGAGTGACAATGTTAATATCCCAGCCATGGCCATGAAAGATATTGCAGAAGACTATCTGCTCGCAAATTTGTCAGTAATCCCGGTCAGTAAAGATAAACGCGCAACATTCAAATGGGAAATTTTTCAACGAATCCCCCTCGAAGTTGCTGAATGTGACCGTGTTTTTTCCGATGCCTGGGGACTGGCCATAATTTCCGGGGCGGTATCCGGAGGTTTTGAAGTGATTGACTTTGATGCCCACAACAAAGACATTGATTCAATATTCAACCAGTTCATTGCCGACGATGGAGTGGCTTATATCCTTTCCACCTGCAATCCCCCCATCGAACGTTCCCCCCGTGGAGGCTATCACATCATATACCGGTATGAAGCCGATTCCTTTGAAGGCAATCGGAAACTTGCCAACTGGTCCGATGGCGAATCAATGATCGAAACCCGGGGTGAAGGAGGCTATACGGTAATTTTTCCCTCTCCGAACTACACCATGGTCTCCGGCTCCATACTCTCCATACCAACCATCACATTCGATCAGCGAAACTACCTCATCAACCTCGCCAAAACCTTCAATCAATCCCCAAATCCCCAAATCCTCAAATCCTCAAATCCCCAAATTTCCACATCCTCAAATCCCCAAATCCCCACATTTTCAACAAACTTCCACAACACCGACCCCGTCAGCTATTTCAACTGGAACTGCCAGGCCTATGCCAAAAAACTCCTGGAGGATGATGGTTGGAAAAGACTCAGCTTCGACGAAAAGGAGGGCATTGAATATTGGCAGCGGCCAGGGAAAGAAGGCAACGATCATTCAGCAACCTGGGGTAAAAAACACAACGCTTTGTATGTTTTCAGCTCATCTGCCACCCCGTTTAAAAACGAATGTTACTATACGCCATTCCAGATTCTGGTCCTGTTGAGGTTTAAAGGCATTTATCAACCGGCTATTTTGTGGATCCTGGTCAAATACCTCAATGAATCCGATAAATATATCCGGATCGGCATCAACTACTTCAAAACCATCTCTAAAACCGACCGGTTCGGCATTGACAGGACAGAACTAAAACTCTGGCAGAAAGATGCAATTGTACAGGATTACGGCAAATCCATACTCGATAAAATTAAAAAGTACGATGATTTTACCATTGTACCTGATAATCTTAATTATTCACCGGTAGTCAACAATTGCCATAATCTCTACCGCCCCTTTCCGCATCAGCCATCACCGGGCGCATGGGACTGGACCGAAGTATTGATCCGTCATATTTTCGGTGAGCAGTATGAACTGGGCATCAGGTATCTCCAAATCCTGTACCTGCATCCAGAGCGCCTGATGCCAATCCTGGTCATGGTGAGTAAGGAACGGCAGACGGGTAAAACCACCTTTCTGAACTGGCTCAACATGGTATTTGGCGACAACATGGCCAACATTTCTCCCGACGATCTGATCAATGGGTTCAATTCTACCTATGCAAGCAGCAACATCATTGCAGTCGAAGAAACCTTGATCGAGAAGGCAATCACGGTCGAAAAGATCAAAGCCCTGGCTACGCAAAAATTCATCTCGGTAAATCAAAAATTCATCACCCAGTACCGCATGCCGTTTTTTGGCAAAATAATCCTGACATCGAACAACGAAGATAAGTTCGCCCGGATTGATGAGGAGGAAATCAGGTTTTTCATCCGTAAGGTCAGGGTTCCCACAATCGAGAACCACAACATCGAAGCCGACATGCTTGCTGAAATACCGGCATTTCTTCACCATCTGACCACACTGCCCCCGGTCGATTTTTCCCACGACCGGAGCGGTTTTACCCCGAAAGAACTCTCAAACAGCTCATTGATTGATGTCAAAAACGAATCTAAATCAGGCCTTTACAGGGCGATCCATATTCTGGTCGAAGATCTTTTCTTGAATGAGCTGACAGATCAGGACAGTTTTCTGGCTGATGTCAAAGCCATCAAACACAAATTCTTTGAACGCGATGCCAGGGTCGATTTGTCCTACATACGCACCGTACTTAAAAACGAATACAACCTCTCTCCATCGCAGGCATCGATAAACTACAGCCCGTTTGTCAATGAACCACGCAAGCAAGGCAGGCCATATCTGTTCAAAAGAGAATTGTTTACCAAAGACATTTCAACCACCAATATTTTGCCATTTTAAAAACGGATTCAAAAATGAGCCCCTTCTCCGGTTTGATAACTTCTGTTTGTTTGTTTTTTTGTTTGGACTTTAATAATCCAAAATTTTCGCCGGTTTGTAAAAGTCTGTTTTGTTTGTTTTTTTGTATGGCCTTCCAAACAAAATCACGTTTGTTTGACTTTTGTTTATCGATTTGTTTGTTCGGAAGCCCCTGTTTTTATTACTATTCTATTACTTTCTAAACAATTAAACAAAATATATAAATAAGAGAAAATATAATATATGTATCCGCATGTATTAATAGTTTGGAGGCAATGTTTTTGTTTTTTTGTTTTTTTGGTCTTAAAGCACATTATATCAAATCGTTAAACGCAAACAAATGGTTTTTTTGTTAGTTTAAAATGTTTTGAATGGACAAGCACATCAAAAAACTCAACGAAATGATCCGGCAGGATCTTTTTGACAGATATCCGAACACGCCCCCGGGCGCATTGGAAAACCTCGGAAAAATATCCGTCAACTCTGCAAACTCATTAACCAAAGCCATAATCACATTCATCAAACTGAAGGGCTACCACGCGGCAAACATTAAAGTAACAGGCAGAATGGTCGACCAAAGGGTAACCTATACCGACATCCTGGGAAATAAAAGGCAGATTGGCTCCTGCAAATACATCAAATCCAGTATGGAAGTCGGTACAGCCGATATTTCTGCAACAATAAAAGGTTTGACAGTAATGATTGAGGTCAAGTGGGTTAAGGACCGGCAAAGTGAAGCCCAGAAGAGATATCAGGCCCGGATTGAAAAAGCCGGTGGCATATACCTGATCATCCACAAATTCGAAGAGTTCTACGAATGGTATATGGCGCGGTATTAAAAAAAAATCAAAAAAAGGTTCCCCGAACCCTGAGGATGAAGGCTCGTTATGTGCGGTAGTTATTGGCCTACACTAATTTTTAGATGCGGTAATTCTATTTGTAATTTTACATGAGCCTGTAATGCACCAAATACTCTCATCAATGTGTCAATAGTAACATTACTTGCATTACTTTCAATTCTTGAAATTTGAGCCTTTTGAACGCCGATGAGTTTACCTAAATCTTCTTGCGTCAATTTACGCTCTTGACGTGTCTGTTTTATTGCTTTTCCGATCAAGTCCATTTGCAACTCATATTCAAATCGATCCCGGTCGGGAGTACCGATTTTTCCAATTAGATTATCTTGAACTTCGTCTAATGTGTAGGTTTTCATCTCTTTTTCTTTTTATATTTTTCTTTATCCTCAAAATATTTCATCCTTAGTTGTTTTGCTTTTTGAATTTCATTTTCCGGAACCTTACTACGCTTTTTTATAATTCCGTGAGTCGCCACTACCAAGGTGTTATCTGAATCAGTTTTGTCCCAAAAAGCAAGTAAGCGATATTTCAACCCTTGGTAATGTGTTCTAAATTCCCAAATATCGTCTTTAAGCTTTGAGAACAGTTCAGGATCTTGTTCAATCTGAACCTTACGAATATTGAATAAGATTTTTTCGTGATGCTTTTTATCGAGGTTTCTAAGAAATTCAAATGCCCCTTCCAAAAACTCGATGTTAAAAAGCTTATCCATCCTTTCGTTTTTTTGTCAGGCAAAGATACAATATGTTTCGTTATATGTAAACTGTCTTATGAAAAGATTTTTATAACAATAACACAAAAAAACTATTTTTTGGCAGTAAAGTGACCTTATTGCCGTTTTATAGTTTCAATTATGCCATACCAAAGATCATATGAGACCCTTTACGGTAAGACTCTAAAGGATCCCCTTTTTTACGAAATGGGGAGTTCTGTTCTGAAAAACAAACTGGGGATAACAGATTCGGTTATCCATCCTGAGATTTAAATAAATTTAGAAAAGATAATTACCTGGAAAAACCGGTCATATTGACCACCCACAGGCCGGTGTAAATTAACCACCCCC
>JBAXVX010000034.1:0-37859 GCA_037128705.1 Bacteroidota bacterium | reverse complement strand
GCTTGATGATCTTGAGATGATTTTTCGAAAACGGTTGCAAAAAATCAATAAGGCACATCTTTCGGTAGAGGTCGAAAAGGCCTTACCCGATCAGCTTTCTGCCATTTACACAGATGGTTATATATTCAAGCAGGTTTTTTCAAACCTGATCGAGAATGCAATCAAATACACACATTCCGGTTCCATCCGCTTTGGATATAATCCACCCGACAATGGTTTTATTACATATTATGTCAAGGATACCGGAATCGGTATTTCACCGGAGAATCAAACTGTCATTTTCGAACATTTCAGACAGGCGGAAATTGAAAATCAGCACAGGTACAGGGGAACCGGTTTGGGATTGGCCATTTGCAGAGGTTCCCTTGTACATCTGAGCGGCCGGATATGGGTAGTTTCGGAACCAGGCAAGGGAAGTACATTCTATTTTACCTTACCTTTTAATAATCCGGGATTCAGCCCCGAATGGAGTAATTTAAGATCCGGCCTGGAAATTCAGCAACCGGGTCCTGTCATTGAACGCACCTGGGCCGGGAAGCAACTGCTCATCGTTGAAGATGAACCCACCAATATGGAATTTCTAAGGATCATCCTGCGGCGAACGAAGGTGGAAATTACATCGGCAGAGAGCGGTTCGTCGCTTCGTGAACATTATAATAACCTTGATCACTTCGACCTGGTACTGCTTGATGTCAGGCTGCCCGATGCAAATGGATGGGACCTGGCCAGGGAGATCAAGACCATCAGGCCCGACCTTCCCATCATTGCCCAGACTGCCTATGCCATGTCTGATGATTTCCAAAAAAGCAAGGAGGCGGGATGTGATAATTATATATCCAAACCGATCAATAAAGAGAAACTGCTGGTTTTGATTTCAAAATACCTCAAAGAGAGCTGACCGATGTGTAACATGAGTATTTTTTGATAGTTTTATAAAACATCAAATTAAACTGACAATGGTTTTCGAACTTGAAATCCGTACCATGGTGCTTATCCTGGGTGTGACCCATCTCATGCAGGTAATTGTTTTTTATCATCAATACCTGGTGAATAAAAGATATCAGGGAGTAGGATGGTGGCTCCTTTGGAGTGCTGCAGAAGTGATCGGTTTTAGTTTTATCCTCTTCCGGAATACCACTTCATTGCTGCCTCTGGTAATAATCCTGCAAAATTCCATGATTGTTGCCGGAACAGTTTTCCTCTATATTGGGGTGAAACAGTTCTTTAATAAAAAAGTGAACCTGCGGATCATTATTCCCATTGTTTCAGTGTTTTTTTTCGGTTTACTCTATTTTCTCCTTGTTGATAATGATATCCAAATCCGGTCAGTCATTATCAACGCGTCAATTGCGATCCTGGCATACATGACAGCCTACAGCCTTTTTGTTGACAAAACTCCATCCATTGCCGCTTCAGCCAACTTCAACGGGCTGATATTCGTTTTACACGGCGCCCTTTTTACCTACCGCGCCATTGCCATTTTTCACGGGACCCCTATGGGAAGCTTTTTGACGCCGACTTTCTTTAATTATATTCCATTCCTGGATGCGCTCGTCGTCAGTCTTTTGTGGACTTTTGGATTGATCATTATGCTTAACAATCGCCTGCATGTTGAGATGTCGGAGGCCCAGGATGATTTACACCAGTTATTCAACTTGAGTCCGGATGCTGCGATTATTGTTCGCCTCGACGACGGAACGATCGCCGATATCAATAACGGATGCACGGCCATTACCGGATATACGCGCGAAGATCTTTTGGGGAAGTCGATCATGGATGCGAAAATCTGGAAGAACATCGAGGACAGGAAAAACATGATCAGGATCCTCAAAGAAAAATATTATTGTGAAAATTTTGAAGCACAGTTCATAAGAAAAGATGGCGTGGAACTAACCGGACTGTTGTCCGCAAAAATCATTCATCTTCAGGGCGTCCCGCACATTATCAGCATTGCGCGGGATATCAGCGGGCGAAAAAAGATGGAGCGGGCATTGCGTGAGTCCAATCACGAGCTTCAAAAGGTGATTGCTGAAAAGGATAAATTCTTTTCAATCCTTGCACATGACCTGAGAAGCCCTTTCAATTCCTTTCTTGGCTTTACACAGGTTATGGCTGAGGATCTTTTATCCATGACCCTAGAGGAGATACACAAAATAGCAGTAATTATGCAAAAATCGGCAACCAACTTGTATGGGTTGCTCGAAAATTTGCTGGAGTGGTCAATTCTTCAAAGAGGGGTTATTGTGTTCATACCTGAATCGATTCAATTGCGGAGTACGGTTCTGAAAAGCCTTGAACCTGTTATGGATTCCGCCACGAAAAAGGAGATCAGGATCAATTTCGAAATTGAGGAAAACACCATGGTTTTTGCTGATCCGCACATGCTGCATGCAATTATGAGAAATCTTGTTTCAAATGCGATCAAATATACACCCAGGGGAGGATTGATTGCCATTTCAACCAGAAACCTGCCCGGTCAGTTCCTGGAAATAATTGTAAAGGATACGGGCATCGGAATTGGTCAGAATATCCTCGGTAATATTTTCCGGCTTGATTGCAATACAAACCGCCCGGGAACTGATGGAGAGCCCAGTACCGGACTCGGATTGATCATTTGCAAGGAATTTGTTGAAACCCATGGCGGAAAGATATGGGTGGACAGCGAGGAGGGAACAGGAAGTACCTTCCATTTTACCCTTAAACAGAACAATCCAAATGAATAAACGTCATCTCCTGTTTGTTTTTTTATCATTTTTTTGGCCTGGCTTTGCGTTTACACAACAGACTTTTTCATCCGGGATAACCATGCCAGACCTTCAGGTTGAAAATTGGCAGATGGAACAGGGTTTGCCTGTCAATTCTATCATGTCGGTCACCCAAACAAGGGATGGCTGGATGTATCTGGCAACGGAGGAGGGTCTTGTCAGATTTGACGGCACGGCCTTTTTCCTGATGAACAAATCGATGATCCCGGGGATGACAGTTAATTTCGTTACTGCAATCCTGGGGTCCCGTGATTCAAGTCTTTGGATTGGCACTGAAGGTGGCGGGTTGATACAGCAAAAGAAAAATGTTTATATCAAATTCGACACTTCAAAAGGATTGTCCGATAACCGGATTTTCAATCTTTTTGAAGATGCAGGAGGGGGACTTTGGGTCGGGACATCGGGGGGAGGAGTGAATTACATTAAAAATGGAAAAATATCCCGGTTTGATACAAGCAGCGGGTTGGCAAGCAATTATGTGCGCTCTGTTGTGGTGGATGCTTCGGGGCGGATATGGGTAGGGACTCAAAAAGGACTTTCAGTCATCACAGATGGAAAAATCAGGAGTTATTATCGCAAGGATGGCTTGCCTGATGATTTCATTGAAGCTTTGGCCATTGACCGCCAGCAAATTCTCTGGATCGGAACCAAGAGTGGCGGGCTGGTAAAATTGAAAGACGGGCAGTTCACTGTATTTTCCACCAAAAATGGTCTTTCTGACAAAGCTGTAACCTCGTTGTGTTTTGACCGGAATGACATGCTGTGGATTGGGACCAACGGTGGGGGAATCACACGGATGGAGCATGAACGGTTTATTCCTTTCACAACCAAAGACGGTCTTTCCAGTAACCTGATCGTCACCCTTTTTGAGGATTTAGAGGGAAATATCTGGGCTGGATCTTCAGGATCGGGGATCGACCTGATTAAACGAAAATCGGTTGCAACCCTTACAACGCGGGATGGATTACCAGGCGATGTCATTCTTCCTGTATTGGAAGACCATGCCGGGACTTTATGGTTCAGCGTTGCAGGTAAAGGGTTGAACAAATTGGAAAAAGGAAAGATCGAATCCCTTACGAAAAAATACGGATTGGCAACTGACCTGATACTTGCGCTGTGTGAGGATATGGATCATGCCATCTGGATAGGAACTGCCGGTGACGGATTATTCAGGTTCAAGGATGGAAAATTCGTCAACTATACCATCGCCGATGGATTGTCAAGTAATGTCGTTGTCTCTCTTTATTGCGACAAGTCAGGGGCTATCTGGGCAGGAACAACCAGCGGCGGCATCAACCGGTTAAAAGATGGCAAGTTTGAGATCATCACAACCAGGGATGGTTTGTCAAATGACAATATAAACTGCATACTCGAGGACCGGCATTCAAACATTTGGGTGGGAACCAATGGAGGATTAAATAAGATCAGTGGAAAAAAAATAACCATCGTAAACCAAAAATCGGGATTGTCGAACGATTATATCCTTTCATTGCTGGAGGATAGGGATGGAAATTTCTGGGTAGGAACAGCCTCAAACGGCCTTAACCTGATCAGGGATGGGAAAATTACCCAATTTACCACAAAGGATGGGCTGATTAATGAGGTGGTTCTTCGAATTATGGAGGATGATTTCGGGAATTTATGGATCAGCTGCAATAAGGGAATATATAAGATCAAAAAGCGGGATTTACTTGATTTTGCAGATTCAAAAATCAAATCATTGTACCCGGTTACCTATGGGAAAACTGATGGGATGGAGTCGATTGAGTGCAATGGGGGCATAACGCCTGCAGGATGCAAAACGCACGATGGAAAACTTTTGTTTCCTACCATGAAGGGAATTGCCATTATTGATCCGAAAATGGTAAACTCCGAATCCACCAGTTTTTCCCCGGTTTTCATCGAGGAACTCCTGGTTGATGGTCAGTCTGTGCCAATTTCCAGCCGGCTATCATTTCCTTCGTACACAAAAAGGCTTGAATTCCGTTACGCGGCGCTGAATTACAGCAACCCTGGCAGGATCAGGTACAGGTGTATGCTGGCAGGTTTTGATAAGGACTGGGTTGATTGTGGTTCAAGCAAAACCGCTTATTATACAAACATCCCAAAGGGTGATTATACCTTCAGGGTGATGGCAACCAATGAGAGCGGGGAATGGAATGATCAGAAATCAGCGGAGCTTGCTTTTCAACTTACACCACCATTTTACCGTTCCTTCACATTTTATCTGCTCATTTCGCTATTTTTTATCTTGTTGCTGTTTTTTGTGACCTATTATTTCATGGAGCGTTTTCAGCGAAAACGCTTGAAGATCCTCGTAGATCAGCGGACAAATGAACTGCACCTGAAAATGGTTGCACAGGAGCAAACCCAGGCCGAACTCCAGAGCATCAATTCAGAACTGCGATTCGCAAAGGAACAGGCTGAATCAAGTGATCGGTTGAAGACGGCCTTCATGAACAATATTTCCCATGAAATCAGGACGCCATTGAATGGGATCCTTGGGTTTGGCCAATTGATGACGGATCCGGGTTTGTCGGAAGCCGAACGAAAAGAGTACTTTTCAATTCTGAAATCCAGCAGCAACAGGCTGATAAACACCGTAACCGATTTCATGGATGTATCCCTCATTACATCCGGGAACCAGGAAATCAGGAACGGCCTTTTCCCTTTGAATGAAATGATGGTTGAACTTTATCATAAAAACCTGCCGGCCTGCCAGGCTGTAAATCTGTCCTTAACTGTTCAGGTCCCTTCTTCAGCCGGTGATTTAATGATAAATTCCGACAGTGAACTCCTGACCAAGGTGCTGTCTCATCTTTTGAATAATGCCATCAAGTTTACCAAAAAAGGATCCGTGATCTTTGGTTTCGATATTAGGGAAAAGGAACTGGAGTTTTTTGTCAAAGATACGGGCGTTGGGATCGACCGTGAAGGGCAGGCCACGATCTTTAAAAAATTCACCCAGGTAGATGTCTCCATTACCCGTGGATATGATGGGAGCGGTCTTGGGCTCTCCATCGCGAAAGGATTTGTTGAATTGCTTGGCGGACGGATATGGGTTGAATCTCATCCGGGAGAAGGTTCCCTGTTCAGGTTTACCTTGCCCTGTAATTTATCCTAAGCTGCAGGCACTGATGATTATCTTGCCAAACCCTTTGATCGGGAGGATTTGTTGAATTTGCTGGAAAAATATCATATGTCAAGGTGATTGTGCGAACCAGTCATTTTTTAATGTCACCAGATTGACCAAAAAAGCTGCACTTACTAATTTAAGCTCATCGTTTACGAAATCACTCTTTTTCATATAGTTGTATGGTGTACCTTTATAAAAAAAATCAAAGATGAAAAGCATCGGCTGGTTGTCATTCATGATCCTTTTATTGACTGTCTCTCAGAGCTGTAAGAAAATAACCACGGATAATCCTGCAGATCAGGGATCGGTCCCTATGGGGAAACTGGTTATTGCACCCGGATTCAACTGGAAGACTACCAGCGATGTGACCTTTATAATCAACAGTGACAATGCCACACTGGTATCCATCACATCTGAAGATGGCAGTATGGTTTATCATAAAGGCTTTTTTAACAGGTTGCTCGAAAATTATGAAATCACACTCAGCTTCCCATCTTACGTCAGGAATGTAATGGTAAACGGACAACTGGTGGCCATTTCAGGGAGTACAGTTCAGGTATCGCTGGCATCGTTAAAATCTGCAGGAATATCGTCCGGGAATATTAATCCGGTCAGGATGATCCCTGACCAGGGACTTGTTTCAGCCTGGCATTTCGATGAAAACACGGGGACTGCAGCATCCGATGCAAAAGGGTTGAACAACGGCACTGTTTCAGGTGCCGAATGGGTTCCCGGTATTAGCAACAGCGCACTTGATTTTGACGGTACCGGCGGTCACGTGCAGGTGCCATATAGCGCGAGTATAAACAACACAACAAACCAGATCAGTCTTTCCTGCTGGTTCAAGATGAATTTGGTAGGCGACAATGGTGCTTTCGTTTTCAACCGCGTCAAATACATGCTTCGCCTTGATCCGCAGGGGAGGGTATCATTCTCGATCTATAATCCTACTTTTACCTCTCTTGTGATGGATTATGTTGACCGGATCCTGGATACCGACTGGCATCACGCCGTTGCCACCTACGACGGTGCTGAAATGAAGATTTTCATTGATGGCGTTCAGAAAAAATCACTGGCAACGACCGGTAACCTGCAAACGTCGACCAGCGACCTGTATATCGGCAACCAGTCAACACTGAACTTCTTCCCCGGGATATTGGATGAAGTGCTTCTTTATTCAAGGCCCCTGAAACAGGATGAGATTCTTTCAATTTTTACCCAGACGCCGAATCCCGGAAACGGCTCAAATCTTATTTCGGAATGGCCGCTCAATGAAAACAGCGGAACCACTGTTACGGATGTAGTTAGTGCGAACAATGGCACTATAACCGGAGCTACCTGGGCTCCAGGCGTGTCGGGGAGTGCACTGCATTTCAACGGGACCACTGATTGGGTCAAGGTGCCAAAAACGGCAAACATGAATGTTACCAATGCCATCACCATGATGCTGTGGGTAAAATCAGAGGAGAACAGGACGGCAAAGTTATTCCAGAAGGGTGACTGGGACGGGCCCGGAATAGGGCAGGATAGATGGAATGGCTGGCAGGGAGGCGTCAGGCTGAGCAATGGGACGAGTCAAACCATAGATTGGGGAGACGGATTGCCTTTATTGAATGAATGGTATCATATTGCTGTAACTTATGACGGAGCCAATTTAAAGTTATACATCAATGGTCAGCTGAAGAAAACCAAAGCTGTTACAGGTACTTTGGCTGTAAATAACCGGGATATCTCATTCGGTGCCGACAATGGTGCGCAAAAGTTCTTTAAGGGATCGCTGGATGAAATAAAATTATTTGGCTCTGCATTGACACAAACTGAAATCCAGGCTAATTTTCAGGGACATCCTGCTGCTCCCGACCAGGATGGTGACGGCATTGCAGATGCTGACGACAGCTATCCCAAGGATCCTGCCAGGGCATTTAATAACTATTTCCCATCGAATGGCTTTGCCAGTCTTGCTTTTGAAGATTTATGGCCTGGAATGGGCGACTATGATTTCAATGACCTGGTCGTCGATTATCAGTTCAACACCGTGACCAACGGTTCAAATAAAGTCACGGAGGTTCTGGCCACATTTGTGCTTCGTGCCATTGGAGCCGGTTTTAACAATGGATTCGGGTTTCAGCTTCCGGGCCTTACCCTGGTAAATTCCGATGTCTCCGTGAGCGGTTATGACCTGAAGGAAAGTTATATCACACTGAAGGACAATGGAACCGAAGCGAACCAGGAAAAAGTTACCGTGATTGTTTTCGATAACGCCAATAAAATCCTGGTTTCCACCTCCGGATTTGGAGTCAATGTTCATCCAAACGAGCCCTATGTTGAACCCGACACGATGGTTGTCACCCTTGCGGTTACACCCAACAAGTATTCTGTTGCCGATCTTGACCTGATTCATTTTAACCCCTTCCTGATTGTCGACGGGGAACGTGGAAAAGAGATCCATCTGCCGGGCTATAAGCCAACCACCCTGGCAGATCTTAGCCTCCTCGGAACCGGTGAAGATGATTCAAAACCAGCGACCGGTAAGTATTACCAGACGAAATCAAATCTTCCATGGGCCATCAACATTGCCTCAACTTACCATTATACGATCGAGAGCAACCAGATTACCAACGGGTATACCCACTTTGCGGCATGGGCCGAATCATCGGGGGCTTTATTTCAGGACTGGTACCTTGATAAACCCGGCTACCGCAACAATTCGGCTATATACCAGATTCCCTGATCCTTATATATTACCTGGGAGAGCCTTACTTTCTGTCCAGTAACCGCAATGACAACTTCATCCCGATAAAAGGATTTTCCAGGATAATTCTGGTGGGGAAACCATGCCTGTAATCCTGGTATGAAATGATGACAGGGTCAGCGATGGTCGATTTTCCGGAGATTTTATAGAGCGTATCACCTGAGGGTGAATAGGTTTGCCATGTTTTGCATTTTCCTGCTTTTCCGGCTACGACCTGGTTGTTTGAGGGTGATTGAATGTAATAATTCATGGATGTCACCGGATTGATCCCTGTTAAAAACCGGAAATCGGTCTCTAGGATCTTCATCAGGGCCTTTTTATTCAATGATTCAAAACAGGAGATAACCTTTAAGCTGTCGGGTCTCAGCTCCAGGTCAAAAAAGGTCATCCCGATCTCATTGGCAAAAACGATGCGGTAAACCGGTTTGTCGACCTGTTCAGAAATCCCTGTTCCTCCGGTTGAATCCATCCGTTTTACCACGAGCAGGCCCGAAAGGTGGTGTTTTTTTATATCCAGGGCCGCTTTGAAAAGCGTAAAGCGTGACATTTTTGTATGTTCCCGGGCCAGCAGAAACCTGTCACCCGGATGGTTCGTTTCCGATTTCAGGTGTGAAGTATCACGTGCCACCTCTTTTGGCTTGATCGATACACAACCCGCTGCAAGCAATATCAGGATGCTAACGAACCATGAATTTTTCATCGGCAATGGGTTGGTTGAGTTTCTTGCTTGTAAAGGTAATCCTGGTCCGGTCACCTCCCGGTTCGAACATCTCGATCTGGTCGACTGAATAATCCTTCCGGTTGAAATGAATTTTGATCTCTTTCAGCGATTCCTTTAACCTGGCCGACAACGGCTTAAGCACAACAATAAAGGATGACTGATTTTCGAAAAAATCAGGAAGAAAATTCTTTTCATCATTCAATAAGGTGCCCTGGATGCTGCCAAGGATAATCCGGTTGATCTCCAGGTATACCTTGTTCGATTTTACATTGAACTGGCTCACCTGGTTCTCATCGATGACCGAGATATCATCGTTTCGGATAATGATGAGGTAGGAGAAAGGTTCCATATACTCCCAGCGAAGCATCTTCTCCTTTTTGAAATAGAATTTTCCTTTGGAGGTGATCTTCTCGGTGATCATTGACATCTCCTTCTCCTGAATAAAATTGCTGGAAATGGTTTGCGTGTTCTGGGCTACCTGCTTCACCTGGTTCCTCAGCAATTCAATGGATGAACCTGTCATCGGCTTGTTCTGCGAGAGGGTTTGCATGGGGACAAGGAAGATCAGGATCAGGGCACACAAAAGGCCGGGAAGGCAAAGTTTCGTTTGTAACCCGCGTACAGAGAAAAAACGCCATGATGACAGCCCGGAGTTTAATGGGGTGTACTCACGCATAGGCCGGAATATTTAGCAATTTATCGAGCGGGACAACCTGGTAGCCCGCCTCCTTTATCCTGACAAGCAGTTCTTCGAGGTTTTTTTCAACGAAAGGGGTAAAATCATGCAGCAGGATGATCGATCCTGGTTTCAGCCGGTGAAGTATCCGGTTCATTATATTCCTGTGATCGGAGCTCACCGTATCCATCGACCGGATGTTCCAGCAAATTGCCTTCCAGTGTGTCATTTTCAGGGAGTTGCTTACCATGGGATTGACCACACCGAACGGTGGACGGTAAAACAGCGGGGATTTTCCGGTGATCTGGCTGATCAGCCTGTCTGTTTCTTTCATTTCTGATCTCATTTTTCTGGCCGGAAAGAAACTAAACCATTTTGAATGGGAAAAGGAGTGGTTCCCAAGGAGGTGCCCGCCATCATCGATCAATTTTACAATCTGAACATGGTCAGCCACATTTTTGCCAATGCAAAAAAAGGTTGCCGGTACATTATGTTTCTTCAGGATGTCAAGAATTTCGGGCGTTTTCACTGCATCGGGTCCGTCATCAAAGGTGATGGAGATGATTTTTTCATCTGTATTTCCATGGCATATGACCGGGTGGTGGAAATTGGAGCAGGGGAGAAATGCCATGGTGAATGAAATACCGAAATATAATACAAAAAGCATCGAATATAAAAGCGAAGCATGGGTGTGGATCAATCCCGTGGCAGATTTGCCGAGAAAAACATTCCAGAGGTTGAGGCTCAGCAGGAGGATGAAAAACAGGAGGGTCAGGCGGCGGAATGTGAACATTTAGGGTCGGCTAAGCAGGATGAATGCATGGTTATTGCCCTGGAAATGGTTGTAAATGAGCACGTGTTCAATAGGGTGGGGATGTGATTTTAATGTGTGTGATGTTTCCGCGGCATTGGAAATATGAAGGGGATTGTTGCCGTTTTCATGGAGACATACCACTTCAGGAACAAATTGGTTCCTGAGCATCATGGCTGCAAGCCAGGTCGCAAAAGCCGAAGCGGTGTGATATTCCCCGCATAGATGTTTAAAACAGGCCAGGGTTGCATCACGAAAGTCGCTTCCCGCCAGCTGACGATAAACCTGGTCGGTTCGCGGATCCCCGTTCAGTCCAAGGATTACGAGGGAAATATCCTTCACCGTCAATCTGCAGCCGGAGAGAAAATCATGGAGCCTGCTTTGTATCTCTTCAATTGAACCGGGTTTCAGGAAGGTCGTCAACCCGGTAAGTCTCGCATAACTTTTATCTGTTTTTTGATTTTCCAGGAAAAGGAAGGAGGCACCCTCACCGGCAATGGAACCGCGCTGCGGATCATTCAGCAGGTTCAGGGGATGAACTGGTTTTCGTTTCCAGTAACCCAGCCTGGATGTAATGGCAAAGGAAGGATCTGTTATTTCATCGGAACCGCCCACAAGCACATTTGAAAATTCCCCCATTTTAATCTGGGTCATGGCATCAATCAGCGCAGATTCGAATGAAACGCCCCGGTGAACGTAGGTGAAATTATAACCATGGCATTTCAACAGCAGTGCGATCTGACCGGCAACCGTGTTATGCGTGCTTTGGATGAATGAGGTGGGGGTGAGGAACTCCTCCTTGTTGCTGATCATCGAAGTAAGGAATTTCTCAGTATCTTCAACGCATCCGAGCCCTGTCCCGGTAATAATGGCATCGGGCGTAATTTCTCTCAGCAAAATATCATTCTGACCGATGCCGGCATCCTTCAGGCATATTTTCGAGGCTGCAACTCCCATTTTTATGATCCGGCTCATCCTGCGTATCATGTCAGCCGGAATGTATTCCTTGAATCCGGGGTCGATACACTTCAGCCTGTTGGTTTCCAGCAAAACCGGCTCCTCCAGGAAATGGGTGCTGTCAGTCGTTTTCTGCGGCGAAACATTTCCCAAACCGTTGATATATATTGGGGTTTCAGTCATTATTCTTGCTTGAATGATTAAAAGATTGGCCAGGTTTAGAAATCACCACCGCTGAATTATTCCCTCCGAATCCGAACGAATTTGAAAGAACATGCCGGATTTCTGCATCACGGGTCAGTTTTGTAACCGGGCTGATCTGCAACTCCTTCATCGGCGTTACAAAATTCAGGTTTGGAAAGATGGTCCTGTTCCCGATCGACAGTACCGAAATTACCGCTTCTACAGCGCCGGCTGCACCCAGCGTATGCCCTGTAAACCCTTTGGTTGAACTGAAGGGTGGCACGTTTTCCCCGAAGATGCGTTTCATGGCCACCCCTTCGGAGAGATCGTTATTTTCGGTCCCGGTACCATGCACATTGATGTAATCAATATCACCCGGGTTAAGCCCGCTCATCGCAATTGCTTTCGACATGGCCATAAAAGCGCCGGTTCCGTCGGGTGATGACGCAGTTTGATGATAGGCATCGTTGGCATTGCCATAACCTGAAACTTCCGCCAGGACTGACTTTTTTTCCTTCAGCACCACATCTTCAGATTCAAGGACAAGGAACGCTGCCCCTTCTCCAAGGGTAAGTCCGGCACGGTTTTCATCGAAAGGGTGGCACCCGGTTTTGTCCAGGATCATCAGGGTGTTGAAGCCGTTTAATGTAAATCGGGTCACAGAATCGTTGCCGCCGACAATGACGCGATCGAGTTGACCGGTTTTTATGAGGTTCGATCCAAACATCAGTGCATTCACTGATGAAGAACAGGCCGTACTGACGGTTGTCAGGAAATCCCTTATCCCGAGATCGGCTGCAATTCGTTCGGTGCTGTCGCCGCAGTCGTGGTTCACAATGTCGATCATTCTGCCTTTGGGACGGTCAGCCAGGAATCGGGCGAAGAAATTTTCACTCCGGTCCATGCCACCGACTGTGGTGGCTGAGATCAGACCAGTTTTAAACTTGCTGATATCATGGATTCCTGCAGAATGCATGGCTTCTCTTGCTGCAATCATACCCAGCAGGGCCGTACGCGTGAATTCCTTTCGGCCGGCATGGCCGGTTTGTTCAAGTAACTGGGCCGTGGTAAGTTTAACCTCTGCCATCGGGATAATGCCCTTGTGGATGGTCGGAAAAAGTGTAATGTCTGCGATTCCGGTCCTGGAGTCTAACAATGATTGCAGGGTTTCCGGCACATTGTTCCCAATGGCGCAAATGATTCCGATACCCGTAATATATACCCGCTTCGACATGAATAGGTTATCAATTTTCCGCAAAATTAACAGATTAAATCAACGGGAGAATACAGCTTCAGGGTTTTTATTGGGAATTTTTACCAATCGTCCAACGTCCGGGACTTTGCAGGTATTCTTTAAAAGTGAAAAATGAATGAATGATCTTTTGGTTTATGCTCCCTGAACCAGGATCAAGGAGTGATCAACATTTCGGAAGTGGTTGTATATCAGGATATTTTTTAATCGTGAGGGGGCCCCCAGGTTCAAATGTAAAATTTCGGGATAGGTCTGGCGTTTAAGCAGGTTGGCTGCAACATAAAGCCCGAAACCGGTGGCCGTATGGTATTCTCCACACAGGTGCTTGTACCAGGCGAGTGGTTTCCCCGGAAAAAATTGATCGGCAAACCGTTCATAGACAAGGTCATAATTCAGGTCCCCATTGGTGCCCAGTAACACCAGATCGATATCCGTGGCCTTGAGATCATGATTTCCCAGAAAATGGCCCAGGATCGTCCCTGCATCCGGTTCCCCGTTCATCCTGATCCATGTTTTTACATCTTTTACCTCAGCATAGGTCGACTCAGTTTTTCCTGATCCCAAAACAAAAAATGCTGCACCTTCTCCCGCCAGTGCACCTGGTGTTTGATCTTCCCGAAGTTTCATATTGGAAACAGGATGCATTTTCCATTGTCCTATCCTTCTGGTAATCAATAGATGATTCATGGTCATCTCATCAATTGCTCCAGCAAGAATATTGGAGGCTGTCTGCTCCTCCATCTGCAATAATCCATCAATAAGTCCGCTTTCAAATGAAAAGGTCCGGTGAACATAGGTTGAATTATAGTTGTGGCATTTCAGCTGGATGGCCACCTGCGAACTGATGGTGTTGTAGGTCGACTGAATAAAAGGGGTCGGGTTCAGGAATCGTTCCTCTTTGGTCAGATCGCCCAGTATTTTTTCGGTATCTTCCACGCTGCCCAGGCCGGTGCCGGTGATAATGGCATCGGGCATCGCCAGGTTTGCCTGTGCAACGCTCATTTTTGCAGCGGTAATGCCCATCTTGATCAACCTGCTCATCCTGCGCGATTGAATCGGATCAATGTAATTCCGATAAACAGGCTCAATGCACTTCAGGTAATCGGCCGTGTATTCGACAACTTCAGCCAGAAACTCATTTGTTTCTGCCGTCCTTTGCGGTGATATAAGACCGATGCCGTTGAGAAAAGCCATATAAAATAATTACGAATTACGAATGACGAATGACGAATGACGAATTAGGAATGACGAATGACGAATGACGAATGACGAATGACGAATTTGTTCTTCATTACTTTATCACTTTTTACCTTGTTACCCTGTCACCTTGTTACCCTGTTACCCTGTCACCCTGTTACCTTTTTAAAAACCAACGAAGTATCATTTCCTCCAAATCCGAATGAATTGGACATGACGGCATTGACCGGAACATTGGAGATCAGCTTTTCAACAGGGGAGAAGGAGAGTTCACTGATGCGCTGGCTGAAATTCAGGTTGGGCCAGATAACCTGGTGCTGAAGGCAAAGGATCGACAGAATGGCCTCGGTTGAACCAGCCGCGCTGGTGGTATGCCCGGTGAATGGCTTTGTTGAACTTACCATGGGGATCCGGTCTCCAAAAAGTCTTTCGATGGCACGGCCTTCCGAAAGGTCATTGTTATCGGTTCCTGTACCGTGGGCATTGATATAGTCAATGGCTTCGGGAGCCAGGCCACTCAGATCGAGCGCCTTTTTCATGGCCAGGTAGGCCCCGGTACCGTCGGGAGAGGATGCGGTTTGGTGAAAGGCTTCGCATGAATTTCCCCATCCTGCCACTTCACACAGCGGCTGATTCCCTGTTTTAAGGATGCTTTCTTCCGACTCGAGAACCAGGTAAGCCGCTCCTTCGCCAAGGTTGATGCCCGCCCTTTTCTCATCAAAGGGTTTGCATGGATCTTTATCCAGTATTTTCAAGGCGTTGAACCCGTTCAGATGAAATTTCGTGAGAGACTCACATCCACCCGCCAGGACGCGGTCGAGCCTTCCGCTGCGGATCATACGGGCGCCCAGCATGATCGAATTGGCTGCAGAGGAACAGGCCGTACTGATGGTCGTCACGAAATCCCTGATTCCTAAAAGAAAGGCTATTTTCTCGGTACTGTCGGCACAATCATAAGAATCGATGTAGGAATTGCGCGAATCATTGGTAAGAAAATCAGCATAATAGAGTTCGCAGCGATCCATACCCCCGACGGTTGTGGCGGAAATCAGCCCGGTTTTCAATTCCCGATGGTCATCAAGCCGGCCATGGGTAAATGCTTCACGGGCTGCAATGATTCCAAGCAATGAATTTCTTGAGTAGCCCTCTGCCGGGGTGATCCCGGCCATCTGAAACAGTTCGTCCAGGTTTTTGGGCACTTCACCAACAAACAATTCATCCTTAAGCAATGAGTCGATTTGACGAAGAGGACCTAACCCTGACCTTGACTGAAGAAGGGAGGTTAAATTTTCTGCAATATTATTGCCGATGCAGGATATGATGCCATAACCGGTAATGTAAATCCGTTTGGGCATCGGGATTTATTTTTTATGCTCGGTAATGTATTCGGCCATCGAACGGATGGAGAAGAAGATTTTCTTACCATCTTTGGGATCTTCTATTTTAATTCCATAGTTTTTCTCCAATAAAACAATCAGTTCCAGTGCATCGATGGAATCCAGCCCGAGGCCTTCGCCAAACAGGGGGGAATCAGGATTGATATCTTCAGGGGAAATATCTTCCAGGTTTAATTGCTCAATTACCTCTTTTTTCAGCTTGTTGATTAATTCTTCCATAAGATCAGGTCAATTGTGGGTCATTAATAAATTAAGATTCTTCTCATTAAAAAGCAGTGGTTTGAAGCCTGAAACTTCACCAGAGCGGCCCCGGTCATCATTTTCAACCAGAACTGCCAGGGCGTTGAATTTGTCACCCAGCACCTCAATCCAACCACAAAGGCAGGCATCCACCCGCCTGTTGATAAACAACTCTTCCGCATAACTTGACAGCATTTTGCTGTTAAATGCTTCCGAGATCAAAAAGGCATTTTCCCCTTTGATTTTATGCCTGATACACACCTCCCCAATCACAATGTTGGGAAGTGTATATACAAAAACCGAAGGGCTTGGATAATAGGCCGAACGGTCTTTGATGGTTTCGTTGTGGGTTATGTCGGTATCAAGACTTGAGCTTGAATTTGACAATACCACACCCACCGTTTCGGGGCGATACCCTTCAATTGTTTTATCTTTCAAAACCAGTTCAGCTGCCATGAATCCAAGTTTGCTGATGGCATCCATCTTGTAAAACTTGGGATAATTGATCTTCTCTTGCTTGTAAACTGCCTTTAAAATCTCTGCAAATTTAGTAATATTTTCCTGATAAAACAGAAGCCGGTCGTTCACGATGACCTTATGATCATGGAGATGGCAATAGGAGGTTATAATACGTTCCATGTTATTGTTTCTGATAAATGATGGCAGCATTGCATCCGCCAAACCCTGAGGCTGTTTTGAGACACGCTGAAACCTCTGCAGGATGATGTGCTGAAATTACATTCAGTTCAACAGGGACTCCCAGTGTTTCAAACCCTGCCGAACGGTAGAGTGTGCTGCTTTTCATCGAAGAAATGGCGGCCACTGATTCGATCATCCCTGCAGCGCCCAGGGTATGTCCCCAGTAGCCCTTCAGACTGTTAACCGGAACATGCTGCATTCCGCTCAGTTCAATTGCCTTCGATTCCATCTCATCATTATACTGGGTCGCGGTACCATGCGCCGAAATATAACCGATTTCAGAAGATGACAGGGATGCCTGAATCATGGCCTGGTTGATTGCACTGCTCAGCTCTTCTCCCGTGCGTGAAGGGCCCGAAATGTGATTCGCATCATTGCTCGTGGCGGCCCCCGCCACCCGGATAGGAACACCAGGAGTCGATAAAGAGGCCTTTGTTGAAAGTATCATGGTGCCGCATCCCTCTCCCAGCGACAATCCGGTGCGGTTTAGATCAAATGGCTTGCAAACGGCCGGGCTCAGTGCCTGGAAAGACTGGAACCCTGAAATGACAAATTCAGATGCAATGTCGCCACCGGTCACCACGGCATGATCATAGGTCCCCGATTGAAGGTAACGCGTTGCTGCCATCATCGCAACCACGCCCGAAATACATGCGTTGGAGATAATTAACGGGGGATTTGAAAAACCAAAGAACTGCTGGATGATCCGGCCCAGTTCCCATAGATAAAGGCGCTTATGGCTAAACAGGGTTTTGTACCGGTTTTCGAGCAGGTCAATGTTTCCTTTGGTAGTAGAGATAACCAACAGCGTCCGTTGCCTTAAAGGTATATCCGTCTTTCCCTGCAGCGCATCCGAAATGGATACAATGAACATCTGTTCGAGGCGGGTAAATGATTCTGCAGGTGCATCTTTCCTGAATTGCTGCAAAACCTTCCCGAACCTCAACGTGAGCTGATCAGTATCAATGCGCGAAAGCAGGATCGGCCTGGGATAAAGAATGGGATCATCCACCATCCGGATACCGATCACATCTTTCTTAATGGCATCAATGTTTTCGGAGGTTGTAAAACCAAGCGAAGTGGTGATATTATCATTCAGGATATAGACCGGTTTCATGCCATCCACTGTTAAACGCCCCATTTCTTTTTCCATCCGGTAAAAAATTCGGGGGCAGTAAGCAGCAGTTCCCCTTGCGGAGTAAGAAAAACCTGGACGGAGGAACCCGTGGCCGCTATTTCAAGGTCTTTTTTCCTGTAAATGGTGTATTCAAAAACAATTTTTGCGGCATCAGTGGGAACAAACCTGGTTTCAACAATGGCGTTGTCCCCGTATTCAAGAGGCCGCTTGTAGTCACAGTTGATCTTCACAAGCGGGATCATCACATTGTGTTTGTAAACATCCAGGTACCCTAGACTGTATTTCAGCCCGAATGATTCCCGCCCGTCTTCAAAATATTTAAGATAATTGCCATGCCATACGATTCGCATTGAATCAACCTCTGAAAACCTGACAATGATTTCTTTCCGGTCGGTTAGTTCCATAGTTAGTTGTTCAAAGGACTTTTATACTTGTGATAAACGGTGGTTATAACGACCGTTGAGAAGAAAAATATCAAGAGTTTGATGGCTTCAGGAGCAATCTGCATTAAACTTCCACCACGCAGGAAGATGCTGTAGTAGCCGGTGATGGCCCAATTCAGCGGGCTCAGGTGAGAGATGGCACGCATCACGGGAGGCATGAGATAGATGGGAACCCACAATCCGCCAATGGCTGCAAGAATAATGATCGAGATCGATCCGAAGGCGGCAGCCTGCTGATGGGTTTTGGCAATGGTTCCGATCATCAGCCCATATCCAACGGAGGCCATGGCAACCACTAGCGTCATGACGACAAGGCCAAGAAGTTCACCCTGCAGCACCAGGGTCGGAAGGCCGAACAGGGGGAGAATGAGAACGCCTGCCAGAAGCATGGCTACGGTCTGGACCAGGCAAACAATAAGGTAAACCCCGACTTTCCCCATCACCAGGGTCATGTAGGAGATCGGCATGGTGAGTAACCTGAACAGGCTTCCTCCTTCACGTTCCTGTATCAGGCTTTGCGTCAGTGGAATTACGATGAAAAACATCGCAAAGATGGTCCAGGCCGGAACGTTGTGCTGCGTGGCATTTGGTAAAATTTCAACCTCACGGTAGGAGGGGAACTCCTCCCTGAACTGAAGAATTTCATTGAAAGCCTCCTTTGGCGGTTTGTACAGAGGCATTTGCGCGGCGATCTCCTGGTTGAATGTTTTAAAAACCCAGTCGGTCTGGATCCTGTAATAATTCTCCCTGACCGAACTGATGACCGCATTCTTAAAGGTTTTTTTTACTGTGGGATCGAAGTAGATGGTCACGTTAACCGAATCCCTGAGTACGATCGCGTTTAACAGGTCGGCGTTCCCAATACCAAATCCTGCCAGTGTTTTTGCAACTGTCAGGCGGACGTTGGCCCTCATGGTGCTGGTTGCCTCTTTTGGAACAACGATGGCAATGAGGTACTCGCCTTTTTTAACTGCATTTTTTGCTGTTTCGGCAGTTAACGGTTTATTGTTTAAGCTGTCGATGACTTCGAACGAATCTGATCCTTTAAACCCGTTTTTGATCTTTGTCCCAAGGCTGTCCTGGTCATTGTTGACAAACAACACCTGCACGGTTGGATCTTTTGTGAGCGAACTCCATCCGAATTCCTGCATCAGCGAAGATATGACGATAAGCACGATGGGCATGATAAACAGCATGGCCAGTCCTGATTTATCACGGAGAAGAAGCAGCATCTCTTTTCGGCAGACAGACAAATATCTCCTCATAATCAGTCCCTCATATCTTTGCCGGTTAGATGGATAAAGATGTTTTCGAGGTTTTTAAACTCCGGGTGTCCTTCAAGCAAATCCTTCGGCTGCCCCAGGGCGATGATATTCCCGCGGTCGATGATCGCCACGCGGGTACAAAGGTGTTCCGCTTCCTCCATATAGTGGGAAGTATAGATTATGGTCACCCCCTTTTTGTTGATCTCCTTGAGATATTCGAGAATGACGACCCGCGATTGTACATCGATGCCGACGGTTGGTTCATCCAGGAAGATGATTTTCGGATCATGCAACAGGCCAGCGATAAGATTTACACGACGTTTCATTCCCCCGGAATAGCGGCTCACCAGTTTACCGGCATGTTTCTCAAGTCCGAATTCGGCCAGGTAATGATCAATTTTATCGCGGAGTTCAGATCCGTATAATCCGTACATATTGCCAAAAAAAGCAAGGTTCTCACGCCCGGTAAGGGTAGGATAGAGGGCAATATCCTGTGGGACCACCCCGATAATTTGCTTTATTTTATTGAGATGGAGGTGGCTGTCGATGCCATCGATCATCACGCTGCCATTGGTTGCAGGGAATAACCCGCAAAGAATGGAAATCGTGGTGGTTTTACCGGCACCATTGGGTCCCAGCAATCCGAAAATCTCATTCGGAAAAATGTCAAGGGATATAGCATTAACGGCAGGTTCGTCGGCTCCCTTGTAAACTTTCGTCAGATCCCTGATTTCAATAATCGGCCGGAGTGACATTAAAATTTGATTTTTTTAAGTTTCTGATAAACCTTTTCCTCATCTGCTGCAATTTCAAGCAGTTTTTCGGAGAGGGTGCTGTAATTTTCTTCAGGTTTTGAGCGGTTCTTGCAGTTTCGGGCCCCCATATAGGTGAATTCACGCCATTTGTTGGCCGTCCGTCCCATCAGATCCGACGCCTCTAGCAATTCAGTATGGTTGCCAAACAGTTCACCGGCTTCTTTCAGGAAGGCGCCGTAGATAAAGCGGAATCCGGCGCCACCGGTACCAAAATCCTCCGCCATGCGTAAAATTTGTCCCAGGTAAAAGGAGGCTTTGTCATTCCCGTGCTTTTTTGGCCATTTTTTTATGTCGCGGCCCATCCATCGCAAACCCTTTACGCCGATAAGCGGAAAAGGAATGCCGATCATCTCATACACCGTCTTTTTGATCCCTGCAATGATGGCGGGTTTCAGGTCAACCTGACTGTCAATTGCATGATTTATCCAGTACATCTTCCCCTGCGGGGCAAAGGCTCCTTTGGCATACCGCACACGCAAGAGATCATCATAGGAAATCACTTGCGGATGTTCCATCACCGTATCGCTTACGTGGTACATGTTCCCCTCTTTACCAAAAACAACCAGGTTGTGCATGTTATAATGCATCCTGTATTCGGGCGGGAAGAAGGTTAGCTGAAACACACCAACCTGGCATCCGGTAGGAATTCCCTTTTCAAGGTTTTGGTCCAGCATGTTCATCGCCTCTTTTGGATCTTTGATCTTTTTTACCACGGTTGAATCTATTCCAAGATAGGCAGTTGACCGTTTGAAAACCGTATTCGGCAGGTTCCGGAAGGAGATCATGGGGGCAAACTGAATTTTCAGGAATGGGATATAGCTGAAGTACAGGCCATTTCCAATGCCGAAGGCCATGGGTTCAGATATCTCAAGGCCGTTGAATTTGAAAAGGTTCGACGTAGCACCACTTTCGCAATGGCCAGCCTGACGGTGAATATAGGGGATGATCGTTTTAGTTGATTCCATATTATTGCTTCGGTTATTCGACACACTTAAGCTGATCAATGGTAATATTAAATGCGGCTGCATATTTCTGAAGTATCCGGTCATTCAGCCGTTTAAATACAGCAGGTTTAAAATGCCATTTGACACGCCACAACGACATTCCGGCCATCATTGAAAGATTGAGAGGATCAAGCAGGTTTTTTTCCATGTAGTACACGACTGGGCTCACTTTGCCTGAAATAACCCGCAAACGGGCATCTTCGATGCGTTCCTGGAATAAGTCCCAGGCCTGTTGCAAAATGAGACGGTCAGCTTCTCCATGAAAGCCTACTGTTTTTTCAAATTTACCCCCTTCGGCATATGAATAGGAAAGTTCACGGTATTGACCGTATTCTTTATTTTTATATACCGGATTTTGGTTCTCTTCCATAGTAAAGCTATTTGATTGTAGACAATTTTTTAAATATTTTATCTTCCCTCATAGCTATATCCAAAAGCATATCTGCCAGAAAATCATAGGATTGATCAGATTTCCCTCTTTTCTTGCAATTTCGTGCACCAAGGTATGAAAATTCCCGCCATTTATTGGCAGTTTCACCCATTTCAATCGAAACATCTTTTAGCCAATCCTGCTTCAGAACAGCAGAGGCTTCATCCAGGAAAGCGCCAAAAATAAAACGGAACCCGGCTCCGGCCGTGCCGACCTCTTCTTCCATCCGCAATACCTGTCCAAGGTAATAGGAGGCCTTCTCGGGACCTAAATTTTTCTCCCACTTGCGCATGCGGCCTGCCAGGTATCGTATCCCTTTCGCACCAATCAGCGGGAACGGGACGCCAACCATGTTGTTGGCCGTTTTTCTGATGCCCTTGACAATGGCGGGTTTGATGTCAATCCCTTTGGGAACAAAGGTGGGATAATACATTCGTCCCTGGGGAGCAAAGGCGCCCTTGGCGAACCTGACCCGCATGAGGTCATCGTAGGTAATCTCTACAAGGTTTTCCATCAGGGTATCACTGATGAAATAGACACCGTTATCGTGACCATAAACGATCATGTTGTGCATGTTATAATGCATGCGGTATTCCGGAGGGAAAAACGGCAGATGAAAGGTTCCCACCTGGAGCCCGACCGGGTATCCCTGTTCCAGAACGGCATTCAGTTTATCCATCGATTCCTTCGGATTGCGGAAGGTGTGAATCGCCGTCTTCACGCCAAGCTGCCTGGTTACCCTGTCGAAGACCTGCCCCGGCCATACCCTGAACGAGGTGGTGGGGGCGTGTTGCATTTTAAGAAAGGGAAGATAACTGAAGAACAGTCCCGCACCAATTCCGAACGCCATGGGCTCACTGATTGAAAAATCGTGATAATAAAGCAGGTTGCGCGTTACCCCACTTTCACAATGCCCGGCCTGCCTGTGTTCAAATTCAAGTTTCACCATAATTATTTAATTTAAGAAATCCGGATTGGTCAGCTGATCTATTGTGATTTCGAATATCCCGGCATATTTCGCCAGTTTTTCCTGACTGAGTTTTGTGAATATTTTAGGTTTCAGGTGCCTTTTTACCCGCCATTTAGGCATCTCCATATAGGCAGCCAGCATGGGGACCTCCATAAGCCGTTTCTCCATATAATAGGCGACAGGACTTAATTTTCCTGCGATGACCAATTGTTTCACCTCATCAAGACGCTGTTCGGCAGCATCCCAACTTTGTTTGATGATCACCTGGTTATCGGGGTTCTGATAATCGACTTTCTGGGTAAATCCCTTCTCCTTGTCAAAATGATAAAAAACTTCCCGGTTGTATGTATAAATCAAATCATTTTCACCGGCAACCCCATCTTTTACCTCTTCTGTTAAATTTCCCATGTTCTAGTTATTGATTAAGAAAATTTTCAGTTCACATCCGGCGATCAGCCTGTTTTCAAGGAATATTTCGCCCTGTACGATGGTTGCATCAAACACCTCATGCAACACCGTTATTCTTGTGATGATCTCCTGTCCAACCTGAGGAAACCCAATGATTTTAAGGTTCCTGATCCCGCCAATAAATCCCAGCGGTGCTTTCCCTGGAGCAATTCCCGGTTTTGCACCTACGCCGGCAGCAGCGGTTTGAGCCATATTTTCAATCAGGCCGGGCTCTCTGAAATAACCCTGCTCACAAAATATGTTATCCTCACGAATCAAAAATGAGGTTACCGTCATTTTACCGACGATCTCAACCAGCCGGTCAACCATGACCATCGGTGGCTTTTGTGGTATATTTATTTCTTCAAATGATGCCATAGCGATCCTTTACGTTTCCGTTTCCTGAGGCGATTCATCGCCGTAGCTACATCCTCGTTGGCAAAAACCCATCTCCGCCCGGTTTGTTCCGCCCGCTCCTTAAGCGTTTCATAATTGATATCGGGTGCAATGTAATAGACCGGCTCCAGGAGGTTATCTCCCGGGTGAACAATTCCCTGGTCCAGGGCAATTTTATGCAATAGAGTGCCAGGGTAGATCCTCATGCCGACAAAGGGGAAAAAGACAGTATTTTCGATGCGTTTCGAGTTTTCAAAACTTTCGTTGATGGTCGCCTCTGTTTCGCCATAACCCCCGATGATCATGAAATGACAGAAGTAGATCCCTGCCTGGTTGCAGTAATCTGAAACCTTCACCACCTCATCAACATCAAAATGCTTTCCGTATTTTTTCAGGGTAGTGTCCGACAGGGACTCTGTGCCGAATTCAATATGGGTAAGACCGGCCTCGGCGAATAATTTCAGGTTTTCAAGCGATAAATTATGCGGTGAAAAGTAAGCCCCCCAACGCATGGGAAGTTTCGACGCAATCATCCTTTTGGCCAAATCAACATTAAACTGGTTGCTGATGTTGAAAACCGAATCGGTGAAAAACACATAATCGATCTGGTGTTTTTCATACAGATGCCTGAGGGTGTTCACGATTTTATCAGGATCGAGCGTGCGTACGTTGTGTCCTTCTATGAGTGGATAGGTGCAATAGATACAGTTATAGGGACAGCCTCGCTTGGTCTGCACATTCACCATTCCGGCTTTGTCCCAGTAGAACTCGAGCAGTCCGTTGTCAAATTCAAGGTCGGGGGTCTTGATGAAATGACTCCGGCTGTTGACTACAATCTCATCGCCATTTCGGTAAACAAGTCCGTCAATGCTTAAATCGGGTTTGCCCAAATCGAAGCTGACCAGGAGGTTATAAAGGCTTTCTTCACCCTCTCCGTGAATGCCATAGTCGGGGCTGAAATAGGAGAACAGTTCCCGCGGGTAGATGGAAAAGGCAGATCCGCCAATGATCAAGGGGGCACCGGTAGTTTCACGAACCAGATCAACGATCATTTTATACCCATTGATAAAACTCTCCTGGCTGTAAAAATTCACATCATCGACATTTCTCAGGGAGAGTCCGATATAGTCCGGCTGAAAATCCCCCAGGAGGGTTTTAAATAAATCAGGCGTACTCAGGTTGAAGTCGAATATTTTAATCTGGTAATGCGGAAGGCGCTCAGTCAGATAGGTATAGAGGTACGAAATACCCAGCGGGTATACCGGGTATGGATTGGTATAACGGTTTGCTGAAACAAAAAGTAGCTTTTTCACCTTCATGATCATGGATTCGTTTCAGGTAACCGTGGTAAAACTTCCGGTAGTTTCCAGAAATCATAATAATTAAACCATTGAAGCGGGTATTTCCGCAGGATCTCCTCAAATTTCTCGGAGTAAAGACTCAGGGCTTCGCGGAAGTTTTCTTCCCTTTTTTTCAGGTTCGTGGTGAAGACAACCTTTGTCAGCGGGGTTGCATAAAAATGGTAATGGGTACTCCGCTCTTTCACGGCAAAGACAAAGGAGACAGGTATATTGAATTTAGCTGCCATATTTACAGGTCCGATGGGGAAGGCTGCCGGCTTTCCCATAAAATCAAGAATGACTGTCTTGTTTCCTTCGATGAAGCGGTCACCATGCATCGCAATGATCTCCTTGTTAGCCAGGGCCTGTTTGATCTGTAAAAGGTGTGAAAAATCATCGCGGATAACAATAAAATTGACATTGCGGGCAGATAGGACATCCGACAAATAGCCTTTGATTCGCTGGTGTTCCGCATCAAACAGGAGGATGTTGATCTTTTTTTCAAGGCGGTTCAGCAGTTGACCGGCAATTTCCCAATTCCCAACATGCGCGCTGACAAGCAATCCGCCGTCGTTCATCTGGCGAAGATATTCTTCGCCTTCAAAGTCGAAGGTAAACTTTTGCTGAAACCCCGCGAGCATGGCAATCTTATCCAGTAGAATCTGACCGAACATGTAGTAATTAAGATAAATACTGAAGAATGCTTTGAACCGGCTGTATTTCATCACCCTGTTGTAAAATTGAAAAATGGCTTTAAAAGCCTTACCTGAAGTAGCCAGGAAATAGATCACAACGAAGGAGAGAAGGAAGTAGGAGAAGCGCAGTCCCAGATATTTCAGGGTCAAGACAAAGATTTTATATCCCAGAACCCCTCCCCGGGTTTTGCCTTCCCAAGATGACATTTACGATTAATTTGGGTTGATGCGATTGATGATGTAGCTGTAGAAATCCTGTAACGATTTAACGTCGGTCATCTCTTCAGCCTTCATTTTAAATCCAAAATTGTTTTCAACGATCACAAACAAATCAACAAAATCAAGGCTGTCGATCCCAAGGTCTTTTTTCAGATCGGCCGCCGGGTGTATCTGTGTTTCATCTATTTCAATTTCGTCAATCAGGAGCTGGTTTATCTTCCTGATAATCTCATCGTTTTGCATCTTTGTCGTTCTTTAACCGGTGCAAAAATAGCGATTTTTATTTAAGAAAGAAAGGATTATACTTTTCGGATGATTAGTGATGAATTGGTTCCGCCGAAACCAAATGAGTTGGAGAGGAATTTGTTGAATTCGAAGGCGGTTGTTTTTGAAGCAATGTTGAGTTTTTCCGTTGCTTCATCCGGGTTTTCGAAATTGATATTCGGGGCTACAAATCCGTTATTCATCATCAGGGTTGAATAGATCACCTCGCTGGCACCGCCCATCCACATTTCATGTCCTGTCATTGATTTGGTGCTGCTGACCAGCGGTCGTGAATTTCCGAAGATCCGGTCGATCGATCGCGCTTCATTACTGTCGCCAGCCGGTGTTGAGGTTGCATGGGCATTGATATACCCAATTTCCGAAGGCTTTACCTGGGCATCCCTGAGGGCTTTCTCCATCGCACGAACAGGACCGTCAACATTCGGCATGGAGATATGGTCTCCATTTGAAGAAAATCCATATCCGATCACCTCCCCATAAATGGTGGCGCCGCGTTTCATGGCTGATTCATAGCTTTCGATAATGACCGTTGCTGCCCCGCCGCTGGGAACGAGCCCGTCGCGGTCGCGGTCGAAGGGACGGGAGGCCCTGGTTGGTTCCGATTCCCTTGTTGAAAAGGCATTTAATGCATCAAAACTGGCGGTCGACTCCGGGTTGATCTCCTGGGCTCCGCCGCAGATGATCATCTCCTGCAGGCCCTGCTTGATCAGCAGGTATCCAATGCCGATGGCATGTGAGCCGCTTGCACAGGCACCGCTGAGGGTGAAATTTACTCCTTTAAGGCGGAAAATGACAGAAAGGTTCATCGAAACGGTCGAATTCATTGATTGGAAGATGTATCCCGATCCGATCATCATCGTATCTTTTTTCTGCCGGAGGATATCAACCGATTCAACCACCGGCACGGCCGAGCTGTCATTTCCGAAGAGAATGCCCACCTCGTGTGCATCCAGGAATGATTGTTCAATGCCGGCATGATGCAGCGCTTCAAGGGTCGAGATATAGGCATATTCGCCCTGGAGTGGTAATCCGATCCTCATCCTGCGATCGAGTATTCCTTTGAGCTGCGGCCGTTCCACCATTCCGGTGAGGGCAGAGCGGAATCCCATCTCTTTCCTGGCCTGATCAAAAATGATCCCTGAGCGTCCCTGGTACAACGAATCCTTCACCTCACCGAGATTTTTCCCGATCACTGAATAAATGCCCATTCCGGTGATAACGACGCGACTCATGTTAAATGGTAAAATAGTAAGATGGTGAAATTATGTAAGTTGTAAATGAAACAATCATAATTCGTCATTCGTACTTTAGGTATAAAGTCCCCCGTTAACGTTGATGACGGCGCCTGTTATGTAAGAAGCTTCCGGAGAGGCCAGGAATCCGACGATGGCGGCCACCTCTTCAGGTTTGCCAAAGCGGCCCATGGGAATCATGGCTTTCAGCTGAGATTCATCCAGGTCCTTGGTCATGTCTGTTTTAATAAAGCCGGGAGCAACCGCATTGACAGTCACGTTTTTCTTGGCTATTTCCTGGGCCAGCGCCTTGGTGGCACCGATCACCCCGGCTTTTGCCGCCGAATAGTTTGCCTGCCCGGGAAGTCCCTTGAGTCCCGACAACGAAACCACATTGACAATCCGGCCCGATTTATTGATGAGCATCTCTTTGATCAGGAAACGGGTAACATAGAGAAAACTGTGAAGGTTTGTGTCAATCACATCGTGCCACTCCTCATTTTTCATCCACATCACCAGGGCATCTTTGCGGATGCCGGCGTTGTTGACAAGTACCTGGATATATTCTCCCTGATGGGCGGCCTGCCAGGCTCCCAGCACCAGCTCGATTTCAGCCTGGGAAGCTACATTGAATTTCAGGATCTCCCCGTCTCCGCCCGCGGCACGAACCTGTTCAAGGGTGATTTCAGCTTCAGGTTGATTTGATTGGTAGTTGATCAGGACGAAAAAACCCATCCCTGCCAGTTTTAAGGAAACAGCCCTGCCGATACCCCGCGATCCGCCCGTTACGAGTGCATATTTCATATAATTCGTAATTCGTAATTATGATTAACCTTCAAGTGGGAACTTTGGTTTATTCTCAAGTATATAGTTCGCTATTTGTTGAATCTCTTTATACTTCGTGGTATCTTCAGTGAATTTTGGGACAATTTTACGCAAATCCTCGAACTTTTTCCGGGAATAGGTAGAAAGCCTGGACTTGAATTTCATAAAATCAATGGCCTGGAGAATCGCGATCATGTGAATGGACATGACAATATAGGTGTGGTCGATGACCCGCTTGGTCATCATGGCCGCATTGGTGCCCATGCTCACAATATCCTGGTTGTCGTTGTTATTGGTGATGCTGTGTATCGACATGGGAAAGCAAAGGGTTTGATTTTCAGCCACCGTTGATACTGCAGTGAATTGAACGCCCTGCATGCCCAGGTTGAAACCCAGTTTTCCAAGGTTGACAAATGGCGGGAGTTTCTGGTTCATTTTGTCATTCATCAGGTAATTGAGCTGACGTTCGGCAAGCATCGAAAGTTTGGTGATGGCAATTTTCAGCTTATCCATCTCGAGCGCCACATAGTCCCCATGGAAATTTCCGCCGTGGAAAACATCTTTGGCCTCACTGTCAATAATGGGATTGTCATTGGCCGAATTTACCTCATTGATAAGCACCTTTTCTGCATAGAGGATGGTGTCGAGAATCGGTCCGAGCACCTGGGGAACACATCTCAGTGAATAGTATTCCTGCACCTTATGGATGAACACTTCAATCTCTTCGGTTTTCCCGTTATATAAATGGTCGGCCCGGCCCCTGATGAGGTCGCTGTCCTGGAGGATCGAACGCATCATTCTGGCCACCTGATTCTGCCCGTAATGTGATTTCACCTTGTTCAGGCCTTCGGAAAAATGATCATCATATGATTCCACAATCTCATTGATCATGGAAGAGGCCAGCACTCCCCAGTCGAGCAGGTTTTTGGCATGCACCAGGTTGATCATCCCGATGCCGGTCATGGCGGAGGTCCCATTGATAAGGGATAGTCCTTCGCGGATATGCATTTTGATGGGGGTCAGCTTTTCCTTCAGAAAAACATCCTTAGTGGGTTGCAGTGTGCCTTTGTACCAAATCTCACCCTCGCCGATCAGGTTCAGGGCAAGGTGTGCCAGTTGCACAAGGTCGCCGCTGGCGCCTACACCGCCATGTTCAGGAATGTATGGGTTGATGTTCCGGTTGATCAGTTCTTTTAGCAACTCAACCACCTCAACATGGATGCCCGATTTAGCCTGCATAAAGGTATTCAGCCTGGCCAGCATGGTGGCCTTGACGTAAATGGCAGGCAGGGATGTGCCACATCCTGCGCTGTGACTGCGGATCAGGTTATATTGCAGTTGAAGTTCACTGTTGGCTTTAATTTTATACTGAGCCATGGGCCCAAGACCGGTATTGATCCCATAAATCACCTTCCCTTTGGCAAAATCCTTCAGAAACTGATAGTTTGCCTTTACCTTAGTGACAGCTTTAGGGTCGAGTTCAATCTTCTCTTCAAGGAAAAGAATTTTGTAGAAATCGTCGGGAGTAAGTTTCTGTATTCCTACGCTTATCATGGTTTTGCTTGTTTTTCCTGTGCGGATCATATAATCCGAAAATCAAATTTGCAAAGGTATAATTTTTTTTGAAAAAAATGTTATCTTTGCACCCCGAAACGAAGAACGAGAAACGATGGCTTTCTTACTGAAATCGTAAATCGTAAATCGAAATTCGAAAATAATATTGGCCCCGTAGCTCAACTGAATAGAGCATCTGACTACGGATCAGAAGGTTGGGGGTTTGAATCCCTCCGGGGTCACTAGAAAAACAGCCACTTGCAGATAAAAATGTAGGTGGCTTTTTTTGTTTTTTCAAGCATTTTTCAAGCACTCAGATGAAATTAGAATTTTTCACTTCTTTAAGATTCTCAGGTCAGCATTAAGCTTTGATGTAATAAGCCGAAATTTGCCATCAAATAAGAAAACCCTAAAATCAGCTCAAAAATACAAGAAAAATGGTGTATTTCCCTCGGGTATTAACAAATCAAAATCCCTTGTCATGTTGGTATAAATCTGATGTAAATTAATGTAAAATACAGATTATCAGATAGTAAGCTATCATCCTACTTTTGGAGCAGGAGGTCGCAAGTTCGAATCTTGCAAACACTGACCGACCTTACGTGATTTCCAGACTGGTTTTGAAGAAGATGGTCAACCAAAACCGGCAAACCGCCCATTTATTCCTGCTTATCGATTAGATCTGTCGCTCATTAAACAAGTAAATATCCCCTTCAAGGATAGGATTTCCCTGGAATTTGGTGAAGAGGTAACCGTCGGAAGAAGTTGCAATCCCGATGGCCCTCCTTCCGGTTTTACTATATGCCGAATAAAACAGATAAATTGAATCCTGATACTTCAGCGTGAAGGAACTGAGCAGCAATAAGTCAGCCCGGAGCAGCCGTAGTTCCATCGAAACCGAGCTCTGTTCTGCCCTCAGTCTGATGATCTGATTATCAACAAAGTCGCTGCGGGCAGACTCAAAGACCAGGCTGATGTTGAAGAGTTGAAGAAAATTCATTACAAAAGGTAAGCCGTTTCGCCGGGGATGATTACAATGTGATCAGAAATGACGTCAGGCTTTGTTTCTGGTCGAGTTCCAGCTTTTGCCTGATCCGGTGGCGGGTCATGTCTACGCTTGATGAAGACAAATTAAGCAGGCGGGCAATATCTTTAGTGGCAAGATTGGTACGGAGCAATGCACAAACCTGCAATTCGGTCCTGGAGAGGGTAGAGCAACGAGTAAGCAGGTTGTCATTGAATGATTTATGCAACTGTGTGAACATGACCTCAAAGTCAGCCATAGGTTCCCGGCCGGCTTCGCGGGAAATATCATTTAACGCCTGAATGTAATCGTTTTGGTCTTTTTTATTGGGTAATTTATTGTGAAACCGGTTCATCTTATCCTGAAAAGATTGGTTAAGCTGAAAAAGCTCAATCCGTTGTAAGGTTTGATAAACCAGGTCCTGCTCTTTCTTCTGAACTTCGATTTGAAGTTTGTCAACTTTCGCCTCTTTCAATCGGGCCTGCACCTGGATTTTCTCAAGTTCAATTTCTTTCAGCCGTTTATCCTTTTCAGCCTGCTCCTTTTTCAATTGAAGGTTTTTTCGTTTTTGGATCAGTAGAATGATAATCAGAACACTTAAAAAAAAACCTGCCGCCAGAGTCCCTGCCAGAATTCCCTGTCTCAGCCGGGAAGCTTTTATATCTTTTTTAAGTAATTGGTTTTCAGCTTCTTTTTGTGTTATTTCGAAGCTGATGGTTAGTTCTTCTATCATTTTTGCTTTCTGAAGAGATAGCAGGGTATCGTGCAGTATGGTGTATTTTTTATAATACTCCAGGGCAAGCCTGTCTTGCCTTAGTGTATCATAGACCTTGAAGAAAGATTGGCATATCTGAGACTGCAGATCCTGGTCTCCTGCCAGGGAATTAAGCTGTGCAGATAAGGCCAGGTTGGTCAGAGCATCCTGCCATTTACCCGTGGTGATATTGATGCCAGCAAGATCATAGAATAAAGAAGCTTCTGCCCAGGTATTTTTGATCGACCTTATAAAAGGCAATGACTTATTGAACCAATCGGTTGCTTTGCTGAAGTCACCTTTGGCCTTGTACATTTTGGCCATGTTTGTACTTACAACCGCCATCCCGAATGTATTTCCGGAAGATGTATAATAGTCCATCGCCTCGTTAAAACAGGCCTCAGCTTCGGGGAACCTCCTCAGTGAGGTATAGGTTAATCCAAGGTTAACGGAAATATCAACCAGCATTCGCTGGTTCTTTTCCCCGGCAAAGATTTCTTTCGCCTGCAAACCTGCAGAAAGTGCGAGATCATATTTATACAGTTGCTCATAAACAAGGCCGAGGCTCATATAAACCCGGGCCAGGTTTGCTTTATTCTTATTTTGCTGATAGAATGGAATTACTTCCAGATAACATTTCAGGGCTTTTTCAAACGAACCATTCTGTGACCAGGCTATGCCCAGGTTGGTCAACACCATTGCATACCCGGGTTTATTCGAAAGGGAATCATAAATTCCCGAGCTTTCGATGAGCAGGGCAATTGCCTGTTTACTTTGCTGCATCATTGAAAGAATGACCCCCATGTCGTTCATGGCTTCGGCTTCGAGTGAACGGTTTTTAAGTTCTGCGGCGAGTTGATTTTCTTTACGGGCGTAATCCAGTGATTGTACAGGATCACTTTGTTGTAATAGTATTGAAAGGGTTTTAAGCGCTTTGAATTTTGCTTCTCCTGACGACGTTTTTACAATCATCAGCAGGCTGTCTTTATTCGCCTGGGGGTACGAGGGAGGTGAGATAAAAAATGCAAGGATGAATAATACGCTGGTGATGAAGGTACCTGCTAATGGTGTTTTATGCATGTAAGCTCTTATCTTCAATTTATGATTTACCGTGCCAGATTTAGCGAGGACCAAGTTAAACAAAAAACAACGTGATGGTAAGGAAAAAAAATCCCGGTCTTTTGGACCGGGTGAGGAGCGTAAATTTCATATAAAAAGTTACACGAGATTTTTTTTCTTCTGGTTTAAAGCCGATAACATGATGAAAGGTGGAGACTTCGAAGCTCCATGACCTGCCTTTTTCAAGTAATAAACGATCTTTCGGTTTTCTTTCATCCGCGATTAACTCTCTGTATTTCTACTATTTAATTTTTGGAGAAATTCTGGTTTTCTGATATAATTTACCGAATAACAAAATTTACATACCTGATTATCTGAATTATACAACATTTTGCAAGAAAATGTAAAGATTTTACATGGGTTTGGGGGTTGACTTCGATGATGAACACGGTCTACCTTTGGCGCTGATCAAAAAGAACCCTCGTGGCTACCCATCAATCTACAATGCCTGCAATTTTAGTTTCGCGGAAAGCAGGAGCGGAGCTTAACGACATTGCCCTGCTGCTGGAGCGCAATGATATAAAAATTCTGATGGCTGAAAGCGGGCCTGAAACAATTAAACAGTTCTGCAATCACCCGGAAACCGATCTGGTACTGATTAATGCAGATCTGCCGACCATCAATGGTTTCGATACCACTTTAATGATCAGGCAGCTTAATAAAGATATTCCGATTATCCTTTTCATAAATTACAGCAACCACGATTCGCTGCGTTTGGCTACCATGGTAGGTTGCACGCGGATACTGCAAAATCCGGTTGACCCGGATGAGCTGGACACCATTGTTGAACAGTACCTCATTAAATCGGAAATTGAAGCGTAACCCAAATAATAATTAACATTAACCCATAACTCTAAACCTATGAAAACAAAAACCCTTTGGAAATCAATCGCTTCGGTGGTATTACTGATGGCGATGATCGTTCTTGTTGCCGTGTCGTGCAAAAAGAAGGAAGACGACACCGCCACCCCTTCAACCCCAACTCCCACAACCGTCGTTCCCTCGATTCAGAACCGGCTTCTTCAAATCAGGACCTATAAGGAGATCAGGGATGGGAGAACCCTCCCAGGTTATATTTTAGGAGGAGCAGGAAGCAGTCTTTCAGAGATTGACTGGCAGGCCGATTTCTTCGCTATTGGAGATATTATGTGGGATATCCATGATTACAAACATACCGAAGCAGAATTCCAGAAAATAGATAACCAGCTGTCTTCCATGCAAAGTCAGCTAACCCAGATCTCGGCCCAGTTGAATGAACTGGCAGTGGAACTTCAATTGGGAGTTGTGGATATAGAAGCATGGATATCCAATTCGGCGGTTCATCCGTTCATGGTTGATATTGCCACCAAATTCCAGGATTCAACATCCCAGTATTCGCTGATGTACTTCCCCGCAATGGCAGCCCGGATCAAGAGAGGAGACCCTACGGCAATTCCTTTAAAGACCCTTCAGACCTTTGAACTGACTTACGTTCTGGAAAATAACAACCCAAATGTCACAAACAACATCAACCAGCTTTTCGATCAGATCCAGAACCAGAACGCCCTGAAGATATTTACCCAGAAAATCTGTCTGAACGACGGGGTACAATCCCAGGCCAATCTCCCGGGGAACGTGATGAATGCCTATCTGATGCTGGAAGGGTATTTTTGCCAGATCCTGAATTACCAGCTCCAGGGGATGACCATCGTGGCCAACGTGGATAATGCGATAGACTCAACCCACGCTACCTGGAAAACAAAGCTCACAGGTTTCCAATCGATGATCAAAACCGAACTGGAGCAATTTCTTACTACTGTTGATTACCTGAATTTAAACCTGTACGATTACAGGAATCAGACTCAATATACCAATGATGCCACCATTACGAACTGCCAGCTGGGGATAGCCCCCGATGAAGTGTTTCTCGATGTCAATGCAAGGGCCCAGTTCCTGTGCAATGTGGTCCTGGATGCATTCGCACTGCCCTATCCAAGCGTAGGGGTTAAAATAGTCACGCCGCACAACTACACCGACGGGATCAAACCCATTGTCAATACAATTAACTTAACCGTCGGAGGCAGCAATCCCTCAACCGTTAACTGCGTCAATTCGCCTAACGGACTCAACAGCCAGTTCCCGAATACTACCTATAACTCCTCCACTTATTACTGCAATCCCGATAACCACTGGAATGTTTACAGGCTGACCCAGGGCAATGTCCTATCGGGCAGCCCAGCCGTCGTGGTCCAGGACGGAGGCGATAAAAGTAGTCCGTGGGCACACGACAGCCAGATAACGGGTAACGTTAAGGTGCTCTATTATAACCCCATGAATGGAAAATCCTCACCAACCAAAGACAGCACCTATTCCATGCCGTTTGCATTCTTTTCGGCTGTATGGTACTGGGGATACCAGTTTCCCATGCATGCCAGCCCCAATGGCTGGGCAAGCATTTGGGCCCCCGGGATTGAGGCTCCTTTAAACAAACCATTGGATAATCCGGGTGTTTTGGTTTTTGATTTTATAAGTCAAAGTTATGTCAGTTACACATCTCAGTATTTATCGTATTTTACTTATCCTTCCAGCCACCAGGTGGGTTATAATGGAAACATGTGCCCTTCCAATGGCGGAGATGGGGAATTAGCTACGTTTCTTTTTACTTCGATGACAACAAATGCAATCATCCCCTATAATTCCGCATCCGGAAGTATGCTGTTCTCTGCATATGCAAGCGATTCTCCGGATTTCAGCAATGACAGTGGAAGCGAGTTCTTCACATGGGCAGGAGACAATTATGGAGATCAGATCCACATGCCTTATGCCTCCAATCAAAATATTGTTACTATCGTAGCCAATAGTACATTGGACCGGTCGGGCTTCTCTTCGGTAAATCTAACTCCATTATTACAGTATTATCTAAACTACGGTCTGCAATTTCGTGATGACAATGCATCTTCTCAATCGAACCATGAAATGAGTTTCTTTTACAGTGGATCGGTAGTCTATAAAGACACCTATCCGATTACGAAGTGATGTGATGGAGGACTGGGTGTGGGAAAAGTGATGCTGAAAAATTGTGAGACATCCAGGTAACATGGCAGAGAAAATAGTTAAAAAATAGGAATGAAACTATAATCTTAATTCCAATGAAAACCAAAATCTTAATCATTCTGTTCTCAATTTTAAATATGGCAGCCCTACAGAATGCCCGGTCCTGCACCATCTTCCGCATGAAGGCCAAAGACGGGAACATCACCATTGCCCGGTCGATGGAGTTCGGGGTAAACCTGGGCTATGACCTGATCGTCGTTCCCAGGAATAAAGCGTTTGTAAGTCCGTCGCCCGTGAGCAGATCGGGAATAAAGTGGACAACGCAAAACGGATATGTGGGTGTTGCCAACATGGGGATGGAGTTCGGCGTGAGCGACGGGATGAACGAAAAGGGGCTCTCGGTGAGCGTGCTCTGGTACGAAAGCGATATGCAGTACCAGAGCGTCGCACCGGCCGACAGCAGCAAAGCCCTGGCCCAGGCTATGTATTCGGACTGGGTGCTGGGCAATTTCAGCACGGTAGAGGAGGTCAGGTCGGCCACTTCAAAGGTGAAAGTATTTTTTTATTCCGACCCGACAAAGATGAAGATGGCGCTCACAGTCCATTTCATCGTATACGACGCCAGCGGCGGCTGTATCGTGGTGGAGTACGACAAGGGACAGTGCAACATATACGACAACCCGCTGGGAATCATGACCAACTCGCCCTCCCTGCCATGGCACTACACCAACCTGCGCCAGTATGTCGGGCTCGAAAATATCAATCCCATCGAGATAAAAGCGGGTGGTTTTTCATTCACACCCACCGGACATGGCGACGGCATGCAGGGTATTCCCGGCGACTATACCCCACCCAGCCGGTTTGTACGACTGGCCATGTTCGAAAAGTTCGTCACCCTCCAGCCCGATGCCGCCTCCAACCTTAACCTTTGCCAGCACGTGATCAACACCTTTTCCATCCCCTTTGGGATTATTGTTGACAAGGATGCAAATGGGAACATAGTATCCAACGAATCAACCCAGTGGGTTACCTTTCGCGACCTGACGAACCGGCAGTTTTATTTCAAGACTTACGAAAATCCAACCCTCCGCAAAATCGACCTGACAAAGCTAAATTTTTCGGGAAAGGAGGTGAGACGAATAGCTATGTATGGTTCACAGGAGACCTTTGTTGATGTGACGAAATAACCCGAAACCCGAACCGGAGCGAATTGGAATTACTCGGAGCCAGTTAGTGACTGGCTTTTTTTGTGTCCTTTATCAACCATAGTATACAAGCCGGAGTATCTGACCACCTTGCGCCGATTTAAACCGGCAGCCGTATCTGTCTGTTTTAAAGATATTTAGACTTGTCTATTCCGTTCGGCAGGGGGTGGTCAATTTAGACGGTACATCCACTCCCGCTCCCGGCGTTTATCTGCAATATAAATAACCGTTTTGCCATCGTCAAGGAGGACAGGGTACTTATTGGCCAATGAACCAGATGAAAGTTTTGACTTTGGAACTTTGGAAATCACCGCGTGAATATGAATAGCAATACCACGTATTACCTCCTGATCACCTTCTTCACCTTTGAAATTTCTTTGCTCTGGAACCAGAAATAATAAACCCCGGGTGACAGGTTCGCAACAGAAACGTTGATCTCCTTTCGGCCGGTTGATTTTTTTTCCGAAGCGATCTGTTTCTGAAATTGCCCCAGCTGGTTATACAGGGAAACCTGGTAATCCATCTCCTTTGGCAATTCAAAGGCAATGGTAACTTCATCGCCCGTGGGATTGGGGTAACAACTTAAAAACCGATCTCCCTTTGGATCCTTCAGATCATCAATGGAATAGATGTTTTGCGATTCGGTGATCCTGTTGCCCGATGCATCATAAAAATTGATCAGGGTGTCATTATCCTGAATGATCATGTGCAACTCACCCCTGGCGTTATATCCATAATCGATCACCTGGGTTTTCTGGGCGTAAGCCGAAAGATTTATGGTGAAGACAAAAATCAGAAATAGTTTTTTCATATTTATTGTTTATGATTACTGCTGATGCGTTAACTTTTTGTTTTTTGTTGTAAGCTATTGAAATTAAAT
>JBAXVX010000033.1:0-47247 GCA_037128705.1 Bacteroidota bacterium | reverse complement strand
TGGGGGGTCAATTTGATGCGTATAAGAGGGGTCAATTAGAGCGTAATATCCAGTTATAAGCCTTATTTAACGGTTCAAACAACGCTTCCTTTTTTGTAGGATCGTCTGTTTCGGTCTTCTTATACATTGTATTCAAATATTCGCCGGATATTTTCAGCAAGGCCCGGAGTTGCATAATCTGTACAACATTATCAATCAATAATTCATCTTTTTTCATTTGGGTTGAATTTTGGATTATTTGGTTACTAAAAAAGCCCCGGCAATTGCCGGGGCCGGTTGTTAATCAATATCTCTGAATTTTTTGAGAGAATCAAGGTAATTACCAAGGCCCAAGAATTTTTCATAAAAAGCCTGGCCAAACACCCGGAGCATAGCTTTATTGTCAAACCGTATCCATCCGGATCCTCTTACTTCCGAATGTTCGTCAATAATTTCTTTCATATTATCTCCGTGGACTTCGTTCTCCAATGAGCAAATTAGCGCAAATGCCAAAGCCTGAATTTCCGCCACGTCCCGTTTTATTTCCACTGCAGTTGCTTCCGAAATTTTTGCAGTGCAATCAGCCTGGTCATTCATGATTACCTCCTTTAATATTATTTATAAGACTCCTGGATAAAACAACTGAAGGAATCAAACAACCTTTTCCAGCCCTAAATGCAAAAGATGGATATTCCATAAATGGCATGAGTATAGGATTTTTAAACTCCAAAACGGTTGATATCCCTTCTCTATGAATAGTAAAATGGACTGGGCAGCAGGGGTGATGAAGCCCCGTAAGATTAATGTTATCAACATGTGACCAACGCGCAAAAGAAATTTTTTGCAAAAAGATTATAATTATTTCACATTGTTCAGAATTAAAAGAAATGACTTCTTTTGGTTTTTCATTTGTATCAGTGACCTCTGGAAAATTCCGAAAAACAACTCTAAGCGATTGTTTTAAAGATCTATTCATCGTGACCTCCTTCCATTTTTCGGTTTTCTAAATATTCCGTACAGGCAGATAGTATGCGATAAATATCATGGAAAAGAAGATGGGTGTCTTGGTCATAATAATTATTTTCGGTAGACGAGTCCATATCCAGAAATTTAAACAATAGATCTATGAAGCTATTTTTGACTCCTGGGGTATTATCAAAAAGAGTAGTGAGGGCATCAAAGACATCCTTACTTAAAAACATCGCTAAATCGGGTAGATGAACTTTGCTATTCTGAATTATTTCACTCAGCGATTCTGCCACTTCAGGTGGTACTTGTATGTTTACCCAACCGGGTTGCAATACGGCATTTTTGCCGTATATTTGTTGTCGATTTTCTGATTTCATATTTTTCAAGTTTAAATTGTGAAACAAGTGAGCCGGGACCCCTATCCCGGCTCTTGGTTTAACTGTTAGGATAAGAGGGAACGTTCAATATTCCCGTCATTATCAGCGTTCACTCCGATTTCCGGCATTCCTTTCAGCTTCTTCTCAAGAAGTTGTTTTGCTTCAAAAACATTGATTTCCATTTTGTTAAGATTTTAAAGGTTTGCAAATAATAGTGAATTAAAAAACTCAAGGTTGAAATGATCGTTCATAATTGGCAGTAATTGTTAACTCATAGTAACGTATTGATTTTTAATGGATTCAATAAAAGATATTTTAAACTCCGGATGCTCGGCCTGCACGTGATCATACCTTGACATGAACCGGAGCAGATCAGCCATGACACGAGCGAGTTCATCGATCAGCTCCTTCTGCAGCCGGTCCTCAGGAATGGCCTTATTCAAAGTAACTTGCGGGAAAGCAAGAGTATCTTCAAAAAAATCGATGTGGAGTTCAGGATTTGCTTTTTTTAGCTCCAGGTAACACGACTTTAGGCGCCGGAAACGTGTTCGCTCACGGCGCAAAGAACAACGCAGTTCGCACAAGTCTTTCTCGGAATGTTTCGATGGATCCATGGCCATAGTTTCAATTAATTGATGGTGTTATAATCGGGGTTACTTCTGGGAAAATATCTGGCAAATCTGGTAGTACCGGTGGGGCTGGTGGGGATGGCGTCTGATCATCATTCGATGGATCATCTTCGGTTAAAAATAGGATCCATTTTGCTAAACGACCAAAGATTGTTTGGCTCCTAGGGTCAAGGTTTTGTGCGGTTTCCATTTGAATGAGATTTAAATTGTTTACGAATTTTCCAGGTACCGATCCAATTCTGATTCCTCTATAAGCCCAGAGGCTGTCGTTTTGATAAATCCATCAGCACAGAGCCGCTTCACGGTATTAAAATGCAAATGGAGGCGTTTAGCGGCTTTATTTTTTGTGTACAAATTCACCCCAGCGAGACGCTTTCGCTTTGCTTCAAGGAGTTCAAATTCTTCACGGACCGCCTCACGAATCGTTTGCCTGGCTTGTTCTATTGGTAAAAAAATCATGTTTGCCATAAAATTTAGTTTTGAATGGATTTTCCTTTTTGCTATATTTGAAAATTAATAAATGAATTAATAGTCTACAAATATAGATTTTTATTTCACATTATGCACACATTTGTCTATATTTAGTTATTAACATCATATCATTATGAATTTCAATAAGATAAAGGAGTATTGTGATCAAAACAGGATGAGTATTGCAGATTTGGCAGATAAAATTGGCATTTCAAAGCCTGGTCTTTACCGATCCATCCAAGAACAAACCATGAAGGTTGAAACTCTTGAAAAAATTTCTAAAGCCCTGGATGTTGATATATGGCATTTTTTCGATTTGGATCCCGAGGCTATTTTCATAAAAGATATTGAAGCCCAGAAAAAAAGTAACGAGACCAATCAGGAGATTATAACCCAAATGACACAGGTGATTGATGATCTAAAAAGGAGGATGAGAAACGTACAGACGGCTACAATTAAATTTATTATAGGTAGGGAAAGAATTGTATATGGAATAATCGATAAGGAAAAATATGAGATTTTGATTCATTTATTTTTGGATTTCCTTGAAAGTAATCATGATGATTTTGCATTTGACAATTTCATGATTAAAATAAAATCCATTTTCGAAACTAAAGTACCAGAAAAGGATATTCCAGGGTTGGACCATTGATAAGTTGAAGGAAAAATTATTGGAGGCACGTACCATAATGATGGAAACAATCCGGAATGGTGAATGAAGTCAAATAATTTCAAGACCGATTTTCATTAACTTTGCATTTGCATGAATAATCTACAAAATTTGCACCTCAAATGAAAAAAACACATAAGCCGCAACCGATAGACTTTACCGCTGTGATCGAGAAAAGTGATGATGGTTGGTATGTGGGCCAGATTCCGGAGGTCCCGGAAGTCATTTCTCAGGGCAAAACCATTGATGAGTTGAAAGAGAATTTATTGGATGCACTCACCCTGGTAATGTCAACTCACAGGGAGAATACCTTACAGGAATATACCGGAAGAAAAATCATCAAACGGAAACTGAACCCGGCATTATGAAAAGGGGCGAGTTCCTAAAACATCTGCGTGCACACGGCTGCATCATGTTACGAGAGGGAGCAAACCATACCATTTATCTGAACCCTGTAAACCAAAAACAATCAACCATCGGCAGGCACCAGGAGCTTTCAAATTTACTTTGTAAAAAAGTCTGCAAACAACTTGAAATCCCTCCCATATAAAAAGTCGGCGGCGGCGCTGTTTTCACCCTTTTCGTAAACAAATGTGCCACAGCGCACTTTCAAACTTCCTCTTAAATCTTACTGAATCAGGTGGTTAAACCATTTATGGTTTTCATCCCTCCAGCTCCACGACCTACGTAAAACAATTGAAATACATTTTTTAAAAGATTAGTATTATCAAGGGTTTTCAGAGGAAAGATGGCAAGTATGGTGTGTATTTGCGGTTAACCATCAACCGAAAACGAAATTATTACTCACTTAACGTAAAACCACACAGGAGTATAATTAATATTGTGTTGCCCCTTTTTATTAAACCCCGGCCTGAAGTCAAATTTTAGAAATTACAGGCAGCCTTTCTGATATGGGAAATCAGTAGACAGTAAATCGCTTCACCTCCGATGCCGTGATGGCGCTGTCGCACAGGATGACCAGGCGTTCAACCACATTTTTTAATTCGCGGATGTTCCCGTTCCAAGGAATCGATTTCAGTTCATCCATGGCTTCAGGTGTGATTTCCATCTTTGCTTTTCCCATACTGAGGCAATATTCCGTAATGAAATGATCGGTCAGCACCGGGATGTCTTCAATCCGCTTATTCAGGGGCGGCACATCAATGATAATGACACTGAGGCGGTGATAGAGATCCTCCCGAAAGGTTTTATTCCGGATCTCCTCCCGGATATTTTTATTGGTAGCAGCAATAACGCGAACATCCACCGGAATTTCTTTTTCACCGCCTACCCGTGTGATTTTATTTTCCTGGAGTGCCCGCAAAACTTTTGATTGGGCAGAGAGGCTCATGTCGCCGATCTCATCAAGAAAGAGGGTCCCCCCGCTGGCTTGCTCGAAATCGCCTTTATGTTGTTTAATGGCTGAGGTAAAGGAACCCTTTTCATGGCCAAACAGGTTGCTTTCGATCAGTTCGGCCGGGATGGCAGCACAATTGACTTCGATGAATGGTCCGGTTGACCGGCTGCTCAAAGCATGCAGGTGCCTGGCCACCAACTCCTTTCCCGTTCCGTTTTCTCCGGTAATGAGCACCCGGGCTTCAGTTGGGGCAACCTTTGCAATCATGCTCCTGATCTGCTGCATGGGTTCCGAAGTGCCGATCATCTCATAGTTTGCCCCGATCCTGCGTTTGAGGAGCCTGGTTTCGTCAATGAGGGTCGTCCTGTCCCGTGCATTCCGCAGTGTGATCAAAAGCCGGTTCAGGTCAAGGGGTTTCGAGATGTAATCATAGGCTCCCTTCTTGATTGCCTCTACTGCCGTATCGATGGTGCCGTGTCCCGATATCATGATGACCGGGGTATCGGTCATCTCGTAAACCTGCGTAAGCACCTCAATTCCATCCATGTTAGGCATTTTGATGTCGCAAAGAATGGCGTCATATTTATGCTCCTTCACCATCAGCAATCCGGTAGCTCCATCCGCAGCATCATCCACCGTATATTTTTCATATTCCAATATCTCCCGCAAGGTGTTCCGGATACTTTTTTCATCATCGATAACAAGGATTCTGCTCATACTTAGGCTCTAGGCTTTAGGCTTTAGGCATTAGGGGTTAGCAAATGGGTCAGGTCAAGGATTCAAAAGTATGAAAACTTTGGTAACTTTGTAACCCATGATGAAGAATCAAAGCAATAATGAGGCTCCCATCTTATCGGTTCATCATTTCAGGCTGATTTCCTGTGAGGTTATTTTTTTCCTGCAACTCCTTCTTTTCTGGTATCCTTCATTTTCTCAAAATATCACTGCATACAAGGACATTGTCAGCGTCGATCAGAACCTGGCCATCCATGGCTTCCCGGGCATCGTGAACCCTGAGTCGGGGGCACTGCTAAAGTATCCCTGGGCCGGGGGACTGAATTCCTGCCAGTTCTGTGCAATTGATCTTAACCTTGACGGGGTCAGGGATCTGTTGATATTTGACCGTCATGGCAACCGAAAGCTGACATTCGTCAATCATGGCACGCCCAATACCGTTGATTATTCAGCCGCTCCTGAATTATCGGGGAAATTACCTGATCTGCATGACTGGGTGATTACGGCCGATTACAACTGTGATGGGAAAATGGACCTGTTTACCTATGGCATGGGCGGCGTGCGCGTATTCCTGAATATATCCGACACCTCCCTGAAATTCAGACTGGTGACCGATTTGCTCGAATCGTTCTACTACACCGGAAAGGTCGGGATCCTGGTTACCAGTGTTGATTATCCTGCCCTGGCTGATATTGACGGCGACGGTGACCTTGATCTTCTGACCTTTTTCGGATTGGGATCCTTTGTGGAATATCACAAGAACCTGTCAATGGAAAAGTACGGCCGTTGCGACAGCCTTGATTTCAGGCTTGATGATCCCTGCTGGGGAAAATTCAAGGAAAGTGAGGGAGGAAATCGTGTTACGTTGAATGCGGGATGCCCGTATGAGATGTACGATTTACGATTTACGATTTACGATTTACCAATCGAAAATCAAAAATCTGAAATCGCAAATCGAAATTCCCGCCACACGGGGTCAACACTGCTGGCGACAGATCTCAACAACGACGGTCTTAAGGACCTGATCCTCGGCGATGTGGATTACCCCGGGCTGATTGGGCTCTTCAACGGAGGGACGAGGGACTCAGCCTTCATGATCGCCCAGGATACCGCGTTCCCATCCGGCACTGATCCGGTTAAACTATTTTCATTCCCTTCTGTTTCACTCCTTGACATGGATAACGATGGTATGGATGACATGGTGGTATCCCCTTTTGATCCCAGTATGACAACCTCCGACAATTACAACTGTGTCTGGTTCTATAAAAATACCGGAACGCAGGCGCTTCCCCGTTTTGAATTCAGGACGAACCGGTTTTTTCGCAGTGAAATGATGGATTTCGGGACATCATCTCATCCGGTATTGTACGATTTCGACGGTGACGGGCTGGAGGATCTGTTTGTCGGGAATGAGGGATATTATGACTCCTCCTGTTATCAGAATGCCATCCTTCATTCAGTTTATACCTCAAAGATTGCCTATTTCAAAAATACAGGAACTGCACTGAACCCGGTTTTCACCTGTGTTACCGATGACCTGGCAGGAATTTCCACCCTTAAATTGCATGGCGCATATCCGGCAATCGGGGACCTGAACGGGGATGGTCATCCGGATTTACTAATCGGGAACAGCGACGGAACCCTGATTTTTTTCCCGAATACCGGCAATGCAGGAGGCGTTCCCGGTTTTGGTCCCGCTATCAGGGACTGGCAGGGAATTGATGTTGGAGATAACAGCACCCCGCAGCTTTTCGACCTGGAGAGAGACCAAGTTACCGACCTGGTCATTGGGGAGCAGAATGGAAATCTCAATTACTATAAAAATTCCGGGACAGGTGAAAATCCGGTTTTCATGCTTTTAACCGATAGCCTGGGGAGGGTGAATGTCACCAATTACAACGTTTCCTATTATGGATACAGCACGCCCTGTTTTTCACGGCAGCCGGAAGGAACGACATTTCTTATGTGCGGTTCTGATGAAGGTCGTATCCGTTTTTTTGAGAACATTGACAATAACCTTGATGGAAAATTTACCGAATCTGATACCTTGTATGCATGGCTTTCACCCACGCCACAGGATACTCTTTTTGGATGGCAAACCTCCCCTGCCGTCGGCCACCTCACCGACCCTGACAGGTTTGACCTCGTCACAGGAAATACCTCGGGAGGGTTGAATTATATTACCAAAAGATCCCCGGCAGAAATTGTCCCGGGCATAGAAAGCCATTCGAATCAAATCCAGGAAAGAATTCAGCTGTTTCCCAACCCGGCTGACCAGTCGGTGACAATCAGCATTCAGGGACCTTCCTCCGAAATCGCCGGGATAAAGTTTACTTCCGGTATCGGCAAAAATCTCCCCTCCCTCCGGGTGTTTGATCTGTTTGCTCAGAAAATTCTTGAATTACCCTTTCCGGGAACGGTTACCCTCTCCACCACAAACCTCCCCGCAGGCATTTACCTCATCCGTTACAGCGGTGCATCCGCAAAATTGGTCGTTGTCCATCCGTAACACGCTGATTTGTTAATATTCCGGATAAGCTGAGCTTGCCAATCCGCATCTTTCCTTTTTGCCCCAATCCAGGAGGATCCTCTCCTATCACTTGATGAATGCGTCTTTCCGCCATGTTCCCTGATATTCTTGCAAAAAAGTTATTAACAGTGGAGCAAAGTGGAGTAAAGTGGAGATTTTTTATATATATTTACACTCGAAAAAAAGGGGAAAGTGTCCACAACGAATTTAATCGGTGAATATGAATGCAGGCTGGATGAGAAGAGCCGCATCATTCTTCCTGCCGCGCTGAAAAAACAGATCAGCCCTGAGGCGCATGATAAGTTCGTCATAAACCGGGGGTTTGAAGGCTGCCTGGTTCTGTACCCGCAAAATGTCTGGAAGGAGACAACCGACAACATCAATAAACTCAATCTGTTCGTACGCGATAATCGCCGTTTTGTGAGATTTTTTTACAATGGTGCGACAGAAATTTCGCTCGACAGTCAGAACCGTTTACTGATGCCTAAGTCACTGCTGGGTTTTGCTGAAATTGACAAGGAGGTCATCTTATTTGCCTATTCCGACCGGATTGAGGTCTGGAACAAATCCACCTACCAGCAGCTGTTGTCGAAAGAACCTGAAGATTTTGCCATGCTGGCAGAAAAGGTGATGGGAAAACAGGAAAAAAGCGACGGCATCGATGATATACCATAAGAGTGTCCTGCTAACCGAAAGTATTGAAGCCTTAGCAGTAAGGCCAGGCGGCATCTACGTCGATGCAACCTACGGCGGCGGCGGACACGCGAAGGCCATCCTCGGAAAACTCGGGGAGGGAAAACTGATTGCCTTCGACCAGGATGAGGAGGCGCTCGCCAATCGCATCGATGACCCACGGTTAGTCATGGTGAACAGCAATTTCCGATTCCTCAGAAATTTCCTCAAGTTACATCATGCCAGCCCGGTGGATGGCATCCTGGCCGACCTTGGCATCTCTTCCCACCAGATTGATCAGCCTGATCGCGGATTCTCAACGCGTTTCGACGGGATGCTCGATATGCGGATGGATCAGAAAAAAAAGCAAACGGCCAGGGATATCGTAAACCATTATACCGAAGAGGAGTTGAGCACCCTGTTCTTCACCTACGGTGAGATAAGAAATGCAAGGAAACTGGCCTCGAGAATTGTTGAGGAAAGGAAACTGCACCCGATCGGCACAACCACAGAACTCAAGGTTATTGCCAATTCGTGTGCCGAACGCGGCAAGGAGTTTAAATACCAGGCGCAGGTATTTCAGGCACTCCGGATAGAATTAAACGAGGAGATGGATGCCCTGCGCGAGTTTTTAAAACAGGCGACCCAAGCGCTGAAGCCAGGGGCGAGAATGGTTGTCATTGCCTATCATTCACTGGAAGACAAACTGGTCAAGAATTATTTCCGCTCAGGAAATTTTCTCGGTTCAGTCGAGAAAGATTTTTACGGGAATGTAATCAGTCCGCTGAAGGTTATAACGCGCAAGGCTGTTGTGCCAGGTGAACTGGAGGTTGCTGAAAACAGCCGTGCGCGTAGTGCAAAAATGCGGGTTGCTGAAAAAATATAAGGATGAAAAAAACCAACAGAGGTCGCAGGGTTGTTCAGGATTTTCTGGGAGGAGATTATCTTTCAAAAGAAACGGTGACCGGAAACATCAGCTATATATTATATGTAGCCCTGCTTGCCATGATCTATATCGGCAACACCTATTACACCGAAAGGAAATTCCGGGACATCGAACGAACCAAAAATGAGTTGAAGGAGTTGCACTATGCATATATAAATACCAAATCGACCCTGATGTTCCAGGGCAGGCAATCGGAAATTTTAAAACGTGCCCAGCTCTACGGGTTGCATGAAACATCACTGCCACCTTATAAAATCCTCTATTCCGGAGCAGAGTTTGAACGCAAGCAGAAATAGTCAATGAAAGACATCAAGAAAGACATATTGGTTCGGGTTTACCTGGTTTACTTGGGGGTGCTGCTCTTTGGTCTTTTCATCATTGCCCGCGTTGTCATGATCCAGCAGTTTGAGAAAAAGGAATTTTTGGAAATGGCGAAAAAACAGGAGATCCACCTGTTTGAGATGGCCGCCATCCGTGGAAACATCCTGGCGGATGATGAAAGTTTACTTGCTGTCTCCATCCCGATATTTGAAGTTCGCATGGATGTGATGACCGATTCATTAACTGATGAGATATTCAAAGAAAACGTTGATTCCCTCTCTGTTTGTCTGGCGGGATTGTTCAATGATCACCCCGCATCCAGTTACAGGGAGGCACTCTGGGATGGCCGGAGAAACCAGAGCCGGTATCTTCTCATTCACCGGGATGTGACCTATCCTGTTCTGAATAAAATGCGCAAATTTCCCATTTTCAAAAGGGGAAAATTTAAAGGCGGGCTGATCGTAATTCCTCAGTATGAGCGCGAACTTCCTTACAAATCACTGGCCAGGCGCATCATCGGATATGAGAGCGGTGAAGGGGAAAACAAGGTATATGTCGGACTGGAAGGTTCCTTTACAAATAACCTTGAGGGCGTAAACGGACAGCGCCTGATGCGCCGTGCGGGCGGACAGGCCTGGATGCCTGTGGATCCTGAAACCCAGGTTGAGCCACAGAATGGTGATGACATCATTACCACGCTGGATGTGAACCTCCAGGACCTTGCCGAATCCTCTCTGCGGAAAGAACTAATTGCCGACAGCGCTGACCATGGCTGTGTGATCCTGATGGAGGTAAAAACTGGATATATACGTGCCATGGCCAACCTGGGCCACACCAAAAAGGGAACCTACGAAGAGATCTTCAATTATGCCATTGGTGAAAGCCAGGAGACCGGATCAACTTTCAAACTGGCTTCATTCCTTGTTGCACTCGATGACGGGAAAATCGAGCTCAATACTCCGGTAAATTGTTACGGAGGCATCACTACTTTTTCAGGCCGCAAAATGGAGGATTCCCATCATGGGCTGGGTGTGATCACTGCGCTCCAGGTGTTCGAGAAATCATCGAATGTCGGAACCTCCTCCATGATCTACAAAGCTTATTCTGCCACGCCGCAAAAATACATCGACGGGCTTTACCGTATCGGGATCAACAGGCCTTTGGGTCTCCAGATTGCCGGCGAGGGAAAACCCTACATTAAAAACACCAAGAGCAAATACTGGTCAGCCCTTTCGCTTCCCTGGATCTCGATCGGGTACGAGATATCGCTGGCTCCCATCCACCTCCTTACACTCTACAATGCCGTAGCCAATGACGGTAAAATGGTGAAACCGTTGTTTGTCCGCGAAATCAGGCGTAACGGGCAACTGGTAAAGCGGTTTGACCCGGTGGTGATCAACCCCCAGATAGTCTCCCCGTCGACCATTAAAAAAGCAAAATTGATGCTGGAAGGAGTGGTGGAAGAGGGAACCGGGGCAAGCATTAAATCGCCCTATTATAAAATCGCGGGAAAGACCGGCACGGCACAGATAGCAGCCGGAAATAAAGGATACCGCCAGGGAACTAAACAGGTGCAGTACAAAGGGTCATTCGTCGGGTACTACCCTGCCGACAATCCCAAGTATTCATGCATCGTGGTCATCGTTAACCCAAGAAAAGGAAAGTACTACGGAGGAGCCGTTGCTGCACCTGTTTTCCGTGAATTATCCGACAAGCTCTTCGCTATCCGTCCTGATATTTTGATCCCCCTGCCCTACGATACCATTCAGAGCAGGTTGCCTCTGGCCCATGCCGGACAGATGAATGACCTGTCAAAGGCCTATTCGGCGCTTGGCATGACCGCCCGGCCTGAAAATGTGCAATCGCACTGGGCGCGTCCGGAATCGGTGGGCGAAACGATCATTCTGACATCTGCCTACATCAGCAAGGGGACCATGCCCAACGTTTGCGGCATGGGGCTAAAAGATGCACTGTTCCTGCTCGAGCAACAGGGACTGAATGTACTGGTCACGGGAAAAGGCACGGTGGTAAAACAATCCATTGCCCCCGGATATCTTATAAACAAAGGGATGCCAGTGGTGATCGAACTGCAGGTGAAACAGGATAAACCAAAAACCCAGGCATGATGTTACTCAGCGAGATCATCGGCAAAGTAAAAATCACCGGCATCACGGGGCGTACCGATATTCCGGTCACCGGGTTGCAATTTGATTCGCGGAAGGTGATGCCGGGCGACCTGTTTTTTGCAGTCATGGGAACCACCTCCGATGGGCATGATTTCCTTGACATGGCTGCTGAAAAAGGCGCTGTTGCAATGGTGTGCGAACATCTCCCTCACACCTTAAAGCCGGGAATTACCTATCTGGTAACAGACCGAAGCAGCCTGGCGCTTGGGATCATGGCATCCGATTTTTTCGGAAATCCGTCGGAGAAGCTCAATCTGGTCGGGGTGACCGGAACCAATGGGAAAACCACTACGGTTACATTGCTTCACAGGCTGTTTCTGCAACTTGGTTATGGCGCCGGATTGATCTCCACCATTAAAAACAGTATAAATGACATTCCTGTACCTTCAACCCATACCACTCCGGATCCGCTCCAACTCAATGCATTGATGGCGCGAATGGTGCACGAGGGCTGTGAATATTGTTTCATGGAGGTGTCGTCGCATGCGGTGGATCAGCAACGAATTGGCGGGCTCACTTTCAGGGGAGCCATTTTCACCAACCTTACACACGATCACCTTGATTATCACAAAACCTTCGACGCCTATCTCCACGCTAAAAAAACATTCTTTGACAACCTTCCGGCCGGTGCCTTTGCCCTGGTAAACAAGGACGACAAAAATGGGATGGTGATGCTTCAGAATACGAAGGCTCTGAAATACACCTACAGCCTGCAGGGCATGGCCGATTTCAGGTGCAGGATCATGGAAAATGATTTCCAGGGGCTGCATCTCAACATCGATGGAGCGGAAGCCTGGTTCAAGCTGATCGGACAGTTTAACGCTTACAATCTGCTGGCAGGGTACGCCACGGCATTCCTCCTTAAACAGGATAAAACCGAGGTTTTAACCTTGCTGAGCCAGATGGATCCGGTAGATGGCAGGTTCAATTATGTGCGGTCAGGGAACCAGGTAACGGCCATTGTCGACTACGCCCACACCCCGGATGCACTTAAAAATGTTCTGGAAACCATCAATGATCTCAGGAGTCACAACGAACAGATCATCACCGTGGTCGGTGCCGGTGGAAACCGCGATACAACCAAAAGGCCAATTATGGCCGGGATCGCGTGCAACCTGAGCGACAGGGTCATTCTGACCTCCGACAATCCCCGAAATGAAGACCCGGAGACGATTCTGGATGACATGCGCAAAGGGGTGGAGTTGCATCAGTCGCAAAAAGTGCTGGTAATCACCAATCGTCTCGAAGCCATTAAGACGGCCTGTATGCTGGCAAAACCCGGTGACATTATTCTGGTGGCCGGAAAAGGTCATGAAAATTATCAGGAGATCATGGGAGTCAGGCATCATTTCGATGACAAAGAGGTGTTGCGCTCAATTTTCGGGAATGATAACATAGTTAAACAGTAAGCTTATGCTGTACTATCTTTTTAAATGGTTGCATGAATCCTTCGGGTTCCCCGGAGCAGGCGTTTTCCAGTATATTTCCTTCAGGGCTGCCGCTGCGCTGATTACCTCCCTGTTTATCTCCCTGATTATCGGCAAACGGCTCATCAATTTCCTTCGAAGAAAACAGGTCGGGGAAACGGTGCGCGACCTTGGGCTGGAGGGGCAGAATATGAAACAGGGAACACCCACGATGGGCGGCCTGATCATTCTTGCAGCGATCCTGATCCCATCGTTGCTGTTCGCCAAACTGCACAATATATATATTATCCTGGTGCTTATCGCCACCATCTGGCTGGGACTGATCGGGTTCCTGGACGATTATATTAAAGTTTTCAAGAAAGACAAGGCCGGGCTACCCGGGAAACTGAAGATCCTTGGCCAGATCGGGATCGGGCTGATCGTAGGCCTCACCATGTATTTCAATGACAACATCGTGATCCGCGAACGGATCAGGCAAACCGCCTATGTCCCGACAGCGGATGTATTTGCTGTGGAATCATCATCAGACAAAACCAAAATATATTCGAAAACCCAGGTTAAATCAACCAAGACGACCATCCCGTTCGTAAAGAACAACGAATTTGACTACAGCATGTTTGTCTCATGGATGGGCGACGGGGCCAAGAGGTATACCTGGCTCATATTCATTCCCATCGTGATCTTTATCATCATTGCCGTTTCAAACGGGGCAAACCTGACAGACGGCCTTGATGGACTGGCAACGGGAACCTCGGCCATCATCGGGCTCACCCTGGGTGTGCTGGCCTATGTTTCCGGCAACATTGTGTTCGCCAATTACCTGAATATCATGTACATCCCAAATACCGGCGAGCTGGCAATCTATATTTCAGCCTTCGTCGGGGCCTGCATTGGATTTTTGTGGTACAACGCCTACCCGGCGCAGGTTTTCATGGGTGATACAGGCAGCCTGGCCCTGGGCGGGATTATTGCCGTTTTTGCCATCATGATCCGCAAAGAGATCCTGATCCCTATTTTCTGTGGAATATTCCTGGCCGAAAACCTGTCAGTCATCATGCAGGTAACCTGGTTTAAGTACACAAAACGCAAATACGGTGAAGGGCACAGAATATTTAGAATGTCACCCCTTCATCACCATTTTCAGAAACTGGGGTACCACGAATCGAAAATCGTGGTCAGGTTTCTGATTGTCGGCATCATGCTGGCTGTTTTAACCATTGTAACTCTCAAACTCAGATAGACCCATGACATTAGAAGGATTAGCGAAACAAGGACATAGCAACGTGTATGATTCACTGGTGGCATCCATCGGCCCGAAGATCAGGGAAATCCGCAAAGAGTATATCAAGGATAGCTTTTCCGGATTTCAGATGGTTGAGCATCGTCTTGAAACCGTGGCCATCATCCATGGCATGGAGTTTATCAACGATTCAAAATCGTCGAACATCAACGCCACCTGGTTTGCCCTGGAAAATATTCTGCGGCCGGTGATATGGATTGTGGGTGGTGTGGAGAGCGGGAATGATTACAGCATTTTGCGTCATCTGGTCCGCAAGAATGTCAAAGGGATCATTTGCCTGGGGCTGGATAACAGCCGCATTCATGAGGCTTTCGATGAACTGAAGTTGCCGATGGTCGACCTGGTTTCGATGGATGAAGCCGTCCAGGCAGCCTATTATATGGGGGAAAAGGGAGATGTGATTCTTCTTTCACCTGCCTGCGCTTCGTTCGATCTGTTTGAGAACTTCGAAGAACGCGGACAAGCATTTCGCAAAGCAGTTAAAAACTTATAATTCATTGCATTCATGTTGAAAGTTGTCAAAAATATCAAAGGGGATAAGGTGATCTGGATCGTGGTGATCATCCTTTGTATTTTTTCATTGCTGGCCGTTTACAGTTCCACCGGAACGCTGGCAAACAAAAAGCAGCATGGCAACACTGAATATTATCTTTTTAAGCATTTCATGATCCTGGCCTTGGGGCTCGGTTTGATGTATATCACTCACCTGGTCAAATACACCTATTATTCAAGAATTTCACAAATCGGACTGTTCCTCACCTTCCCTCTGCTGCTGGTGACCCTGGTTTCGGGAACAAACCTCAATGAAGCCAACCGCTGGCTTACCGTCCCGATTGTGAACCTTACTTTCCAGAGTTCCGATGTTGCCAAACTATTTCTCATCATGTACCTGGCCCGGGTGCTGAGCAAAAAACAGGAGCTGGTCCAGGATTTCCGCAAAGGCTTTTTACCGGTGATCATTCCGGTTGTCCTGGTGACGGTACTCATCCTACCTGCCAATTTTTCAACTGCCGCTATTTTATTCGTTACCTGCATGGTGCTGATGTTTATCGGGAGGATCAGCATGAAGTACATGATCTCGCTGGTCGGGCTGGGGATTATTGCCATCATCATGATCTTTGCCTTATCAAAGTCCTTTCCGACCCTGTTTCCACGCGGAACAACCTGGGTTGCGCGCATCGACCACTTTATTAATAAAAAGGAGGCAGAACCCGATGCGACCTACCAGGTTGACCAGGCTAAAATTGCCATTGTCCAGGGAGGCATCCTGGGAAAATCTCCCGGGAAAAGCACACAACGGAATTTCCTGCCGCATCCCTACTCCGATTTTATTTTTGCCATCATCATTGAAGAATATGGATTGGTTGGAGGCAGTTTCGTATTGCTGCTCTACCTCATCTTATTTTTCCGGGTGATCAGGATTGCAAGCCGGAGCCAGGGTAATTTCGGCTCTTTATTAAGCATTGGAATTGGATTCAGCCTGGTTTTCCAGGCATTCATCAACATGGCTGTTGCGGTGAACCTTTTCCCCGTGACCGGTCAAACGCTACCGCTGGTCAGTATGGGCGGCACCTCCATCTGGTTCACCTGTATATCCATCGGGATCATCTTAAGTGTAAGCCGTGTGGCTGAAATTGAAACAAAGGATGGAACAGAGGTGGATATTCTCCTGGAACCAGCCCTGATTATGAAACCCCAAACAGTCACCCCGGCATGATGCGCGTCATTATCAGCGGCGGAGGTACAGGAGGGCATATTTTCCCGGCCATTGCCATTGCCAATGCCCTGAAGTCGAAAGTATCCGACATGGACATCCTGTTTATCGGGGCGAAGGGGCGCATGGAAATGGAAAAGGTGCCGGCAGCGGGATATCGGATTGAAGGGCTTACCGTCAGCGGGTTCCAACGCAGGCTGACCCTGAAAAATCTTTCCTTCCCGTTTAAACTCCTGGCCAGCCTGCTCAAGGCCAGGGCGATTATCTCGAAATTCAAACCCGACCTTGTGATCGGGGTTGGCGGGTATGCAAGCGGACCAACATTGCGCATGGCAACCTCCAAAAAGATACCCTCACTCATCCAGGAACAGAATTCCTTCCCGGGAATCACCAACCGGCTTCTGGGGAGCAGAGTTCAGAAGATTTGCGTGGCTTATGAAGGGATGGACGCCTATTTCCCGAAGGAAAAAATCGTAATGACGGGCAATCCTATCCGCCGCGATGTGATCGACATGGCCGGCAAAGAGGATGAAGCGATGGCGTATTTCGGGCTGGTTCCGGGTAAAAAGACACTGCTGGTGATCGGCGGAAGCCTGGGTGCAGGGACCATCAACCAGGCAATCCTTAAATTTGTTCAGACACTGCAGGCAAAGTTGAACACGCCGGATATCCAGATCCTGTGGCAAACCGGTAAGTATTATTTTGATACCATTGCCACCCATTTCCCTGAACAAGCCTCCCGGAAACCAGGTTCTGCCTCCCCGGGCCAGGTTCAATCATCCACAATTTCAAACTTGCAATCGGGGAAACCCAACGTGGTCATTCTTCCATTCATCGACCGCATGGACCTTGCGTATGCTGCTGCTGACATAATCGTCTCGAGGGCCGGCGCGATTGCCATTTCGGAACTGTGCGTGGTCGGCAAACCGGTCATTCTTGTTCCGTCGCCCAATGTGGCTGAGGATCACCAGACAAAAAATGCACGGGCCCTGGTGAATAAAAATTCAGCGGTGATGGTTCCCGACAAAATGGCAATGGAATCACTTGGAAAAACCGTAGTTGACCTGTTCGACAACCAGGCGCTCCGGTTTAAACTTGGCGCAAACATTACGACCCTGGGGGTCAGCAATGCGGCCGACACGATTGCAGAGGTGGCCCTGTCGATGATTGGGAAGAAATACAAGGCAGGTATTTCGGCAAACGAAGTCAAAGATTTTAAACCGGAAATCGTAAATCGCACTTCCGGGATAAAAGATATAAAATCAGTCTATTTTCTTGGCATTGGCGGCATCGGCATGAGTGCCCTGGCAAGATATTTTGTTTTACAGGGAGCCTCTGTTTCCGGTTACGATAAAACCCCGACATCCCTTACAGATCAGCTGATCAGCGAGGGAATGCAAATTCATTTTGTGGAAGATATTCATCAAATTCCCGCTTCACCCGACCTTGTGATTTACACCCCTGCTGTTCCCCGGGAACATCGCGAAATGATCTTCTTCAAAGAACAGGGGATCCCGATGAAAAAGCGGGCAGAGGTGCTGGGAATGATTTCGGATCGCTTTCAAACGATCGCGGTTGCCGGAACCCATGGAAAAACCACCACCTCGACCATGATAGCCCATATGCTGAAAACAGCCGGTGTTGATCACCTGGCCTTCCTGGGAGGGATTTCCAAAAACTACGGAACTAATTTCCTGTTTGATCTGAAGGACAATCTATCCGGTAATTCCTATTGTGTGGTCGAGGCCGATGAATATGACCGGTCCTTCCTGCAGCTTTCACCCTCCATTGCGATCATTACCTCGGCTGATGCCGACCACCTTGATATTTACGGGAACCATGATGATCTGAAAAAGACCTTCTCGGAATTCACGGCGAAAATCACCGCAAATGGTTCGCTGATCCTGAAAGCGGGAACGCAGGTGATCCCTGTTCTCACAAACACTTATGCTGTTTATGATTATTCATTAAGCGGGTCTGCCACTTTTTATGCGCAGAACATTCGGCTGACCGAAGGGGAACTCCATTACGATTTTGTGTATCCCGGTGGAACCATTCAGGATTTGATCCTGGGCGTTCCCGGAAGGTTTAACCTTGAAAATTCCGTTGCTGCCCTGGCTGTGGGTTCCCTTCTCGGGATAGATCATGATTTGCTGAAAAAGGCATTCCGGACCTATACCGGGGTTCAACGGCGTTTTGATATCCGCGTGAGGCGACCCGACATGGTCTACATCGATGATTATGCGCATCACCCCGAAGAGCTCAAAGCCTGCATCACTTCCGTTGCCGAACTCTTTCCCGGGAAAAGGATCACCGGGGTCTTTCAGCCCCACCTCTATTCACGTACCCGCGATCTGGCCGATGCATTTGCCCAAAGTCTCGATTTACTGGATGAGTTGTTGCTGCTCGAAATCTACCCGGCCCGTGAAGAACCCATGGCCGGAGTCACCTCGCAAATCATTCTTGACCGTATGCAAAGTCATCATAAAAAACTGGTTAAGAGAAACAACCTGCTGGAGGAGATCCGAAACGCAAGGCCTGAAATTTTGCTGACAATGGGAGCAGGTGATATTGACCACTTTGTTTTACCGATAACAGAAATGCTTTCAGAAGGAAAATCATCATGAAGAAATTGTTAAAAATAGGAAGGATCATTCTTTGGGCACTGATGATTGCAGGGGCAGGTGTCCTGGTTGGATTTGTCGAGGTGAATCAATACAGTCGTCCATGCAGGGAGGTTGCGATCACCATCGACTATGGCGCAGCCGATGTACTGATCTCAAAAAAAGATATAGATTCCATCATTCTTAAAAAAGCCGGCAGTGTCATCGGCAAGCCGCTGGGATATATCAATACCGGATCCATTGAGCGGACAATCCGTCAGCAACCCTATGTGGCAAAAGTTTCGGTATTTGAAAATAACGAGGGCACCCTCTTTATTAATATCAAACAGCGTGAACCGCTCCTGCGAATCATTAACAACAAATATGAAAATTTCTACCTGGATGAATCGGGGTATCTCCTGCCGGTAAATCCGAATTCCTCGGCACGGGTCCTGGTCGCCAATGGATTCATCAATGATTCATACAGGAAAAATCCAAATTACCAGGTGAATATCCTGGCGATGTCAGATTCGATTTTTTATGATTCGCTGATGACCGGGCTGTACAAGCTGGCGATGTATATTTCGCACGACACCTTTCTGAAGGCCCAGGTCGAACAGATCTATGTGAATGAACTGAATGAATTTGAGCTGATCCCTAAAATCGGAAATCATGTGGTTATCCTGGGAAAGGCAGATGACCTGGACGACAAATTCAGGAAACTGGTTGTGTTTTATCGTCTGGGGCTTAATAAAATCGGGTGGAATAAATATAATGTCATCAATATAAAATTCAAGAATCAAGTGGTTTGTTCTAAAATATAAGTAAGCATGAAAAACTCAGGCATCATCGTCGGTCTCGACATCGGCACGACTAAAATAGCGGTCATTGTTGGCCACAAAAACGAACATGGTAAAATTGAAATTCTGGGATATGGCAAAGTGCCATCAATCGGCGTCAAACGCGGGGTTGTCGCGAACATCGACAATACCATTCAGTCTATCAAGGATGCCGTTGCAGAGGCTTCAGCAAAATCGGGCGTTGACATTAAATACCTGAATGTCGGCATCGCCGGGCAGCATATCAAGAGCCTTCAGCATCGCGGAAGCATGATCCGTGAAGACAGTGAAACTGAGATTAGCCAGGAGGACATTGACAAGCTTTGCAACAGCATGTATAACCTCAATATGAATCCGGGGGAGGAGATTCTCGATGTGATCCCGCAGGAATTCAGCATTGACGGAGACCATGGCATCCTGACTCCCAAAGGCTATACGGGGAGCTCGCTGGAGGCGAACTTTCATATCATCATCGGTCAGACGGCTGCTGCAAAGAACATTTATAAATGTGTTCGCAGGGCAGGCCTTGAAGTCGTTGAACTTATCCTTGAGCCAATCGCTTCAGCAGAGGCGGTACTGAGCGAAGAGGAAAAAGAGGCGGGTGTGGTATTGGTTGATATTGGCGGCGGCACATCCGACATTGCCATTTTTCATGCGGGGATCATACGTCATACCGCGGTCATTCCCCTGGGTGGTGAAATAATTACCGAGGATATCAAGGAGGGATGTTCCATCATTAAAAAGCATGCGGAGGAGCTGAAGGTGAAATTCGGATCGGCCCTGGCGCGTGAGAACCGTGAAGAGGAGATTGTTGCGATTCCCGGCTTGCGGGGCAGAACTCCCAAAGAGATCAGCCTTAAAAACCTCGCGTCCATCATCCAGGCAAGGATGGAGGAGATCATCGAACATGTCTACTATGAGATAAAAAGTTCGGGCTATGAGAAGAAACTGATTGGAGGAATCGTCCTTACCGGAGGCGGTGCCCACCTGAAACATGTTGCACAGCTTACCGAGTTCATGACCGGCCTGGATACGCGTATCGGTTACCCGAATGAACATCTTGCCAATGACGTTCCTCCTGAAATGGCCAGCCCGATGTTTGCAACCGGGATCGGACTCGTAATTGAGGGGATCGGCCGTTACCAGAAGGAGGTCGAAAAGTCAAAACCGGAGGAGCCGGTCATTCAGGAAGAGGCACCTGAAACGGAGGGAAAGAAAAAGAAGGTGAAGGTAAAAAAGGTGAAGGATCCCTCCAGGCCCACCAAGCGCTTCCCCGAAATTTTCCTCGATAAAATCAGGAACATTTTTGAGGAGGATGTTGATTGACCTTCTATTAACAATAGAACGTTGATAACTAAAAAAATACCCTAACAATTCATTGCGCTTTCTTGATAATTTTAAACCAGCAAAATAAAACGATCATGGCCGAAATGTTAAAATTCGATTCACCTAAGGACCAGTCATCTATAATAAAAGTAATCGGTGTTGGAGGTGGAGGCAGTAATGCTGTTAATCATATGTTCCGCCAGGGAATAAAAGGCGTGGACTTTATCATCTGCAATACCGATGCACAGGCCATGGAATCAAGCCCGGTTCCTAAAAAAATCCAGCTGGGCGCCAATCTCACCAGTGGGTTGGGCGCAGGGGCAGCCCCATCGGTGGGCCGAAACGCCGCCCTGGAAAACTCGGAAGATATCCGTGCGGCGCTGGAAACAGGCACTAAAATGCTCTTTATTACGGCCGGGCTCGGTGGAGGAACCGGCACAGGAGCCGCCCCGGTAATCGCCCAGATTGCCAGGGAAATGGATATCCTTACCGTGGGCATTGTCACCATCCCTTTCTCCTTTGAGGGAAGGAAACGCCGCCAGTCGGCAGAAGACGGCATCCGCCAGCTGAAACAAAATGTAGACGCACTGCTCATCATCAGCAATGACAAGCTGCGCTTGCTTTGCGGTGATTTACCTCTTTCCGAAGCCTTTACCCGGGCCGATAACGTATTGACCACCGCTGCAAAAGGCATAGCTGAAATCATCACCGTTGCCGGTTACATCAATGTCGATTTCGAAGATGTGAAAACGGTCATGAAGAATAGCGGTGTTGCCATTATGGGAACAGGGTTGGCCAGCGGACCAAACCGCGCCCAGGTAGCTGTGGAAGAGGCGCTTAACTCTCCCCTGCTTGACAACAATGAAATTGAAGGTGCCGGTAATCTGCTGCTGTACATCTCCTCCGGTAAAAATGAGATCACCATGGACGAAGTCACCGAGATCACCGACTATATCCAGGGAAAAACCAAATCAAGCGGCGATGTCATCTGGGGCAACGGTTATGACGAAAGCCTTGATGATAAGATCAGTGTGACCATCATTGCAACCGGTTTCGATGAGGACCATAAGCAGAAAGATCCGATGAAGCCTGTAGATGTGACTGTAATTCCACTTTACGAGGACAAACGATCGGCCAAGGTTGAAAAACGTATTTTCATCCCTGAGCCTGAAACATATAAAAAGTCAGAAGTCAGAGAAGAAGAACAAATTGGGGCCATGAATCCGGAACCCATGCCATTTGAACTGGAACCGGAAGTTGAGAGCAATGAGCCATCACGCACGATTGAGTTTTTCCTTGAAAAACAGGATGCAGAATTTCAACCGCAGCCATCCAAAACACTGGTTCATGAATTTGAGCCTGTTGACAGTTCAGAGGAAACAGCTCCACAGATGGCTTATAAAATTCAACCGGCAAATCCTCCGCAGCGGCCCAATGAACCCGATGCAAATGATTTCCAGTCAAAGAAGGCCTTTGAGCGGGTTTCCAAACTGCGGCAGCTCAGCGAGAAATTAAAAACACACACGCCGATCGAATCCAATCTTTATGAACTGGAAAACATACCGGCATACAAACGGCGTAATGTAGAGTTGAATGATGTCACCCCCTCCTCAGAGTCGCAGGTAGCAAAATATATGCTCTCTGAAAATCCTGATAAATCCGTTGAAATCAGAAGCGAGAATTCTTTCCTTCATAAAAATGTTGATTAAATGAGCCTTGAGCTTAAAATTAACGATGACATCAAGGCGGCCATGCTGGCCCGGGATGCCAGGAAACTTGAAGCACTGAGGGCCGTGAAGGCAGCTTTACTGCTCGAAAAGACCAAAGAGGGCTTCACCGGCGAAGTGACCGAAGAGACTGAACTTAAAATCCTTCAGAAACTGGTCAAGCAGCGGCGCGAATCAGCCGACATTTATCTCGGGGCCAAACGCGAAGATCTTGCTGAGAAAGAGCTTTATGATGTCTCCATCATCGAAACCTATCTTCCGAAACAACTTTCTGAAGCCGAAGTTACCGAAATGATCAGAAAAATTGTCGTCGATGCAGGCGCGACCTCCATCAAGGACATGGGCAAGGTGATGGGATTGGCAACAAAGGAGCTGGCCGGGAAAGCCGACAACAAGATGATCTCGGGCATTGTGAAAAAACTGCTGGCTATTTAAAACCTCTCAGCGAAAACCTTTTTTCTTTGATACCTGAAATCCATTTGGAGATCAGGCAGGCTGCTCCCCATAAAATTTTCCATTTCCCAAAGCCCATCTTTACATCGGCATACCATCGCTCGCCCCGAAGAACCTTCCCAAAGGCACGCCAGGCGCGGTCGCTGTCGCGCACAAAGGTGTGAATCTTCATCGGCGCCGTATTGAAAACAAATTTGATATGGTTCGCCTCTCCCAGTTCATTCATTAATTCATCATTCACTGATCGGGAGTAGGAAGCAAGTGAAGGTTTATGCGACTGCAGATATTCCGAACACGCAGCAGCAGCCAGTTTTCCGCTTCGGATGGCATAATAGATCCCCTCACCGGTCAATGGATCGGTCAATCCCCCGGCGTCGCCTGCCACCATGATCCGGCCTGAATGAAAATTGCTCTTTTTTATTCGCACAGGAATTGGCCAGGATTTCAGCGACATGGTCTCATGAATGTGCATACCTGACCCGGCATCCAGGTACTGAAGAAAATTATGATAATAGGGCATCATCCATTTCGAAAGGCTTGCAGGACCGCCTACCCCGATAGAAAAGTGGTCCCCCTTCGGAAAAACCCAGCCATATCCGCCGGGGAAGGCCCCCCAATCCAGAAATACGGTTTTTGAAAAAGCTTTGACCGTATCGGCATCGGCCATGACTTCGGCCTCCCAGGCAAGTCCGGGCATCATATGATCGCGTAAACCGGCTGACCGGCCCACGACACTTGAAGCACCATCGGCCCCTATCAAAAGACTTGCGTGAAAAACCCCCGATTGTGTGAACACTGAGGCAGATTTGGAATCCTGCGTTACACCGGTAACCCGCTCTCCAAATTGAACCCGGGCCCCTGCGGCAACAGCTTTCTCAAGCATAAATGCATCGAGTTTATCCCGCATGGTACAATAAATCATGGGTTCGGAAGCAGTCCTGGCAAACACCTCTTTGAAACCCCTTGAAAACACAATTGTATACACCCGGGTTTCAAAAACCTGAGATATATCATATGGAATCTCATGCAGAATTTTATGGGTCAACCCTGCGCCACATACCTTATATCGGGGAAATGTCGATTTTTCCAATATCAGGACCGAGATCCCCCGGCGGGCGAGTTCATATGCAGCCATTGATCCGGCAGGACCGGCACCAACAACAATAACATCGGCATCTCTCGTCATGGGATTCTGTCAGGTGAGGTGAAACAGGATTTGTTAAAGGAGCGTCAGCACCTCCTTAAAAAGTTTTTCCTTGTTGATGGGGACAACACCGACCTCCTCGCAAACAAGGCCCCCGGCGAGGTTTGAAATAAAGGCCACCTCATAGGGGGTACATTCAAGGGCGAGGCACAGGGATGCCACACTGATCACCGTGTCTCCTGCTCCAGAAACATCGGATATCATGCGCATATGGGCCGGGATGAAGATATTTGGTTCTTCAGGCTGATCCTTCATGCTGATCATAACCCCCTTTTCCGACATGGTTGTGAGTACATACTTGCAACCCAGCAAATTGCAAAGCTTCTGCGCTGCTTCGATCACAGCAGGCTTGTCACGAAGATCGTCGTCAAGGGATAAACCCTCTTTCATCTCCTTCAGGTTGGGTTTGAAAAGGGTAACCTGGTGATAATCCATGAAATTCTTTTTCTTGGGGTCAACCGTGACGGGAATGTTTGCAGTTTTCGCACGTTTAACAACCTCTTTGATCAGCCTGGCGGTAATGACCCCTTTGTCATAATCCTGGAAAATGATACAATCGATTTTCACCTTCCTCATGATCTGCTCAATAACGCGGATCAGCGTAAGATAATCAGCCTGCACCAGATCGTTATCCATCTCCTCATCCACCCGCAACATCTGAAATGCATTTCCAAAAATCCTGAATTTGGTGGTGGTGATGCGTCGTGTACTGCGCACAATCCCGGCATCATCAATTTTCTCCTTCTTCAGCAGATCAAGGAACTGATCTCCCTTGTCGTCGGTTCCAATCACCGAACAAAGGATTGGATTGGCCCCGAGCGACCGGATGTTCATGGCTACGTTGGCGGCTCCGCCCATGCGGTGCTCCCGCTTGCGTAAAGCGACAATCGGAATGGGCGCCTCCGGTGAGATCCGTTCAACCTTGCCCCACAGGTAGGAGTCAACCATCACATCACCTATAACCATGACATTGAGCTGGTTGAAATCTGCAAAAAGTTTTTTGTATCTGTTTTCTTTAGGCATTCATTTTATATTTTAACCGGCCGGAATCAGCCTGTTTTCACAAAACAACCGGGCTGAGATTATAATCGGCAATGGTTTTAATATGCTTATTGGGTTCATCCGTACTGATCCTGCCATCCATCAAACGGATGATGCGGTGAGCATGCTGCGCGATATCCTCTTCGTGGGTAACAATGATCACCGTATTGCCTACCTTATGGATCTCTTCAAGTAATCCCAGAATTTCGATGGAAGTTTTGGAATCAAGGTTCCCGGTTGGTTCATCTGCAAGAATAATGGCCGGGTGGTTTACGAGTGCACGGGCGATGGCTACGCGCTGACGCTGACCTCCCGACAATTCATTGGGCTTATGCGCCATCCTGTCAGCAAGTCTCACCTCCTTGAGTGTTTCCTGCGCAATTTCCATCCGTTTTACTTTGCCAATCCCGGCATAAATCAGCGGGAGCATCACATTTTCCAGCGCGGTGGAACGGGGCAGCAGGTTGAAAGTCTGAAATACAAATCCGATCTGGCGGTTCCTGATCTCGGCAAGAGCATTGTCATCCATCTTGCTTACATCCTCCCCATTCAGTAAATAATTTCCGCTGGTCGGGGTATCGAGGCACCCAAGGATATTCATCAGGGTTGATTTCCCGGATCCCGAAGGTCCCATCAAAGCAACAAACTCGTTTTTCCCGATGACGAGGGAGACCTCGCGTAATGCCTCTACCAGTATGGTTCCGATCTTGTAGTTCTTTACGATCTTTTCGAGACGGATGACTTCATTTTCCATGAATAATCAATATTAATAACGTAATACGAAATCTTCTTTACTTAATTCTTCCTTGAAAAAAACAATCCCCATGCAATAGATATCGATGCTGACTTTAACCCGGGGATGGGCGCAGATGGTATTCCAGGCTTCGGTCATCTCACGTGACCTATGAATATCATCAATAATTAAAACGGTTCCGGGGTTAATATGTTGCAGGCATTGTTCGAAATATGCCAGGGTGGGTTCCTTTTTCGGATTGCCATCGATAAACACAAGATCGGGCGATGGCATTTCGGCCAGGGCCTGGGAAAGTTTTTCGTCAAAGTTGCCGGTAATAACCCTGACATTTTTGAGGCCGGCCTTCTCAAAGTTCTCATGAGCCAGGTTGACCGAATCAATGCAACCTTCGATGGTGATGATCCTGCTTTCGGGGGCTGCAAGTCCGAAGTATATCGCGCTGAGGCCCAGCGAAGTTCCCAGTTCCAGGATTGAAGAAGGCTTGTAATGCCGGATAAGCCTGAATAAAAGTTCACCATTTTTCCGGTTCACGGAGGAATGATGCACGATATCCTTTACCCTGACAAACCTTTGATCACCGGGATAATTCTTGCCGTTCACTCCCAGATCCTTCCGCTTGATGAACCTCGACACAGTCTCAAGTTCCCGGCGCAGCCTGTTCACCACCCTGTACTGGGGATAATGCTGACCGTTCTGCAGGACCTTACTGTAAAAGTCAAAAACAAAAGGTGAGTGAATATGGTATTTTGATTGTACGCTGAATGAATGTTTCAGATAACCAACAACAGCTTCAACCTGTCTGCTCATACATATATAAATAAAGCAACAAAATTAGCGTAAATCCCCGGAAAAACAAGTTGGACGATCCTATAAAGAAATAGTTACAAATTACTAACTTTGTCTCAAAATTCAGCAGGGGCGCCGATGGGGAACAGTGTAAAGATCAAAGATTATTTTTCTCTCGTTAAAATCAGCCATACTATCTTTTCTTTGCCTTTTGCCATGATCGGTTTTTTCCTGGCAGTGAAATCAAATGGAGAGAACCTGAGCATCCGCATGTTGCTGCTGGTGTTGCTGTGTGTTCTTTTCGCCCGCAATGCGGCGATGGGATTTAACCGGTATGTTGACCGGGAGTTCGATAAAAAAAACCCCCGTACGGCTTTACGCGAAATCCCGCGAGCCATCATTCATCCAAAATCGGCCATGATTTTCGTGATCATCAATGCCCTGCTGTTTATTCTGTCGGCCTACTTTCTGAACTTCCTTTGTTTCATCCTTTCACCTGTTGCGCTGATGATTGTGCTGGGTTACAGCCTTACCAAGCGGTTCACCTATCTTTCGCATCTATTCCTCGGGCTTGGGCTTGCCCTGGCTCCCATCGGGGCCTATCTTGCTGTAGCGGCCAGGTTCGAGCTGCTTCCGCTCATCTATTCCTTCACGGTGATCTTCTGGGTCGCCGGATTCGACATTTTGTACGCGCTGCAGGATATCGATTTTGACAAATCGGAAAATCTGAAATCTCTCCCTGTTTTCCTTGGGAAACGAAATGCGCTTGTTCTGTCGGCCCTTTTTCATTTGATGGCCATCGGACTGGTTGTGTTTGGCGGCATCCACGGAAATTTAGGGCACCTCTATTGGATCGGGGCCGCGATCTTCTCCCTCCTTTTGTGTTATGAACATCTGATCGTAAAGCCGGGGGATATCTCGAGGGTCAATCTCGCCTTTGCCACCATGAACGGAATGGCTTCCGTTATTTTTGCCTGTTTTGTCATTGCCGATCTTTTCCTTGGCTGATTCCTTAACCAGTTTTCATTTTCCCCAGTTATCCCGGTCAAGCGAGCGGTAGTTGATGGCCTCGGCGAGGTGTTCCAGTTTAATATCTGCAGAGGATTCAATATCTGCGATGGTTCTCGATACCTTTAATATCCGGTCGTAGGCCCGGGCCGAAAGTCCGAGTCTTTCCATGGCTGTTTTAAGCAACAGGGTGCCGTCTTCCCCAACCCTGCAAATGTCCCGTAACATCCGCGACGGGATCTGGGCATTGCTGTGTATTCCCGGCAACCCTGCGAACCGCCTTTCCTGTATTTTTCTTGCATTGGTCACCCGCTGGCGGATCGTTTTACTTTGTTCCGATGGCCGTTTGTCGCTCAGCTTTGTAAAGTCCACCGGGGTTACTTCAATATGGATGTCGATCCGGTCGAACAGGGGGCCCGAAATCTTGTTGATATATTTTTGGACCTCCCCTCCAGCACACTGGCAGGGCACGGCGGGATGGTTATAATAGCCGCAGGGACAGGGGTTCATGGCAGCCACCAGCATGAAACTGGCCGGATATTCGAGGGTCGCCCTGGCCCGTGAAATTGTGACCACGCGATCCTCCATGGGCTGCCGCAGTACCTCCAGCACTGAACGCTTGAATTCAGGCAGTTCATCCAGGAACAACACCCCATTGTGAGCCAGTGAAATCTCCCCCGGCTGGGGAATGCCGCCACCCCCGACGAGTGCCATGTCTGAAATCGTGTGATGAGGCGCCCTGAATGGTCTTGTTGAAATCAGCGATCGCTGGCTCCCGAGTTTGCCGGCGACCGAATGAATTTTCGTGGTTTCCACAGCCTCCTGGAGATTCAGGGGAGGAAGGATGGAGGGAAGTCTTTTTGCCAGCATCGTTTTTCCGGCACCCGGAGGGCCAATTAACAGAACATTATGCCCTCCGGCCGCCGCAATCTCCAGGGCTCTTTTGATACATTCCTGACCGCGCACCTCCGCAAAATCACATTCATAGCGTGGTGCCTGCCTGGTAAACTCATCCAGAACAGGTACATTGGCCGGAAAAAGCGTATCGGTCTCATTGAAAAACCCGATCACCTCCTTCAGGGTAGCCACACCATAAACCTCCAGTCCGCTCACGATCGAAGCCTCCCGGGCATTCATCACCGGTAAAAGGATCCCTTTAAATCCCCTGTTGCGCGCCTCAATTGCAATAGGCAATGCCCCTTTGACCGGCAGAAGTCCGCCATCAAGCGAAAGCTCTCCCATGATCATGTATTGCTCCAGCCTACCGGTCTTTATCACCTCATTTGCTCCCAGGATGCCGATGGCAATGGTGAGATCATAGGCTGATCCCTCCTTGCGGATATCGGCAGGAGCCATGTTGATGATGATTTTTTTTCCGGGAATCCGGTAGCCATTGGTACGAAGTGCTGATTCGATGCGCTGGTGACTCTCTTTCACTGCATTGTCAGGCAATCCCACCATGAAAAACTGGATTCCCTGGTCCATGTATACCTCCACGGTTACCGTGATGGCCCTGATCCCAAAAACAGCACAGCCAAAAGTCTTGACCAGCATGATACAACCTTTCAGGGTTAATCAGGGAAAGAGACAAAAGGTGGATGAAAAAAAAGAAAAGTTATGAACAAAAAAAACGTGACAGGTGACGCGTGACGCGTGACAAAGAAAATCGTGACGCGTGACGGTATAAATTGGTCATCGGTCATTGGTTATTGGTCATTCGTCATTCCTTCTCGGGTTTAAATTCCGACATGCTGAGTATTTTCTGGGCATCCCTTTCTGCCATCAGATCGTGCAGCGTCACTTTGGGATTGTTTTCCATGTATTTTCTCACGATGTGCCATCCAAGCCATTCTCCAAGCCGTGCGGGGGCATCTTTGGAGAATTCGGCAGTAAACGGTCCGTCGGCCATGAACGATCGTATCAGTTTCCCGTCGGTGGTGTAAAGCAACCTGTTTTCGATGACAGCTGCCCAAACATTGGCTTCATGCGCGGCAATCCAGTCATACTGTACCCCGGAGTATCCGATTTTGAGCCTGTCTTCGGTTTGCGGGATCATGGCATCGATGAAATAGAGCCTTTTTCCGGATTGAATCATTTGTTCCAGGAGGTTATTCCCGGGAAGCTCAACCGGATGGTTTGCATCCACCAAAAGTCTCATGCAATCAGGAAGGATGTTCTCGCGATTCATCAAGGCAATACGGTAGGCCGGGAGTCCGTCGGAGGCGTAAGGCTTAAATTCCCTGCCCAGGTAATTGTCCAACCCGATCAGCAAAACACTGTCGGCCAGTTGAACCGGGTAATCATAATCCCCGGCTGAAATGTAAGCATACACCCTGGGTATCGGCTTTCCTGGATAATAGAAGAGGTAGTGCGTGAATGCCAGGGTCAGATCCTTCTGCAACTGATCAACCTCTTTATATTGCCGGGCTACCGCTTGCTGGAAGGCAATATTCCTTGGATTCTCCAGGTAGTCCTTCAAATCCCGAAGTTTTGCCGTATCTCCAAGGTCTGTATCAAGAAAAAAACGGTAAGCCGGTTTCAACGCCTCCAGCTCTAGACTAAGATTGGAATGGCTGACTTTAAACAGGTCCAGGTCATACCGGTGAATTTTCACCTCCGGAACACTGATCTTTGAAATATCCACATTCAATCTTTGGTTTGCCGGCCTGCACCCGATGAGCATCATCATTAAACATCCTGAAAAAATCAGGGGAAATTGTGAAATACGAAACATGAGCAAAATATTATAAAGGAGTAAGCGGTTCATTCAAAGGTTCCTGGAAACAAACGCAATTCCCGGTTGATTATTTTTGGATAAAAATATGAAGAATCATTCATTGACTGGTGGATAAATCCCTATTTTTGTTTCAGAAGTATCCGATTGGTCCATGTAAAATTGTTGAAAATGAAAAAATTACATACTTTCTTCTTTATTATCTTTCTGTTTTCGTTTCCCGGTTTCATGTTCGGCCAGGTAAAAATCCCCTTGAAACTGGGACTTAAAATTGCCCCGAACATAGGGTGGATGAGCCCCGGGACCAAAGGATACTCAAGTGATGGAGCCAGGCTTGGCGGAACCATCGGATTCGTAAGTGATTTTTACTTTACTGAGAATTATGCCCTGTCGACCGGCTTTAATTTTCAATTCCTGAACGGAAAGTTGAACTATACTGATTCCATGGCAATTGCAGGTAGCAATAAACCGGTGAATGGTGATGTTTTCAGGAAATATAATTTCCTCTATCTTGAAATTCCCATCATGATCAAGATGCAGACTAAAAGATTCAACAAAATCTCCTACTACGGACAAATCGGTCTGGGCACCGGCTTTCGCATTAAAACCACGGTGAAAGAACACTTTGTGCCTGCTTCCGGCGACCCGGTTGACCAGACATACGATTTCAACGGAGGAACCACTCTGATCCGCGAATCCGTCCTGGTGGGGATCGGCCTCAACTTCTATCTCGATCAATCGACCAGCATCATTATCGGGTTGAACTATTCCAATTCGCTTAATAATGTACTCACCGGGGTGAACTACAAGTCAAAACTTAATGAGAAAAGCATGTTGAATTATGCCGAGCTGAACATTGGCGTACTTTTTTAATCCATCATCATGAAGATTGCGCTGGCACAGTTGAATTACCATGTGGGTGATTTCGGGAACAATGTTTCGCGGATGATCGGATGCATTGAGAAGGCTAAATCGCAACAGGCCGATCTGGTTGTTTTTGCCGAACTGTCGGTTTGCGGATATCCTCCCCGCGATTTTCTGGAATTCGACGATTTTATCCGGCGCAGTGCCGATGCAGTTGAAACGATTGCCTTGGCATGCCAGGGCATTGCTGCCATTGTCGGCGCCCCGTCGGTCAACCCTGAACCGAAAGGCAAGCCATTGTATAATACAGCCTGGTTTCTTGCTGATGGCAAGGTGATGGCAAAAACCCATAAGACACTCCTTCCCAATTACGATGTTTTCGATGAATACAGGTATTTTGAACCAAACCTGCTTCCTTTTTCCGTGGTCACATATAAAGGTCTCCGGCTTGCAGTGACCATCTGCGAGGATCTCTGGAACATCACCGACGACCCCCTCTATGTTTGCAACCCGATGGATGAGCTGATAAAACTGGATCCCGACCTCATCATTAACATTGCTGCCTCCCCCTTCAATTACACCCAGACGGCAAACCGTCGAGAAGTGATGTTGCGGAATTCCAGGACATATGCCACTCCTGTGATTTATGTTAACCAGATCGGAGGCCAGGCTGAACTCATTTTCGACGGAGCCTCCATGGTAGTCGACAGGCATGGAGAAATCGTGGCCACCCTGAAGGAATTCGAGGAGGATTTTTTTATCTATGAAAGCAGTGAAAAAGAGGAACTGAATAGACCATTGGAGGTGCGAAGTACGATCAGCGATACTCCAGCTTTAAAAAGTTACGGATCTTCAGACCCGGCACTCTTTGGCTTTTCCATTTCCCCCGAAGCAATACGCCAGATCTACGCTGCCCTGATTTTAGGGATCCGGGACTATTTCGGGAAAATGGGTTTTTCGAAAGCAATCCTGGGATTGTCCGGGGGCATTGATTCAGCGGTGACCCTGGTACTTGCCGCCAGGGCACTTGGAACCGAAAATGTGCGCGCTATCCTCCTGCCGTCACAGTTCTCGTCGGCACACAGCATCACCGATGCCCGGCAACTAGCCGAGAACCTGCATATCTCCTATGACATCATTCCCATTGAAGAGGCTTTTCAGACCTTCGAAAAAACACTACAGCCCCAGTTTGCCGGTCTGCCTTTCAATCTCACCGAGGAGAACATCCAGGCCCGCATCCGCGCCGTCATTCTCATGGCCCTGTCAAATAAGTTCGGATATATTCTCCTGAACACCTCCAATAAAAGCGAAGCAGCGGTTGGCTATGGCACCCTGTATGGCGACATGTGCGGTGGATTATCGGTTCTGGGAGACGTTTACAAAACCCAGGTTTATGCCCTGGCCCGTTTTATCAATGCGGAGTCGGAGATCATCCCTGAAAATTCAATTATTAAGCCTCCCTCCGCAGAATTGCGGCCCGGCCAGAAAGATTCGGATTCTCTGCCTGGTTATGATATTCTTGATCAGATTCTTTTTCAGTATGTCGAATTAAGAACCGGTCCCGGGGAACTCATTGCCCAGGGGTTTGAGGAATCCACGGTAAAAAAGGTGCTGAAACTGGTCAATACCAGTGAATATAAGCGCTTTCAAACCCCTCCCATCCTGCGTATTTCACCCAAGGCTTTTGGCATGGGCCGAAGGATGCCCATCGTAGCAAAATATTTGTCCTAGAAAACCTACCGGAACGGGTCATCGCCATTCCAGGTCCATTAACTGACAGCCTGATTATTCAACGGCAACCGATTCCACCGATTTAATTTCGGGAAGTGCACGGATTACAGCAGCTTCAATCCCGTTTTTCAGGGTCATCCTGCTGTGCGGGCAATTTCCACACATGCCCAGAAGGCGGATATTAACCGTGTTATCTTCGGTAATATTCACATATTCCACATCACCCCCATCAGCCTGTAAATAGGGACGTATCTGCTCAATTACATTTTTTACCTTCGTTACGAGTTCTTCGTTTGCAACCATATGAAAAAGATTTGAAAATTTGAGAATATATAAATGTGACTGTTCACTTCATCACTTCATTACTTCATTACTCCATTACTTCATTACCCTGTTACCCTGTTACCCAGTTACCTTGTCACTTCCTCCAAAAATCTCCCTGATCGAATTGGTGATTGCAACCTGCTGGGCCACATGTTCGGCCAATTGAATAAATGCATCAGTTACCGGTGACTGGTCCTCCGCAGCGACAGGAATTCCTGAATCACCAGAATCAGCAATGGAAGCGACGATCGGAATTTGTCCGAGTATGGGAATGTTCAATTCCGATGCAAATTTTTCACATCCACCCTCTCCAAAGATATAATATTTCTTTCCCGGATTATCCGGAGGGGAGAAATAGGACATGTTTTCAACCAGTCCAAGGATGGGGATGTTAATCTTGTCATTTCGGAACATGTCGGCCGCTTTCCTCACATCGGCGATGGCCACCTGCTGGGGTGTGCTCACGATGATGGCACCGGTAAGCGGGAAATCCTGGATCAGTGTGAGTGGAATGTCGCCGGTTCCCGGAGGAAGATCGATCACCATGTAATCGAGCTCGCCCCATTCGGCATCATTGAAAAGCTGGCGCAGGGCCATGGAGGCCATTGGTCCACGCCAGATCAGGGCTTTGGACTGGTCAACGAAAAAACCGATGGACAATACCTTGATCCCGAATTTTTCGAAGGGATACACAAAGGTTTTCCCATCTTTATCGTATCCTGTCGGTCGTTCGTTCAACATCCCGAACATCATCGGGATGGAGGGACCGTATATATCCGCATCGATCAGGCCAACCTTCGCCCCTGTTTTTGCCAGGGCCACAGCCAGGTTTACGGCAACTGTTGATTTCCCGACACCTCCTTTGCCTGATCCAACGGCGATGATGTTCTTCACATCCTTCAGGATGGCATCGGTTGCTTTGCGTCGGGAGGTAACCCGTGAGGTCATTTCGATGATCACCTCAACGGAGGGGCTGACATACTGGTGTACCGCGTCAATGCACATTTGCCGGATCTGGTTTTTCAACGGGCATGCCGGTGTTGTAAGTACTACATCAAAGCTGACTTTATTCCCGTCGACTTTGACATTCTCGATCATGTTGAGGGTGACCAGGTCCTTATTAAAATCCGGGTCATTCACATGCCTGAGCGCTTCAATTATTTGAGAATTATCTATTTTCATTGGTTTCAGAGGTTAAAACGTGACGCGTGACGCGTGACAATTAAATTAATTCTTTCATCGGGTCCCAAAACAGTTCATTGAACCGGACAATTTTATCATTCACCACTTCAATTCCTTCACTTTCAAGCAGTTGCTGCATTATATTCGGACTGCCGAAGTGATATTTTCCGGTCAGCAATCCATTTCTGTTTACGACCCGGTGCGCCGGCACGTCCGTCACTTCAGTATGTGAGGCATTCATGGCCCACCCCACCATCCTTGCCGATCCGCGCGATCCGAGGTATTCAGCAACAGACCCATACGAAGTTACCCGGCCATGCGGAATAAGGCGGACGACCTCATAAACATTTTCAAAAAAAGAACCGGATTGTTTCCTATCCCTTCCTGCCATTACACCTGCTCCTTCAAATCAAGCAGAAATCCTTTGATACGGTTGAGTGAATCGATGACTCCCACCTTATTCACCACATCATCCTTATTTTGTTTCAGTTTATCCTTGGCACCCTGGAGCGTATATCCACGCTCCTTCACCAAGTGATATATAAGACGCAGGTTATCAAGATCCTGCGGAGTAAACAACCTGTTTCCTTTTTTGTTTTTCTGCGGTTTCAGGATATCAAACTCCTTCTCCCAAAACCTGATCAGCGAAGCGTTTACCTCGAACAGCTCGGCAACCTCCCCGATGGAATAATACAATTTTTCAATTTTCTTTTCTCTCCTCAGCATCGGTGAATGATTAATCCATGGTTTGCGATGGTTGTGCCGACAACTCGAGCATCATCTGGAACTGATCAGGAGTTAAATCGTTGAAAAAGAAATAGATCGGATTTAATGGAATACCATTTTTCCGAACCTCGTAATGTAAATGCGGGGAGGTGGATTTACCGGTGTTCCCGACATATCCGATGATCTGGCCCCTCAATATTTTTTGTCCCGGCTTTACAAATATTCTTGAAAGATGGGCGTACACTGTCTGGTAATTGTATCCGTGATCAATCCTGATCTCATTCCCGTAACCACCCTGAATATCACGTCCGGCATCAGTGATGGTCCCGTTTCCGGTAGCATAAATTACCGTTCCGATCGGAGCTGAAAAATCCATCCCCTCATGAAATTTCCTTACTTTATAGAATGGATCCATGCGGGTTCCGAAATAGGATCCAATCCTGCGCAGATCCTTGATGTTAACGGGCTGGATGGCCGGGATCGAAACCAGCATCTTTTCTTTATTCTTCGCCATGTTAAAGACCTCATCAAATGATTTGGACTGCACATAAAGCTGTCCCATGATCTTATCCATGTTTTTCTCCGTTGCGATGATCAGTTCGGAGTTGCTGTACCCCTTCATGGCTTCGTAACGGTCGATCCCTCCAATCCCGGCCGAGCGGATAGAATTCGGAATGGGTTCGGCCTCAAAGATCACACGGTAGATGTTGTCATCGCGATCCTGAAGATCAGCCAGGATCTTTGTAACTTTATCCAGCTGGTCATCCAGGATCTGGTACTGAAGTTTCATCTGGTCCAGTTCCCTTTTCTGTGCCTTTTGTTTAGGTGAATCAAGGAAGTTGTATGCCAGCACCAGCATCACGGCCGCAAAGACCACCCCGGTCGACAGATGCGAAAAAAAGTACAACAACCGCTTTCGCATGGTTGTGTGCACCCGATCGAAGGTCAACGATTTTTTGTTAAATTTATACTTTACCTTGTTCATCGACAGGTAAATAAAGATTTATTCAAAATAGGGAAGCTAACAGCAACAAAATTAAGTAAATAATTAACTTTGCAGCCGTTTTGGGCTTTTAAAAAATGTTAAAGATTGTTAATGATTTGTTAATCTTATAATTAGATGAATTCAACCAATATCCGCCAGGCTTTTCTCGATTTCTTCCTCTCCAAGCAACATGCGATTGTTCCTTCTGCCCCGATGGTGGTAAAGAATGATCCCACCCTGATGTTTACCAATGCAGGGATGAACCAGTTCAAAGATATCTTCCTGGGGAACAAAGAGGGAAAATTCAAAAGGGTGGCAGATACCCAGAAATGCCTCCGCGTGTCGGGGAAACACAACGACCTGGAAGAGGTGGGTCACGACACTTACCATCACACCATGTTCGAGATGCTTGGAAACTGGTCATTCGGCGATTATTTTAAAAAGGAGGCCATTGCCTGGGGATGGGAACTGCTCACAGAAGTTCTGAAAATCGAGAAGGACCGCCTCTACGTTACTGTATTTGAGGGAGATAACAGCGAAGGCTTGTCCCGAGATGAGGAAGCATTTGAACTCTGGAAAAAGTTCATTCCTGAAGACCGCATCCTGCTTGGTTCTAAAAAAGATAATTTCTGGGAAATGGGTGATACCGGGCCATGCGGACCCTGTTCCGAGATCCATGCCGATATCCGTGAAGAAAACGAAAGAAAAATGATTCCCGGGAAAGACCTGGTCAACAAGGGAGATCCGCACGTCATCGAAATCTGGAACCTCGTATTTATCCAGTACAACCGCCTGGCCGGTGGTCAGCTCGTGGAACTTCCAGCCCGTCATGTGGATACCGGGATGGGATTTGAGCGTTTGTGCATGGTGATCCAGGGAACCAAATCAAATTATGACACCGATGTGTTTCAACCCATCATCCAGACAATTGCCGAAAAATCGGGTATTCCCTATGGCAAAGATCCGAAGTCGGACATTGCCATGCGCGTGGTGGCCGACCACCTCAGGGCCATTTCATTTGCCATTGCCGACGGGCAACTGCCGTCGAATGTCAAGGCAGGATATGTGATCCGCCGGATCCTCCGCAGGGCTGTGCGGTACGGGTACACCTTCCTGGGATTTAAAGAACCCTTTATACACACGCTCATCCCGGTGCTGATCGATCAGATGGGCGCGGTTTTTCCTGAACTGGTTTCCCAAAAGGATCTCATCACCAATGTGATCCGCGAGGAAGAAGCTGCTTTCTTAAGAACCCTGGCAACCGGGATCCAGCGGTTTAACAATCATATTGAATCGGCTGGCAAAGAAGCAGGGGAACAAGAGAACAAGAGAACAATTGAACAATCGAATAATCGAACATTTCAACAAGAGGGTGATGCCCAAAAATCGACAGAAAATCGTAATTCGTCAATCGTAAATCGTAAATTAATAGACGGTTCTTTCGCCTTTGAGCTTTACGACACCTTTGGTTTTCCCATAGATCTCACACAGCTCATGGCCAGGGAAATCGGCTGGACTGTTGACATGGAAGGGTTTGCAAAAGGACTGGAGGCACAAAAAGCCCGTTCGCGCCAGGATGCTGCAACCGACACCTCCGATTGGGTTGTCCTGGTTGAGGATGCCGGGCTGCCTGAATTTGTCGGCTATGATTTTTTGCAGGTTGATACGGTTATTACCAAGTACCGCAAGGTGGTGACCAAAGGAGAAGAACTTTACCACCTGGTGCTGGCCCGGACCCCGTTTTATGCTGAATCAGGCGGGCAGGCCGGCGACATGGGATGGCTTATTTCAGGCGATGAAAAGATCGAGGTCGTAAACACGATCAGAGAGAATGAACTGATCATTCAGCTTGCAAAGTCAATGCCCGTGGATCCTTCAGCGGCGCTAATTGCCAGTGTGAATCAGGAGAAGAGGAGAAGCACGGCCAACAATCATTCGGCCACTCACCTGATGCATGCGGCGCTTCGCCAGGTGCTCGGCACCCATGTGGAACAAAAGGGGTCGCTGGTTGACGACCACCATCTTCGTTTCGACTTTACCCATTTTTCCAAATTAAGCAGGGAAGAAATTGCCCGCGTTGAGGCGATTGTCAATGCCAGGATCAGGGAGAACATTGTGTTGAACGAGGCGCGGACCGTGCCCATTGCTGATGCCAGGGCGATGGGGGCCATGGCTCTTTTCGGAGAGAAATATGGCGATTTTGTGCGGGTGATCACCTTTGATCCGGCGTTTTCCGTCGAACTATGCGGCGGCACGCATGTTCAGGCCACGGGCCAGATCGGGTTGTTCAAGATTGTATCTGAAGGTGCCATCGCAGCCGGTATCCGGCGCATTGAAGCCGTAACGGCTGAACAGGCTGAGGAATACTGGAATTCTCGTGAAATGCTCCTTACCGAAGCAGGTGAAATGCTGAAAAATCCGAAAGACCTCCTGAAGGGGTTGCGGAATCTCCTGGAGGAGAATGCTGAACTGAAACGGCAGGTTACTGAGTTGAGTAAACTGAAGTTGCAACTGCTGAAAGAGGAGTTTACCTCCAGGGTTGAACATTACAACGGGGTCAATTTCCTAACGGCCAAGGTAGAACTGGATGCCGAAACCGTAAAGAGCCTGGCCTGGGAACTGAATGCCTCCATCCCCGATCTTTTCCAGGTCCTGGCAACGGAGAGCGAGGGCAAGGCAACACTGACCGTGATGCTTTCAGATAACCTCGTGAAGGTGCGTAAACTCAATGCCGGCAATATCGTGCGCGAACTTGCCAAGGAGATCCAGGGTGGCGGCGGCGGCCAGCCCCATATTGCTACGGCCGGAGGAAAAAATCCTGCAGGGATTTCGGCTGCACTGGAGAAGGCCCGGGGATATGTTACAGCATAAATAATCCGTAACTCGTCATTTGTCATTCAATATGATTCGCCGTTTCGAAGAGATCAGCAACAACGCCTGGCCGGCATTGCAAACCATGCAGTACGATGGCTGGATCCTGCGTTTTGCCAACGGGGTGACCAAGCGCTCAAATTCAGTGAATCTGCTTTACCCCTCTACCCTGGACCCGGAGAAAAAAATCGACTTCTGCGAATTCCTATATCAATCCCGGAACATCCCTCCCTGTTTTAAAGTCACCTCCATTGCTGAACCATCAGATATCGACCATCGCCTTGGAAGCCGAGGATACCAGCTCCATTCAACCATTTCATTCCAATCGCTCGACATATCTTCAATTTCAGCAGCCCCCATCAGGGAAATAAGGATCGATACAGAATTGAATTCGCACTGGATAGATGATTTCATCCGGATGAATGATTTCGAATGGGAACGAAAGCCTACCTATGTCGGAATAATGGAACAGCTGAAGCTGAAGAAATGCCTCATATCCCTTACCCGCGAAAATAAGACGATCGGGGTTGGCCTGGGTGTGGCAGAGGGATCCTATCTCGGCCTTTTTGATATTGTTGTTGACGCTGCCTACCGGAATACCGGCGTGGGCTTCCTCCTTGTTGAAAATATATTGCGATGGGGAAGAAAACAGGGATCGGAAACCGCCTATCTCCAGGTCCTTGTCAACAATATCCCCGCAAACAAACTCTATGAAAAAATGGGGTTCAGGGAACGATACAGATACTGGTACAGGATGAAGATTTGACCATCAGCGCGTTAAGGTTTGTTAAATTTATCACACTCGCTAAACAATATGAAGATTATTTCGTTTCTACAATAACTAATATCACTAAACCCCAATCCCTATGAAAAAAACTGTCAGTTGCTTTGCACTTTTCTTTTTTCTTGTCTCTTTCGGTGCCTTTGCCCAGCAGGAAAAATCACTCCGCATCCACCAGGTTGGCATCAGATTCAGCAACCTAAACTCATTTGGTCTCCAGTATAAAACCGGAGGTGAAAAAACGTTGCTCAGGCTTTCCGTGCTGTCTTTGAACATGGGGCAAAACGCACTCTGGGGCAAACCGGAGGATTCCCTGGATATCAAGTCTTCTAACTATGGGGTCGGATTTATGATTGGCTTTGAAAAACGGATCCCGGTCATTGCAAAGCTCGATTTTATCTGGGGATTAGAGGCAGGTATGAGTTATTTTTATCAAAAACAGAAGCAGGCATCGATCGGCAATGATTATGAGACCATAGACTGGCGTTTATCTCCAAGCGTGGATGTAGTTCTGGGTGTCAACTATACTTTTTCAGACCACCTGGTCATCGGGGCTGAAATCACCCCGGGTATCTATTATGCATACGGAAAAACGAAAACCACGATAAGTTCGGTTACCTCTGACCGGACAAACTCCAATTTTGGATTCAGTTTTAACAATACTTCAGCTGCATTGACCCTGGCCTACCGCTTCGGGAAATAACCGGCCATCAGAACAATTTCTGCAGTTCATGTTTAATCTCTTCCAGGGCAACGTCGATGGGAAGTTTTCCTTTTGAAACGGCGATATCGAATATCCCCTTCACAAGATCTGAAGAATGGGCCTGCTCTCCGACATTGGCCGAAGCCTGGTTGATCATCGCAATGGTCTCCTCCTTGGCATTCCTGATCAGTTCCCAGGAATGCTGGGAAACATACAGCTGCTGCGACAGGTTGTATTCAAATTCTTCGCGGATGGTTCGGACAAGCAATGACTGCAATTGCAAAGAGGTAAGCTCCCCGCTGTTGATCCTCACTACGAGGTTGGAGGGTTGTATCCGTTCGAGGAACAGCACAAACCGCTCATAGGCCTGCAGGCGCAAGGGAAGGATGACCTTTTTATCGTCATTGCTCATTCCGGAAGGTACAGGCTTCCTGGTTTCCCTGAGATAATACCAGAGAAGAAAAAAAGCGCCGCTGAAAAGCAGCAGGAACCGGATGATGCCGCCAAGAAGGTGGAAAAGAGGGGGATTAACGAAGGGTGGATGCATAGGGGGTGTTTTATGACAAAAGTACCATTAATTTTTGGTAACAGGGTAACAGGGTGACAGGGTAACAGGGTAACGAAGTAATAAAGTACATTACTTCATTACTTCATCACTCCATTACTTTTTTTTGAATTCAGACTTGGTGTTCGGTTATTTTTTTTAAATTTGTTCTTTTTTGTCAAAAACTTCATTCTCACTATCTTATGACAATACTCGCTAACAGAATCCAGTATCTGGCCGAAAGTGAAACCCTGGCCATGTCGCGTAAGAGCCGCGAACTCAAAGCTGAAGGTCATGATGTGATCAATCTCAGTCTTGGGGAGCCCGATTTTTTCACCCCCGACTACATCAAAAATGCAGCAAAGGCAGGCATCGACCAGAATTTTACCTTTTATTCACCGGTGGCCGGGTATGAAGATTTGCGAAAGGCCATCTGTGTTAAACTGAAGCGCGACAACAATCTCGATTACGACCCCAATCAAATTGTCGTGTCAACCGGAGCCAAGCAATCCATTGCCAATGTGATGCTTAGCCTTATCAATCCAGGTGATGAAGTGCTCGTCCCGGCACCCTACTGGGTCTCCTATAAAGAGATCATCAAGGTGGCCGAAGGCAAAGCGGTTTTCATTCCGGCATCCATTGAAAATAATTTTAAAGTGACCCCGCAGCAACTGGAGGCGGCCATTACTCCCAAAACCAGGTTGCTCATTTACAGCTCTCCGTGTAATCCGACCGGTTCGGTCTATACCCGTGAGGAGCTGAAAGGGATCGCGGAAGTGATCTTTAAATATCCTGAAATCACCATCATTGCCGATGAGATATACGAACATATTAATTTCGTCGGGAAGCACGAAAGCATCTGCCAGTTTGATTATATCAAGGACAGGGTTGTCCTGATCAACGGCGTTTCGAAAGGATATGCCATGACCGGCTGGAGAATCGGGTTCATCGCCGCCCCGCTTGCCATCGCGAAAGCCTGTGACAAACTCCAGGGTCAGTTCACTTCGGGGGCCTCCTCCATCGCACAGCGCGCAGCCCTGATGGCATTTATTACAGAGCCTTCCAGCACCAACGACATGGCGATCATGCAAAAGGCCTTCCGTGAGCGCCGCGACCTCATGTTACAGCTTCTGGCCGAGATCCCGGGGATAAAACTCAACCACCCCGATGGTGCGTTTTATATCTTTCCCGACATCTCCTGGTATTTTGGGAAATCGGATGGGACCATCACCATCAAAAATGCCAATGATCTTTGCATGTACCTGCTTAATAAAGTGTTTGTTGCCCTTGTTCCCGGCGATGCCTTCGGCGATCCGAACTGCCTCCGTTTTTCCTATGCTACCGGCACGGATAAGCTTACCGAAGCAGCAAGAAGGATAAAAGTTGCGCTGGGAGAGCTAAAATAATCAACGTACGTTTGCCCGTGGATGTAATCTTACGTGAAATTTTACGTTAAGTGATAGAATTGAATTTAACGAATTGGGTTATATTTGATTTTTTACTTTTAACTTTTCAAGAGATCTAAAAACAATTAAATCAAACGATATGAAAATCAGTAGTAAAGTTGAAAAATGGGTTAAGGAATGGTCAGACCTTTGCCAGCCCGAATCCATTCATTGGTGTGACGGTTCAGCGGAAGAAAATCAGAAGTTGCTTGACATGATGGTTAAAACAGGCATGGCGGTAAAGCTGAATGAAGCAAAGCGTCCCTCAAGTTATTATTTCCAGAGCGACCCGAGTGATGTGGCCCGCGTTGAAAACCGCACCTTCATCTGTTCTGCAAAACAGGAAAATGCAGGACCTACAAACAACTGGATGGCTCCTGCCGAGATGAAAAAAATTCTCACTGAGGAATACCGGGGCAGTATGAAAGGCCGCACCATGTACGTGATCCCATTCAGCATGGGTCCGCTTGGGTCAAAAATCGCCCACATCGGCATTCAGTTGACCGACTCCCCTTACGTGGTGGTCAATATGCGCATCATGACCCGCATGGGCAGCGCCGTTCTCGACCTGCTTGGCGATGGTGATTTCGTTCCATGTATCCACTCCGTCGGAGCACCCTTGTCGCCCGGGCAAAAAGATGTAAAATGGCCCTGTGCACCCATTGAAAAGAAATACATTTCACATTTTCCCGACACCAATGAAACATGGTCGTTTGGAAGTGGTTACGGCGGAAATGCCCTGCTTGGAAAGAAATGCTTTGCCTTGCGCATTGCCTCCAACATGGCCCACCGCGAAGGATGGCTTGCTGAACATATGCTGATCATGGGAATTACAAATCCCCAGGGTGTGAAACGCTATGTTGCTGCTGCATTTCCAAGCGCATGCGGAAAGACGAATCTCGCGATGCTTATACCAAATATCCCAGGATGGAAGGTTGAAACCGTTGGCGATGACATTGCCTGGATGAAATTCGGCGAAGATGGACGCCTTTATGCCATCAATCCTGAAGCCGGTTTCTTTGGCGTTGCTCCTTTTACCTCCATGGAAACCAATCCCAACGCCATGTTATCCTGCAAGTCCAATTCAATCTTTACCAATACGGGCCTTACCCCCGACGGTGACATCTGGTGGGAAGGGATCGGATCGGATATCCCCGAAGGGACCATTACCTGGACCAATGAAATTTACAACAAGGAAAATGGTAAGCCTGCAGCGCATCCGAATGCACGGTTCACAGCACCAGCCTACCAGTGCCCGGTGATTGACAAGGACTGGGAAAATCCGAAGGGGGTGCCCATCTCCGCATTTTTATTCGGCGGACGCCGTCCCGGGACCGTTCCTTTGGTTTACGAGGCATTTGACTGGAACCATGGCGTATTCATGGGATCGATCGTGGGATCGGAGGTTACGGCAGCCGCTATCGGACTGAAAGCCGGTGTGCGCCGCGATCCGTTTGCCATGCTTCCGTTCTGTGGTTATCATATGGGTGATTACTTCGGACATTGGGTGAAGATCGGCCAAAATGCACCTGACAAAAACAAACTGCCTAAAATCTTTAATGTCAACTGGTTCAGGAAAAGCCCTGAGGGAAAATTCCTCTGGCCGGGTTATGGTGACAACATCCGTGTGCTGAAATGGATCTTTGAACGTGTTGAAGGAACAGGAAGCGCGGTGGAGACCCCGATCGGCTTTGTTCCGGACAAGGGATCCATCGACATCAGCGGGCTCACCGGCGTTGCCGATAAAATGGGCGATATTCTCAAGGTGGACAAGAAAGAATGGCTCGATGAATGCGAACTCATTGCCGAGCACCAGAAGCAGTTTGGCGACAGGCTGCCGAAAGAGATGGCAGAACAGTACGAGAAACTGAAAGAACGGTTAGAAAAGTAACAGGGTAACAAGGTAACAAGGTAACAAGGTAACAAGGTAACAGGGTAACAGGGGAACGGGATACTTTTCACTTTTCACTTCTCACTTCTCACCTTGTCACCTTGTCACCTTTTTAATATGCCGGAAAATTTCAAAATATACACCAAGGGCGGGGACAAGGGTGAAACTTCACTTTTGGGAGGCACCCGTGTCCTCAAAAGCCATGAAAGGGTTGAGGCATACGGGAATCTGGATGAACTGAATTCATTCATTGGTTTGATCCGCGACCAGGAGATCAGTCCCCATTATCACATGATACTGATCCGCATCCAGGAACGGCTTTTTGTTGCAGAGGCCCTGGTTGCCCGGGATCCGGCGGTTGAAACAAGGGAATTACCCTCCCTTGCCGAGGAGGATATCACCATCCTGGAGCACGAAATAGATGCCATGAATGAAGAACTTCCCCCATTAAACAATTTCATTCTTCCGGGAGGCCACCCTTTGGTTTCCTACTGCCACATTGCCCGTACCATTTGCCGGCGTGCTGAACGGTCGTTGATCAGGTTAAATTCAACCAACCCCGTCGATGATATAATAATTCGCTTTCTGAATCGTTTGTCGGATTACCTGTTCGTTTTGGCAAGAAAAACAGGAAAAGATTTCGGTGCGATTGAATCGCCCTGGCTGCCAAAAAAATAAGTCTTGACTTTCTGATTTTTTTTTTTATACTTTTGCAAAAAACTCCAAAAGAACAACTCAATGTATTGGACACTCGAATTGGCCTCAAAACTGGAAGATGCCCCCTGGCCTGCCACCAAGGAGGAGCTGGTCGATTGGGCAATCCGATCAGGCGCGCCGCAGGAAGTAATTGAAAATCTGAGAGAGATCGAAGACGAAGGTGAGTCTTACGAACGTATTGAAGATATCTGGCCCGATTATCCTACCAAAGACGATTTCTTCTTTCATGAAGATGAATATTGATGAATGACGAGTGACGAATGACGAATTAAATGTCACACGTTGTTTCTCGTAAATAAGGTAAAATTCACACTTCCATAATTCCGGTGCTGGAAAAAATGTGGGTGCTGCTCAAAGCGGTAGCGGACAGAATGTTCCAGGATGAGCATGCCCTTCGCAGCCAGCAATTTTGAATCAAAGATCAGATCAGGTATCGACTCTATCCCTTCGAGATCGTAAGGGGGATCGGCAAAAATCAGGTCATATTCCGTCCACATCCGTTTGATGAAAACGAAGCTGTTAGATTTAACTGCCTGAATATTTTTGGCCCCGAAGGTTTCTGCTGTTTTCTTGATAAAACTGATGCATTGGTGATTTGCATCCACTGCAGTTACTTCAATGGCCCCGCGTGAAAGGAATTCAAAGGCAATGCTGCCTGTCCCGGTGAAAAGATCGAGCACCTTGAGTGCTTCAAAATCAACCAGGTTGCTCAAAACATTGAACAAACCCTCCTTGGCAAAATCGGTGGTGGGCCTTACCGGCAGATTTGCCGGGGGCTGCAATCGCCGGCCCCTGTATATGCCGCTTATAATCCGCATGAGAAAAAATTCAGAAGGGGATAATAGGCCTGCGGTGATAACTGGTTCAGGATATAACTGTATTTAAAGGATTCATTCCGCCGGCCAAATTCAACATGGCGGACATACTTGGCCAAAAGTTCAAATAACCCGGAACCCTTCTCTACATTCCCCAGCAGAACAAGTGGAATATGCTCCGGGTTCAGGTTGAGCTGTTCAAGTACAAAGATGAGGTAATAGACCACATCTTCGGAATTCTGAAATGGGAACGTATTGAAATAACTCATCTGGCGGCCGTCGAAGATCATCAGGTCGAACAGCTTTTCCCTGATATGGATGAACACCCTGTTCGAGTTGATCCTGTTTTTATAGTTGATCCAGATGCTTTCGATGAGCACACTTGAAAAATGCACAATCTTGATATTCGGATACTGGCCCCTGACGGCATTCAGCATGGATACCGGGATGGAGAATACCTGGTGTGAATCCAGTGGCATCAGATGATCGGAAAAAGTTTGCTCCTCCTCCTGTTTCGGGAAACTGAGCTTTAAATAATTCTCCTTTTCAGCGGAATCGAAAAGTTGGGCGGGGATCAGGGTGCACTTCCTTCCCTCGTAGGCCACCTTGATCGATTTATATGGGTTCTTGAGCCAGGGCATGGCATGAATCACCCCCTTCAAAAATTCATCGAAAGGCGGTTTCACCATGGGCAAAGCATGTTGCGGCTTCACCTCATTTCGCAACAGGTGAAGGACCCCGAGATATTTGTTCCGTTTGAAATCGAGGATGCAATATGCAAAGTTCGACTCGTTGAAGAGAATGGATAATCCGTAGTTTCGGGTTTCCTGGAGATTGAATGACTCATCCAACTTATTATTTCTACTTTGGTAAATTGAATTCATAATATCGGTTGATGTCGTTTTGCCTT
>JBAXVX010000032.1:0-47754 GCA_037128705.1 Bacteroidota bacterium | reverse complement strand
GGATTTTTATCCGTCTGTGTGAAAACCAGCCGGGTTTTAATGTATATTTACTTAACAAAAAACGGGATTGATCTTTTTTTTGAAATGGATGAATGAGCTGTCAGATGCAATCCTGACCGGCTGCAAAAAAAGTGTTTTTAAACCCTGCTGTTATGAGAAAAATAGTTCAAATCAATCTGTTTGTCCTGGTGGTTATTATCTGCTACAGCCTTTTCTCCAATATCTTAAAGGCCCAGGCAGTTGCTTATCTTGAATCGGTAGAAACAAACAAGGAGCCACATTCAGGGTTACTCGTTACACCCGATGGCAAATACATCATCAAATCATATTATTACGAGGATGTTGACAAGCGCCTGGTTGTATCGGTATTTGTTTTTGATGTCAAGACCTTCAGGATGATCAAATCATTTACATTACCGGGAAATGACATACCGTTCAGACTGACTGAAAATGGAAAGACGTTGATTTATGCGGCAAAAAATGCCGGGATCATAACCTATAAATATATTGACGTGATCACAGGCAAAGTAATCAATGAGATATTTCCATTTATTCAGGAATGGGCAAAAGATATAATTCATGACAGTACTTTTTTGTCAGCAGACTTGCAGTTATATACCGGTCAAAAGAAATTCATGCAGGCGAGGGACCTGAAGGAATCTGTTCCCAAAGAGGAAGGGAACACAAGGTTCTGTAACCACGGGTCAAATATTTTAACCATTGATGGAGACAAGGTTTATTTATGGGATTTAATATCAACTGCTCCGATTGATGTATATGATTGCGGATCGAAACTGACCGATCTCAAAGTTGCCCCCAATTCAATGAATTTTGCTGTATGTTCAAAAATATTAAAGGTCGAAAAGACAGGAAAGGACCGGAAATCAAAATCTTTTTACTTCACGATAGAAAATGGGAAAATCAAGTATCTCACAACGTTTAACAGTACTTTTCATGATATCTGTTTCAGCCGGGATTACATATATCTGGTCGACAAAACAAACATAAAAAAATACCGGGTAAGGGATGGGGAATTACTGTTTGAAACACAAACCAAGGATTATATTGTAGGCCATGCAATCTATTTTTCAAGTGCAGGTTATTCTGTCGCCCTCGATCTTCAACTGATTGAAAAGCTGCCTGGCACTGAATATTTATTAATCACGGATATGCAGAATTTAACTCAGATATTTTCGACCAAAACCAATACAACGGTGGCTTATATTTATACCTGGGGGGAAAAGGATTATGCTTTTGTGACACCCGACGGCAGAATGGAGGGAACCAAAGGCGCCATTGACCATCTTCGGTGGGTTGGCAGTTATAATAAAATCCCGCTTGCCAACACCTATGATCAGATGTATACCCCCAGTTTGATGACCCAGGTTTTTGCGAATACTCTGGAGGCAAATAAGGTTAACCTCGATGATCTTGTGAAATTTTCTCCTGAGATTAAAATAACAAGTCCTTCTCCCGACTACAAGGCCACCAGCGCCACGCTTCAGATTACCTGTTCATTAAAGGATAATGGGGATGAGATCAAGCAGGTTCGGATCTATATCAATGACAAACTGGTAAGTGATGAAACCAGGGGTATGAAAGCAGTTGGACCGGGTGTGAATTATTCGGTAACCCTGCTTCCCGGAAGCAATACGGTGAAGGCTGTTGCTATTTCCAAAAATGGCTATCAGAGCGCTCCGGCGGAGGTTCACGTTTCATACACAGGAACTGTGGCGGAATCGAGATTGTTTGTCCTTGCTGTTGGAATTGATAAATACAAGAATTCCAGTTATAATTTGAATTATGCAGTTGCTGATGCATCAAGTATCGTTGATAAGATTAACAGTTCCTCGAAGGATATTTTCAGGTCCATTCATGTTTGTTATTATAAAAACGAACAGGCGATCAGGGATTCGATTCTGGCGGGATTTAACCGGATAACGAATCAGTCGAAACCACAGGATGCATTCCTGCTTTTTTATGCAGGACATGGGGTGATGAGTGAAGGAAGCCCTGATATCCCAAAAGATTTTTTCCTTGCATTGTCGGATGTAACCCAGCTTTACGGCAAAGATGAGCTTTTGAGGGAAAAAGGCATCTCAGCCTTAGAATTGCGGGAACTATCAAAAAAAGTTCCAGCCCAAAAGCAGGTTCTTCTATTGGATGCATGCCAGAGCGGGGCTGCGGTTGAAACCTTCGCCATGCGTGGGGCTGCGGAAGAAAAAGCAGTTCTCCAACTGGCTCGTTCGACAGGCTCTTACCTGATTGCTTCCACCGGAAGCGAACAGTATGCAACGGAGTTCAAGGAATTGGGCCATGGTGTGTTTACCTACGCGCTATTGCAGGGACTGAGCTGTAAGGCCCCCGCTTCACAATATAACAGTAAAGTCACCATAAAGGACCTTGAATCATATCTGAACGACTATATTCCGGAATTGACCGAGAAATATCATGGTTCCTCTCAATATCCCAAATCATGGTCGAAAGGGATGGACTTCCCGCTTACTTTATGCAAATGACCAATCCGTTGAACGAAAGGCAGCCCTCCACGAAGGCTAAAAATTAATTGCCAATCCTATTCCTGAAGTGGCTGGCCCTAACGTGATTCTTCCCTCTGTTTTAGACAGTTTCTTTGCCTTGATTCTTTGCGAAATGCCTATGCCAAGCATCACGGCGCCCAATGTCGCTACGGCTCCACCAACGGCCATGTACGCTCCATTGTATTGTGAGCTGCCAACTGCACCTAAACCGACCATAAGTCCGCCGAAAATTAATTCAAAGCCCCCAAAACTCATATTTATGGTGCTCTTTTTCTTATAATAATAGGCATTTTTAACCTTAACTTTTTTATCTGGCATTGCTTTAATCGTGTCGGAGGCGGATATGACCTGGGCAGAGGGTACAACCTTAAATAATTCATTTATTTCCGTAATCAGTTCTGCTTCACTCCACCCTGACATACCTTGCTGCCATACCATGGTATTTCTTGTCAACTGGCCATTTTGAATCATTGGCTTGAGTTGCTCAAGATTGTATGGCCCTTGCTCCTGGCCATTCAGCATTACCTTAAACAAGGGAGCCTGGGATTTATTATCCTGGGCGGAGGCGCCGATACTTAAAATGAACATGAGAACGAAAAGTGTAACTTTTTTCATGGTGTATTATTTTGGTTTCGGTTTTTTTGTAAAAATAGACCATCACAAAACAAAAATCAATGACACGTTTGTGTCATTTTGATATCATCGTGAGGTTTGATAAGGGCTACTTTATCCGTTCTTTGATCGCTTTTGAAATAGCCTGCGATCGGGTGTGTACCTGGAGTTTCTCATAAATATGCCGGAAATGATTCCTGACAGTTTCCGGGCTGATGAAAAGCTTTATGGCTATATTCTCGGTGCTTTCGCCTGAAACGATCATGGTCAAAACCTCTTTTTCGCGCGTTGTAAGGTGGTAATCTGATTCGGGAGGAGGGGCGCTGAATTTGAAAATATTGAGTAGTTGTTTTGCAACGGAGGGGGTCAGTGGTGATCCCCCTTCATAAACCTGCCGAAGTGCTTCCATGATTTTCAGGGGGTTTGTTTTTTTAAGCACGTATCCATCGGCGCCATTTTGGATCGATTTGACTACATTCATGTCGTCCTCAAGGATGGTGAGCATGATGATGCGAACCGGCGGATATTTCTTTTTAAGATGTGAAATGGCTTCAATCCCTGACATTTCGGGCAAATTGATGTCTAAAAGAATAACATCAACCTCGGTGCCGTGTTCCAGCGCCAATTCTGCAGAATCAAAACTCCAATCAACATTAAATTGCCCATCGGAAGCCAAAAGCCAGGTCAGGCTCTCCCTGTAATCCTTGTTATCTTCAACGATGCCGACCGAAATTCCCATCACTTTAAAATTTCTGTTTCAATGGTCACTAAAGGCATTCAAAATCAGCTTGCAAGTTAAGGGTTATTGCAGGCACAGTCAATGACCTGTTTGTGCTATTTTAAAGGTAAGGGTAATTTGTGTGCCTGACCCGACCTCAGAATGAATCTCCAGTTGAATCCCCGATTCCTCGGCCCTCCGGCTGATATTGATGAGGCCGTTTCCCAGCGAAGCGTTTTCTTTTTTTAAGTCTGCATCAAAGCCGCAACCGTTATCCGCAACTTCGATTGAACAGCAGCCATCCTCAATCCCGGCTTTGAGAAATACCCGGTCTGCCTTTGAATGACGTATGATGTTGTTCGCGACCTCTTTCAGGATTAAAAATATATTGTGACGGAATTTGTCAGTCAAAACAGCATCCTTGCCGGCCATTTCAATTTCCGATGAGAACCGGATCTTGTTATCATTGAATAATTCAAAATAATAATTTCTGATTTTTGAAAGAAGGCTTTTCAACAGATCGTGCTTTGGCGTGGTAATCCATATGATATCGGTGATCGATTGAAGTGCCTTTTGCGAAAGTTCAGCAATCTTATGTGAAACATGTAAACGGTTGGTTTCATTGGAGGGGCTGTTTTCTTTCATCATGTTTGCATAGATGGATATGCTTCCAAGCGTGGATGCCAGGTCGTCATGCAAATCGCGCGAAATGCTTTCCCGGATCTCCTGTTTCTCTTTTACCACTTTCCGTTTTAAAAGGATCCTTTCTGAAAATAATTGTAAGATTACGAGGCTGAACAGCACCATTCCGACAGGAATGGACAGGGAGATCGCCAGGGTTTCATACAAAAATGCGCGGTTTACAAGAAAAAACATCAGGAATAGCGGGAGGTAAATGAAAAACAGTGTTTTCGCAGGGATGACCTGCCGGTGCCGTTGGAAGTAAAGGGAAAGGACCATTAATCCCAACACCAGCAGGTATTTAAAAATTTCCATCTGGTTTTCATTATCAATGAAGAATCGCTTCATTGCCTTGAACTCCAGAGATACCTTTCCAGGAAACCCGCTTTCCTCCACAATTTGCAAACGATCGCCCGAATGAATGTTTTCGACTTCAATTGTTTTACCCGAGGCAGGAAACCTTATGCTCGCAGCGTATGTTTTACGCGGATCCAAACCCAAAACAGCCTCTTTAGCCGATAACGATCCATATCCGCTTCCCCCGTTGATTTCGCGGTATCCCGCTATCTTTTTCATGCCGGTTGAAGGATCAGCAGTATACAGCGTAATTTGAGCGCCGATCGCATCGCGGTTCGATTTGGTTCCCTGCAATACGAATGTCACCGAATGTATTTGTTCCAGGTCGTTGATAAAAAGCAAACTATTCCCATTGATGTAGTTGCTCACATACAGATCCAAATCTCCGTCGTTGTCGATGTCGCCTGTTGCGCAGCCGGTGCAATATCCGCTTAACTCGGCCCCGAACCGATCGGTTGCATCCACAAAATATTTTCCGTTAACGTTCTTAAAGAGTATATTTTCTCCCACGTTAGCCAGATAGAGGTCCTGGTACCCATCCAGATCAAAATCAGCAAACACAGCTCCGTTGCTGAGGAAGGTCTTATCTGAAAAATAGCTGGCTGAAACATCCCTGAACAAACCTTTCCCGTCGTTCAGATATAATTTGTTGGGAGAATTCCGGTTGGCGATAAACAGATCGGGAGAGCCGTCGTTGTTTATGTCGGCGAATACCACTGCATTGCTTCGTACCGGTTCTGCTTTTGAAAGGTCGGTAAGCGCAGTGATATCGCGAAACTTCACATGCCCGTCTTTGCTTTCGTTCAGATAAAGTTTATTTTTTGAAAACCAGAATGAAACACATAAATCCGGCAACCCATCACCATTGATATCAGAAAACGACGCGCACATGCCTCCATTCACCGAAGAAAGACGCGCACGGGCTGTCACATCCTTAAAATGGCCGGTGCCATCATTCAGGTAAAGTTTATTGGATCCATTTTCACTGGTAACAAAAAGGTCGAGGTCGCCATCGTTATCAACATCGCTCAATGCTGCTGTATTTGATCTTTTCAAGTCTTCACAGCCACGTTCTTTCTGATCGGAAACATCCCTGAACCAGCCCTTGCCATTGTTGATGAGCAGCTTGTTTTTTCCATTCAGTGAGCATAGGTAAATATCCTGGTCGCCGTCGTTATCAATATCGCCTGCAGCCACGCCCAGATGGAGTTCAGAGGGCGCTGTCAGGGTGAGATTTTTCGAAAAGCCCGTAGAGCCTCTTTTTACAGCTTCATCTTTAAACAGGGGCGCTGGAAAAACTGCACTGGCTGAATCCATGTAATTGATATACATGCGATTTGGGTTAAAGATACAGACGGCGTAAATGTCTTTTTTATTGTCGGAATTAAAATCAGCGATGGCTACACCATATTCATCATCGGCATGGCCACCACCGTAAGCATAAATCCTATTTTTTGTGAATCCGTCGTTATTTTCCGGGCACGATGGAAATTTTTTCAGACCTGAGTAAAGGATCAACCCCTTCTCCCCGGTAATCCATATTTCACGCTGACCGGAAACAACGATATCCCTGAGGTTTTCTCTCCTTTTGCTGTCGGTTTTTTTCAGCATTCCATCGTGGACATTCAGGATCAATCCGTTTTCACCAATCAGCCAGAGGTCGTTATGATCTATTATGGCCAGCCTGGTTACCTTTAACAATGCATCGTGGTCAATGATTTTTTTCGATTGATGGCCGGTGATTTCGAAAATCGAAGATTCACATAACACAAATCCATGCTCCGCTTCGGAGAAGCAGAAATCCTTTATCTGCTCGTGTGGCAGAATTCGATCGTACAGGTTATTCTTTAAATGAAACAATTCTTTGGCACCATTCAGCAGCCAGATATTTTTTTGATTTGTTCCATATACTTTGATGATCGCACTTAACGTTGGAGGGGGAGGGATTTTGACAAACTGCCCCTTTGCATAGACCGCCAATTCTCCCCAGCCTGCAAAAATTCCCAGTTCTTTCTCAGGGAAGAAGGCCGCACAGATTTCATTTGCAAACGGGGACCTGATCTTCTCGATCCTGTCCTGATTAAAATAATACAGATCCGAGGTATTTATTTCGGTATTTACAGTGAACCATCCTATGTTTTTAGCAGTCAGGCTTAGGAGGCTGATGTTCTGGGCCACGGGGAGATCCATTTTTTTCCAGGTGCTACCGGTTCGGGCGAAAATCCGGTCGGTAAGAAAATAACTGCAATTGGAATCCAGGATGTATATACTCCTGATGGTGGCCTGATTTCCTGAATATACTCTGACAAAATCAGGAACGGGACCATGATCCGGATGTGCTTCAAGGATGACATCCTTGGATAGCATGACAGAAAGTATGAAAAGAAACAGGTGTTTTTGCCGTGGTTTCATAGCTGATGGTTCCTGTTCTAGCAAACAAAAGCTAAAGTTATATAATAATTGTTATTTTTGAATGTTATTGGCATGGAACACAAAAAATGGAAAAGAATAATCATCCCACAATTCTCATCGTCGATGACATCGAAGTCAATATCCTGATTATTGAAAATGCTGTCAGGGGCCTGGAGGTCAATATCATTACAGCAACATCAGGGAAAGAGGCCCTCGAAAAAATAAGGGACAGAGACCTGGCGCTTGCCCTGATTGATATGGAGATGCCTGTGATGGGGGGACAGGAACTGGCCAGGGAAATTAATTCAGCACATGCCGGCGGCCTGGTCCCTATTATTTTTGTGACGGCCTATTCTTTTTACGGGCAGCATTTGCAGGAGTATTATCAGCATGGGATTATCGATTTTATCATCAAACCGTTTCACAGGAACATTCTGGTCAGTAAAATTAACATCCTGCTCGAGCTTTATCGCCAGAAACAAAGAATCAGGGAATCAGAAAAAATGTACAGGATGCTGCTCGATGCTTCGCCGGAAGGAATTATCATCATGAATCTGGATGGCCGGATCATTGAAATATCCTCCATCGCATTGAAGGTGTTTAATATTACAGCCAAAGAAGATTGCATTGGGAATAATATTGTCACCTTATTTCCGCCCGAAGAGCACACCCGCCTTCAAAAGTTGATTAATACAACCCTCGAACAGGGACTAACACAGAATGTTGAATTCACACTGCACACGGCAGACCAGAAACAGTTTTTGGCTGAGATCAGCACGACACTGATTTTTGATGAAAATGGGGACAACCAGTCGCTCATGGCCATCATGCGTGATATCACAGAGCGAAAGAGAATGGAGCAGCAGCTGGTTCATACCGAACGGATGGCAGGGCTGGGGGTCATGGCAGCCGGGATCGCACATGAGATAAACCAGCCACTGAATATAATTTCAATCGGGCTCGAAAATCTTCTTGACGAAGCGATGAGTAGCGGGATCGACACCCGATACCTGCAAAATAAAGCTGATAAAATTTTCGAAAATCTTTCGAGAATCGACAAAATCATCGATAACATCCGGAAATTTTCCAGGACAACAGACGGGGATGTGCTTTCAGCATTCAGCATCAATGAGAGCATAATAAGCGCCATAGCCTTGATTTCGGGACAACTGACGCACGCCGGGATTGAACTAAGCCTCGAGCTTGATGAATCTCTTAAAATGGTGGTGGGAAGTACCTATAAATTTGAGCAGGTCATCCTGAATTTTGTTATCAATGCCAAGGATGCCATTGAAGACAGAAAGAGGTTATTCGACGCAGCCAAACCAAATTATGTCAGAGTGAAAAGTTATTGCGACGAAAGAAGTTATATTGTGGACGTAACCGATAATGGAATAGGTATTAAATCCAATGAACTGGATAAGATCATGTTACCTTTTCATACAACCAAGGAGGCAGGCAAAGGAACCGGACTTGGACTCTCCATCTCATTCGAAATTATCAGGGAGATGAAAGGCCATATTGAGGTGTTAAGTGAATATTCAGTTGGCACCACGCTCCGGATCGTAATGCCAAAACCTGATAAATCGAAAAACCAATGATGACAAATAAGCTGCGTGTTCTAATCCTGGATGATGAGCGTCAGTTTACGGAGGAACTTGAGGAATTTTTCAGGAACCGGGGATATAAGCCCTATATTGCCAATACCGGGAATGAAGGGATGGCTGTGATGGAACGTAATCCCATTGATCTGTTAATTCTCGATGTGCGTTTGCCTGGCATCAATGGCCTCGATTTGTTGAAAGAAGTAAAGGTAAAATACCCTTCCATCGAAGTCATTGTTGTTTCAGCGCACGGGGATATGGACACTGTAATCAGCGCCATGCGGTTAGGTGCCATTGATTATCTCAGGAAACCCTTCCGCCAGATAGATATCAGGATCTCCATTGAACGAACGCAGAAATTTCTGCTATTACAGCAGCGATTAAAAGAGATGGAAGAGAAAAGTTCCCTGATCTCAAAAAGCCTTGAGGAGCGAATTGAAAGACAGATGGTAGGGGCAAGTGACGCGATCAGGCAGGTTCTTGATTTTGCGCTGAAAGCGGCGAATTACCCTGAAACCCATGTTTTGATTGCCGGAGAAAGCGGCACTGGGAAAGAAAATATTGCCAGGATCATTCATTATGCCAGCAACCGTAAAAATAATTTACTTTATACGGTTAACAGCAGTTCTGTTACAGACTCATTGATGGAAAGTGAATTTTTCGGCCATAAAAAGGGGGCCTTCACCGGTGCCTTCAATGATAAAAAGGGTTTTTTCGAAATTTGCGACCATGGAACCTTATTCCTGGATGAAATCGCCGATATGCCGTTGAACCTCCAATCAAAGGTGCTCAGGGCCATAGAAGAAAAACAGATAACCCGGGTAGGGGAGACGGACCCAGTAAAAACTGATTTCCGTATCATTTCGGCGACCAACCATGACCTTGAAAAGCTGGTTGATGAGAAAAAATTCAGGCTGGACCTTCTGCACAGGTTAAATACCTTAACAATCCATATTCCGCCTCTCAGGGAACGACCGGAGGATGTTGAACCATTGCTGCGTTTCTTTATTGCCGACTTCTCAAAAAAGATCAATAAGCCTACTCCTGTCGTTGACGATGGGGTTATCAATGAACTGCTTAAATATGACTTCCCCGGAAATGTAAGGGAGCTGAAAAACATGGTTGAGCGTGCAGTTATTCTGTCAAACGGAGGTGCGCTGGGAGTCGGTGATTTCCCTGTAAAACAAAAGCAGGGGTTGCAAGGCACGGAGGTGTTTTTCAAAGGAACCCTTGAAGCGACCGAAATTGCGCTCATCAGGAATACCTTGCATCAAAATGATTATAACCAGATTAAAACGGCCCATGCACTCGGGATCTCCCGCGATGCCCTGATCAGGAAAATGTCTAAGTTCAAAATCAAAATCCAGAAGCTCGACAATCCATCGTAGAATCGAACAATTGTGCGGTTTTATCGCGCTTAATCCCACTTCGTTCCGGGCTTCTTTTCTTCCCTGATCTTTTTCAAAATACATATGTGGTTAAAATACATCATTTTAACTGACTGGTATTTTTGAATCTGGCCGTCCGGCATGCCTTTTGCCTTTAAGGACTGCAATTCATTTATTTTAATTTTCTTAACCTACTCCATTGACGGGTCTATTTCGCCTCCCCTTCGTTTGTAACCGACTGGCAAATCGGCTGCGTTCGGCTATATCGTTTTTTTCCAGGGGAGCGAATTTTCGTATTGTTATTTTGATGGTATTCGTAGTCACACTGTGCCCTGAAGCATGGAACCAGACCACGGTAGTTGAGTGGCATTTTCCCAATAATCCGGATGATGCAATTGCGGATGGTGGTACCCCCGACAATCTGGGAAAGGTAATTACAACCCAGGGAGGAACAGGAACAGTCGTTTTTAATCAGGATGGAATTGCAACACGTTGCGCTGCCGCCGATCAATGGGATAATGGTGCCAATACGAAATTCTGGCAAATAGAATTTTCTTCGGCTGGTTATGTAGGTTTGACGATTGAGGCACAACTGCAATCTTTCACCGCCGGGGATTTTGGTCCGAGAGATTTTTCTGTAGATTATAAGATCGGCACTTCGGGTGCCTGGATCCCCATCCTGTCCTTTGCACTGAGTACTGGAAACCATTGGTTCCCAATGCCATTGGTGAATCTTCCTGCTGCCTGCAACGACCAGCCTTCCGTTTTCATTCGCTGGATAATGACAAGCAACATTCCAACCCAGGGCAGCGGAATGGTGCCTTCCAATGCATTCAGCAGGATTGACAGTATTGTTGTGAAAAGTATCTGTGACATGTCAGTCACCGCTATGCCAGGTTCACAAACAGTATGCCCGGGGAGTTTAATCACGCCCATCGTCCTGGAAACTCCCAATAATAATCCGGGAACAACCTACAATTGGGTCAGAAATAATACTATAAATCTCACCGGAATCCCCGCATCAGGGACAGTAAATCCTATTGCAGGAGTGTTGAACAGCACCACTCCTAAATTTTCTCAGACCACCCTGTTTACAATCACCGCCAATGACAATGGCTGCAGTGCAATTACGACAGCATCGGTCACTGTTGTAGATAATGTTCCCCCTTTGTTTACAAATTACCCAAACCCTGTCAGATGGTGTGTACAGGATATTGTAACCGCTTTCTGGGATTGGGCCGGCGATATTACACCCATCCGCCCCGACTGGTATACTTTTTATGCCGGAGGAACCACATTCGATCTTGACCCTTCTACTTTCTCCGATAATTGTACATCCCCTGCAGACCTGATTCTTCATTGGAGGATTACCCTTGCCGGAGGTGCCGTCATTTCAGGAGCAGGCCAAATTTCACAATACCCGCAAAATATTATTTTTCCCTTAGGGAACAGCACGGTCACCTACTGGCTATTGGATGAGTCTGGCAACTTTACTCCTCTTGCCAACCGGCCGGTGGTGGTTGTTACAGTTTACCCAAGGCCTTCAATAACAAGAAATTTCTAATGAATTATAAAAAAAACCACAAGCCTATGAAACACCTAAGATTAGAATAAATGAAAATGAGATGAAAATGAATCAGTTAAACCAGTTAAAACCTAAAAAAATGAAAAAACATCTATTATTTCTCGTTTTAGTAGCCTTTCTTACCAGTATGGGAATGGTTTATGGACAGCCGGTTTGCACCCCGGGACCTTTATCTCCTGCTGCTGGATCGCCTTATACCTATAAAGTTGCTATTGGGAACCCGCCATACAACGGGGTCACCGGCAGTTATACCTGGTATGTAACCACAAATGTCGACCTGATGAGCGCAACCGGCGTCGTCCCGGCCCCGGGCGCTGAGATCATTGCCACCGGAACATACAATGCCCCGGCTGTTGGACAGGATCAGATTGTTATTACCTGGACAGCCCAGGCCATTGTTAACGGACTTGTCAATCCATACTACCTGGTTGTGAAATTCGCCGGGAGCAATGGAATCTGCAATGCCATGAACATGAAAGTATGGCAAATCAAGCCTATCAACAAGTTCCTGCTTGCCATTTACCCGATGGGAGGAGCAGGCGGCACTGGAAACTACTGTGCAGCTGATGTAAGTTCTGCCATAGTTACTCCGGGAACGCCAACGGTTGCCTACCAGTATGGCGTGAATTCAGTGTATGCCAGGATTTCTGCAAAGAACTACACAGGGACCTGGACTCCTTCGTTCAGGATAACAGGTCTTGATGCTGTGCAAGCACTTACGGCGGTAACCTGGAGCACCGACTCATTGTTCACCAGCCCTCATACCACAACCCTTGCCGGAAATGTTGCAACATCTACAGACCTGGCCACTGCCGCATTCGATGGCAGTGCTAAGATCTGGGTCAAGATGGATATTACCAATAACTCTTTTGAAACCCTGGCCGATTTACCCATTACCCTGGCTGTAGATGGGATAATCACTGTAGGGGCAACCTCATTGGACGACGTTATCTCTGAAACCGACTGTAACCCGGAAGTGGCCTTTGGGAAAAGTGTAAACCAAACCATCAAGGCACGTCCGACGATTACACCGGATCCGGCTACCGGACCATTTATTGTTAAGAACCCGTAATAACCTGTCGGTAAGCATGTTCGGGATTGATCAGGTGATCTTTCCCAGCCACTCCCGGTATGCCCAAGAGGCATACCGGGAGCTGGTTTAACATTGGAATCACATGCAAAGTGGATGAATCATCCATTTTGATTAAGATTCATACTGGGTGCAGGTATTATGCCCCGGTGGTAAGTTAACAAGATGCACGGTGTGAGTGGTCATAGAAGACTGAAGCTTATATTCCTGATAGGGTTACTTCTTGTAACGAATGTAAATGCCCAGATCAACCAGGTGGTGCAGGAGGGGCAACTATACGGTTTAGGAGTTGTGGCATTACCAGGAGATACCTATATGTGGCGTATCTTCAAGGATTATACGCTGCTAGTAGAGGCTGATTCCACGGAGGTGGTTTTTCCATCCGGGAATATCGGATATGCCATACCTGTCATCTGGCTTAAGATCGGGAACTATTATTTCACCGTTGCAGCCCAGAACGAAAGGGGTTGCTCAAACTTAAAGGTTGGCATGATTACCGTTGGAGGGTCATATAAAGATTCACCTGCAATATCCATCAATGTCGACAGGAACCCAATATGTTCGGGGACCGTGGTGACATTTCACGCGATAGCATCCAACGCCGGCTCTTCGCCAGAGTACAGATGGTTGAAAAACGGGATGAAAGTCGGATTGAATGAACCGGTATATGTCGACAGTACCCTCTTTGATCACGACATGGTGAGTTGTGTTCTGTTAACCACACTCATCAAGGATCTCGAAAATCCAAAGAGTACAGAATCCAATGAAATTGAAGCCCATGTATTTAAAACAGTAGCTGACTTCGGAATCAGTGACAATGAAAACACCTGGAAGGGGAATATCCTGTTGGAAAATCGATCGAGAGACGCGGATACCTATTTCTGGGACTTTGGAAACGGCCAGTCCTCCGAGGAGGAAAATCCGACGGTTACCTATTTTGACGATGGCACCTATCTGATCCGGCTCATTGCCAGAAATAATCTGAACTGCATTGATACAACCGTCCTGAATTACCAGATGATGTTCAAGGGATTGTATATCCCCAACGGGTTTGCACCCACTGTTTCAAGTTCCCTGCCGGGAGTTTTTAAACCTGCAGGGATCAATCTGAAGAGATTCAAGATAGATGTGTACGATAACTGGGGCCATTTGATGTGGAGCTCTGTTGCCCTGGATGAAAGCGGGGTTCCGACTGAATCATGGGATGGAACCGTCAACGGGAAACTTATGCCCCAGGATACCTATTTATGGAAAGTGGAGGCAGAATTCAGGGATGGCACGGTGTGGACAGGATCAAATATCGGAAAAGGGGCCGGGAAAACGATTGGCACGGTCACATTATTTAGATAAAAGATGGAGGGAACATGAAAACAATACGTATGATTCCGGCATGGATTATCCTAAACCTGGTACTGCTTTTTTCCATTGCAAAAGGCCAGGATCCGAACTATTCACAATGGCTCAATGCGCCAATTTATTACAATCCGGCCTTCACAGGACTTAATGCCGGCGTAAGGGCAAGGCTCTCCTGCCGTGACCAGTGGCCAAACCTGCCTGTTGATTTTAAGACCCTTTATTTTTCGGGTGATTTCGGGGATCGCAATTTGCCGGGGTCTGGTGGGATAGGGCTTATGGTGAATCGCGATAACGAAGGTATCGGATTTATTAAAAATCTCTCGGTCGGACTTTCTTTGTCAGCCAGGATTCCGGTTTCCTACAATGTTATCTGCCAGGTTGGGATCAAAGGTTCCGTAATTCAGAAATGGCTTCAGTGGAATGATTTTGTCTTCAGCGACCAGTTGAGTGGAAAATATGGCAATATTTATCCAACGCAATTGATCGGGCCCGATGACCAGAAGCGTATTTTTGCGGATTTCGGCGTAGGCGGGCTGGTACAATTTGTGAACAACAGCGGCAATTTCACCGGGACAGCAGGTTTCGCAGTGGATCATCTTTTTCAGCCTGATGAGTCGTTCATATCGGTTCTGAAAGCCCCGCTGCCACGGAAATATGTGGGTCATCTTGATGTTGTCATTTCCCTGGGAAATGGTCCCAGTTCATCTCAAAATCCGGTAAAGGGTGCCGGTGATCCTCTTCGTCTGAATCCAGGAATCATCTTTCAGAACCAAAACGGGATGAACTCCCTGCAGGTCGGGATGAATGCGTTGAAATACAACATTTACCTTGGAGGCTATTTTAAGACAACATCGGTATATGGGGCGACTACAGCACTGATGGTGCTCGCTGGTTATCGGTACATTATTTCTGAGACCATGAACCTCAAATTCATGTACAGCTATGATATCCAGGTTTCCAGTAATCTTCAGGGAACAGGCGGCGCACATGAGATCAGCCTGATTCTTGAATTTAAAGGTACGCGCATCGCGGGCAGGAACAGGTTTGCCACCTGCAGGAGTGAAACTGGTCCTGACCGGAACCCGGCGTACCTGGAATGCAGCCCATTCTGATGCAGGGCAAAGAAATTTGAAAAATATCAAATTGACTCTTGGTTCGAGTAAAAAAAAGCGTACTTTTGCACTCCCTGAACCGTACAGGCGAAGAATGGCTTTGTACGGGAAAATGCCCGGATGGCGGAATTGGTAGACGCGCTAGTTTCAGGGACTAGTGTCTGTATGGATGTGCAGGTTCGAGTCCTGTTCCGGGCACAACGAATATAACATAAAACCCCGTAGGTCAATGGCTTACGGGGTTTTTCTTTGAGGGTGGTAGACGGTATGGCAGACGGTTTTCTTAATAATGACTTAATTTCATCGACTTTATTTCCTGGTCATAGACATATCCCCAAGAGATTGGTAGCGGAGTTCACCACACTCAATGGAATCTTTTAAGCTCTTTTAGTGAAAATGTATCGATGGCACGTATCGTCAACAATTTGAATTATCAGTTGTGAAAATGCTTTTGTATTAACCCCAGTAATTCATCTTTGGCAATGGGCTTTGAAAGATAGTCGTTGCATCCTGATTCTATGGCCTTCTCACGGTCGCCTGAAAGTCCAAAGGCTGTTTGGGCAATGATGATTACCTCTTTGTTGAATTGACGGATTTGTCGTGTGGCTTCATATCCATCCATATTTGGCAGCCTGATATCGATCAGAACCAAATCAATGTCGGGATGATTGAGGCAGGCTTCCACTGCATCAAATCCTGTTCTTACTTCAAGCACTTCATTTCTATCCTTTTTTAATGAGATGGAAAGGATCATTCTTGATGCTTCGTCGTCTTCAACGATTAATATCTTCAGGTTTTTTGCCTGTGTATTTTTTTTCAAATCTGAAGGGAAATCTTGACCAATGGGCTTTGGCTCCGTTTCATTTGCCTTCGATAGGGTAAAATAAAAAGTACTTCCTATATTAATTTCACTTTCAACCCATAGCTTTCCTCCATGTTTTTCTACGAAATCTTTGCAGAGAATAAGGCCAAATCCAGAGCTCGGTTCGTTTTCAGTACCTTTACGGCTGGTATTTATTTCAATCTGAAAAAGGTTTTCAATCATTTCCCTGTTCATTCCTATACCAGTATCATTAACCGAAATCTCAACCCATTCGGACGGAATTGGCTTCGCACTAATAGTAACTTTCCCTCCATTTGGAGTAAACTTCATCGCATTGCTGGCTAAATTACGTAGAATGCCGCCAAGCATCTTTTCATCAGCAAAAACCATTATATCTTCCGGGATATCATAACTCAAATCTATTTCTTTTTTAATCGCCGACTCTTTCACCAAAGCTGTATCAATCAATACTTTTTGCTTTAATAATATTGATTCAGGATTATAAAAGATAAAACCTCTTTGTAACTTCGACCATTCCAAAAGGTCTTCAAGCAGGCTGTAAAGGCCGGTTGCGGATTTTCTCAGAGTCACGGCAATCTTTTGAGTCTGTTCTTGTGTCATTGTTGGCAGCTCATCTTCCAGTAATTTAGTAAAGCCAAGAAAGATGTTAAACGGGCTCCTTAAATCGTGGGCTATAATTGAGAAGAATTTGTCTTTTTCGATGTTCGCCTGATTAAGTTGAATATTTTTTTGTTCGAGTTCTTGTTCTGCTTGCTTGCGAGAGGTAATATCTTGTCCTTGTGCGATAGTTGCTATAATCTTTTTACCCCCTTTTTCATATATTGCGGCTGAGTTCCAAAGAACAATAAGCACTTGACCATTCTTGTGGAGAATTGGAATTTCAACCGATTCCCAATGCTCACCAGTGGAAGTTTTCTCAATCTCGGCAAGTGATTCTTTGATGTTTGACTTGGGAAATAAAAAATCCAATTTTTCTCCCAGTGCCTCATCTGCATTATAACCTGATAAATGTTCGAACGCATGATTAAACCTTGTAATCTCGTAATCAGGATTCCAAACTATGATAGGGGAATTTGCATAGGTTATCAAATTATCAAGATAATCTTTTGTTGTGCGCAATTCTTCCTCAGCGTGAAGGCGATCGGTAATATCCCGTATGTTACATTGGATAACCTTCTGTTTACCTGCAAAATAGACATTACTAACGAACTCTACATTTTTCTTTTGCCCTTCTACCGTTTCAAGCGGCAAATCCTCATATCGGACATATTCTCTTTGCTGAAGTTCAAGAAATTTATCTCGATTAGCAACAATATCTTTGAGAAAACCAATTTCCCAGATTGCCTTTGCAAGAAATTGCTCTTTTGAATAACCCAGCAACGCAACTAAAAACGGGTTTACATCTATAATCATTCCGTTTTCAGCATCAAGGATAAGAATCCCGTCTTTCGCCGATTCAAAAAGGCGACGATAGCTTAATTCAGAAGATGTGAGCTTTTTCTGGGTTTCCCTTTCTTCAGTCTGGTCTTGGAATACTAAAACAACGCCGATGATATCACCATTTTTACTTTTAATGGGGGCTCCACTGTCTGCAATGGATATTTCCCTTCCATCTTTTGAAATCAGCAGTGTATGGTTAGTAAGACCAACGACAGTTCCTTTCAGCAACACTGCTTCCACTGGATTTGCAGAAATTGTACGTGTGTCTTCGTTTATTATTTTGAATACCTCAGCGATGTTTTTTTCCTTTGCTTCTGCCGAAGTCCAGCCGGTTAATCGTTCGGCAACCTGATTCATATAATTAACTTTCCCTTGTTTATCGGTACTTATGACTGCGTCTCCAATACTGTGAAGCGTAGTGGCAAGTTCCTCTGAAGTTTTCCATAATTCCCGGATGATTTTTCTTTGACGATTGCCATACAGTGCAGTGAATCCGGCGGCCATGAGAAGCAGGAAAAGGCCGAAGCCTAAGAAGAAAAAAGTGGTTTGGCGATACAACTCCTTATAAAATTCACCCTTATCAATCTTTGTCACCATAAACCAATTGGTAACAGGTACAGAGCTCAGATACGAAACCACATCGACATCGCGATAGTCCTTTCCATCCCACATTCCTGTGCGACCTAACGCTGCAAGAACTGATGGCCGCTCAGTTTCTGTCATGGGTATTTTTTCCCTGAGTGCAGAATTAGGAAGAAATCGCAAATCACTTAGGAATACAATGCTGTCCTTTTCTTTCCTGACAAGGAGGGTTTCAAATGTTTTGCTTGGTGTGGGCCAGAATTGAATAAGAGGATACAAACTTTTTTCCGGGTCGATTCGAAACACCAATGCGGCGATCGCCTTGTCCTTTTCATCTACCAAAGGAGCAATAAAATCGTAATTAATCTTATCTTCTTCTTTGCTGTAATAAAAATCCGTGCAAGTGACTTTCTTTAAGGTGATGGCTTCAACAATTTTTTCTGAAATGAAAGCATCAAAATGGGCTGATGATCCCACTGTTAAAAGAAGGTCACCGTTTACCGATGAGAGACAAATACTTTTATACCCATATGCCCGATAAAAAACAGCGAGGCGTTCTTTGACACTTTGGTTGATATAAACATTATTTTTATTATGGAGCCATTGATCTACCAAACTGATAAAAAACGGCAAATGGGACAGGACAGTTGCATCTCCAAAACGCTCTTGTTGCCATTGAACAAGCTGGTTTATTTTCAATTTGGAAATGGCTGCAAATTCATCATTCTTTTCGCTCCTGAGTTTGAATATTTCATAACGGATAAAAAAGGAACCCAACAAAATAATCAGAACAAAAGCGATGGTTACCATTAAACCAATCCGCCATTTTCGCAGCAAAATAAATCTCTTCCATCTGGTCATCGGGAATGGTTATTAAATCACAAATCAAAGATAGTGATCCGACATTGTAAAGTCAATAGCTCCAATTATCAATTTTTTTACTTGCTTATCGTTGGAAATGCTTTTGCATTAACCGCAGTAATTCATCTTTGTCAATGGGTTTTGAAAGATATTCATTGCATCCCGCATCTATTGCCTTTTGCCTGTCACCTGAAAGTCCATAAGCTGTTTGGGCAATGATGATCACATCCTTGTTGAGCCTGCGGATTTGGCGCGTGGCCTCATATCCATCCATTTTGGGCATCCTGATATCCATTAGAATGAGATTAATGCTCGGATTGTTGCTAAATAACTTAACAGTTTCAACGCAGGTTTTGGCTTTTAGAACTTCTTTGCTGAACTTTTTCAGCACGGTGGTGATAAAGGCGGTTGAATCCTCGTCATCTTCAGCGATTAATATTATCAAGTCATAGCCTTGCCGGAATCGTGTAAAAATGATTTCCTGCTGATCCTGAGGAATGCCCACACCGGTATCTTTCACAAAGAACTCAAGGTAATCTCCCTGTTTCTCATATCCAAATTCAACGGAGCCTGTCTGAGTGAATTTAATGGCATTTTTGACAAGGTTGGTAAGAATTGATTACAGTGGAGAAAATTATCAATTTTACCACCTTCTGCCGATTTTGTTTGACCACCGACAATCTATTAACAATCTATATTAATTGTATTAACTTGACTCTGGCCGAAAGCACAATGCCTCCAATCCGCCGGCTGAAGCGCCGATGCCCACAATAGGAAACTGGTCACTGTCAGATTTTGCTGAAGATTTATCCTAAACTGGTTTTGCTGATTTTGGTTTCCTGGTATTCATGGGGATGTTTGCATATGAATGATTGTAAGAAACAGGGCAATCATACAAAGTTAAACGGATTTTTTCTGCTCTTTTTCCAGTTTGTCGATCCGTTCGGCCAGTTCCGGGAGATTGCGGAAAAGTACGGTCGACCTTCTGAATTTCGACACCTCCAGTGCCGGTGTGCCAAGGTACATCTGACCTGGCTTGGTCAGACTTTTTGAAACCCCGGTTGCTCCGCCCAGGATGGTCCCGTCGGCGATGGAAATATGTCCTGTCATGGCGACATGGCCGCTGATCATGCAGTTTTTCCCGACCTTGGTTGATCCTGCAATCCCTGTCCCCGCTGCAATGCAGGTATTTTCGCCGACTTCCACATTATGGCCAATGTGGATGAGATTATCGAGTTTTACTCCCTGGCGGATGATGGTGGATCCGAATGTAGCCCGGTCGATGGTGCAATTGGCGCCCACCTCCACATTGTCTTCGATGATCACATTCCCGATCTGCGGAACCTTGATGTTCTCTCCATCCTGCTGGTTAAACCTGAATCCGTCACTTCCTACCACAACGCCGGCATGAAGAATGCAATTTTTACCGATCTTATTGTCTGAGTAGATTTTGACGCCGGCAAACAGCATGGTGTTATCCCCGATGATGGTATTGTCGCCGATAAAAACCTGCGGATATATCTTGACGTTGTTTCCAATCACCACATTTTCGCCCAGCACCGTAAAATCACCAACATACACATCGGCGCCCAATCGGGCAGATCCGTCAATGGAACTGAGTTTGGAGATCCCTTTTTTATCATATTTTATCTGGTTGTAAACCTCCAGGAGCTTGGCAAAGGCGATGTCGGCATTGTCAACCCGGATCAGGGTGGCGCTGATGGGATTTTCAGGCACGAAGGATCTGTTCACAATCACAATGGATGCCTGGGTTTTATAAATGTGCGGCGTGTACAGCGGATTTGAAAGGAAGGAGAGTGATCCGGGGACGCCCTCTTCGATTTTTGACAGGGTGGAGATGGTCGCTTCGGGGTTCCCTTCAATGGTCCCATCGAGCATTCCGGCAATCTGAACAGCGCTGAACTTCATAGATTCAAATGTTAACTGAATGAGGGCTGCAAGTTACAATTTTCAAAGAAAGATGAAACTCAAAAAGCAGAAATTAATGAAATTCCAGCATAAGATCATCAACAAAAAAGGAGGACCTTTCCGGATTCCAAAAATAGAGCTTCAGGTCAGGGTTGCCGCTCAGGTGGTCAGGAAGCAGGAAATGAAAACTGAGTTTTTGCCATCTCCTTTTTTGTGTAAAAACAGGGGTCATCGGATTTGATTGCAGGTAAACATTGGCATCGCTTTTATCGATGGAGCAGACGATGAATGCCTTGTTATTTTGGTTTCCCGGATTAAAGGCCATAAAACAAAAATCGATGCTTTTATGGGGCCCTTTCCCAAGTTTCTTCAGCGGAGTGGAATAGATTACCTCATATTCCCTGTCAGGGGATATCCTTGCGGAAAACATCCCGGAGAAGGATACTGAATCGGAAGTGTGATCGAGGTAAGGCAATGCCTTATTCTCCAGATCATTCTCAAACGTATATTTCCTGTCATTCAGGCAGAGCAGGTGAGCCTGCTCCAATTGCCTGCCGAATTGCGCCCAATCCCAGGTTGAACCGAAAAAGCACTGGTCATATTTCAGGCTCATCATGCCGTTGTAACTGGTGAAGATCAGCAAGAGGATTCCACCGAGAATTTTAATGGCAAGGTTTCGAATCCTCCAGGATTCACGCAGAAAATATCCGAACGGGATGGAAAAAATGGCGTAATATTCTACATAGGAGCGCTGTCCAAAACCACAGCCAAAATACCATCTGCACCAGGATGCAAAAATATAACTCATGAGAAAAAAGAGAGCCAGGGTCAATATCCCGTTTTGGATTCTTTTTACAATCATGATCCCCATTCCAATGACCATAAGCAGGACCATCGGGGTATAAAGGAACAAACCATTGATGGTTGAGAACCATACTTCCAACAATTTCGGATGATTCCAGTTTGAGAAGGTGTCATATTCATAGGTATAGACCAGGTATCCACCCCGTGAATATTTCCAGTAGATCATCTGCGGGAGGAAAACAAGGAATAGCCCAATGCAAAATGTGACCAGGAATTTTGGTTTGAAAAAGATCCTGATTCTTTGTTTTACACCAGCCATGTTACCTGTATCCCACAGAAAGAGAAGGCTCAGCACCAGTGCGTTGGTTGGCCTGATCAGGACGATGAACGCAAAGGTCACACTCAGCCCTAAAAAATAGTTGTAGCTGAAATTGCTCTCCAGAAACAGTTTCATTAAAAACAGGAACAGGCTGAACAGGAAAAAGGAGTAAACATGCGACATCAGCGTGTTTTCGATCGAATAGAACAGGAGGTTGGTTCCGGCATAGGTAAACAGGAGGATCGCAAACTGCAGCGCCGTGTTGAAATAAAAGGAGAGGAACTTTTTCAGGAACCACAGTCCGAGCATGAGATAAACAACGGCCGCCAGGTTGACTATTTTATGATAAACCAGCCCAAATCCATCCTCATCCGGAACATGGAGCATGGGAGAAATCACAGATGCTGTTATGTAAAAAGGGGAGATCAGGGCAGCGACACCGTAGTTGTATTTGGTATTGATTGTATTCCTGTGTTTGTCGATCAGGAATCCATATCCTGTTTTCTCATCGATCTTTTCAGGACATTTTTTGGCATCAAAATGAAACCTGAACAGGGAAGGAAGGTAGATATAGTAACCTGCGCGATCTGCCCATATTTCGCTTCGATAGTTGTATTGCCCTTTCTCTTTGTGAATCCGGAATGTTAAAAAAAGGCTGACCACGAAAAGAAGCAGGAAAAACCCAATCTCCTTTTTCCTCATGACAGTTTATGTGAAAAAATCATGGTTCGGATTGAATTAGCAGGTAATCGCGGATCAGCGGGATTTCGTATGACGGGATTCCGTTCTTAACAAGGTATGGCGCATCTTCATCAAAAGCATTCATAAGTTCAGCGCGACCCGGCGAGGGAAGAGACAGACCTTGTTTGTAAAGAGAAAGTGCCTCTTTCCGCTCACCCAGACAGAGTTTGATATGCGCTGCATTCATCAGGTCGTATGCCGAAGGATTCGAAGTCATTCCCAGGATCTGAGCATAGATCTCAGCTGCCATTTCAGGTTTTCCCACAACAAACTGACAGTAGGCGATGGGCCGAAGGACTTTCAGGTTGTCGGGGCTGAAAAACCGGAGTTTTGAATACTGGTGCAGTGCTCCGTCGTAATCCTTCAGGTTCAGATAACACTGGCCTACCTGAATCTGAAGGGTGACATCTTCGGGCTGAAGGGCGGATGCATCTTTAAAATAGCGCAGGGCCTGTTCATAATCCTTCAGTTTAAGGCAGCACCAACCAAGTTTTTTCAGGATCCATTGCCTGTCGGCATCAAAGAGTTCAGCCTTTTTATAAAATTCAACTGCTTTCCTGAACCGTCCCGTTTTCTGGTAGCAGTAACCAACCTTTTCGAAGAATTCACTGCGTGGTTCTTTTTTCGACATCAGCTCTTCGTATGCGCCGATGGCATCGTTGTAATGATCATTTTCGAAATGGAAGAAGGCCACTTTTTCAGTAAACCCATCCCGTTCAAGGATGTTTTTAAAAATGAAGAGGTTGGTGAAACGAAGGGGAAGATGGAACAGGTCATCAAACTCCTGTTTTAACGGGTATAATTTATAGAAACGATAAAGATCCTGGATATACTGAATGAAAATCGAATTGGAGGCGAGTGACTGGTCGAGCACCTGTTCTTCGGAGGCCATCTCCTTCATTTGTGCAAATTCAGCTTCGAAATTTGTCACGATCATGGTCCGCTGCTGATCCGGAATGGCCCTGAAATTAATGGCAAACGAGTATTTATCTGAGTTGCAGATATAAAAAGCTTTTTCAAGGCTTTCGAGCAGGCGTATGTTGATCTCCTCCTTATCCGAAAAGCTTTTGCTGATCTCAGGGTGATCGCGGTGAAAGGGGACGAACCAGTTGCTCATAGAATTGAAGAAGTCGAATCGTTTGAGCTGCTGGAAGGTACTCATGAACACATCGCCACCCTCCATCTGCATCTTTGAAAATTTTTCAATCTTCTCGAACAGGCCCGGCACCTCATTGATCATATCCTTCCAGCCGGGGTTCTTTCCCTCCAGTTCCTCTTCATCGGTTAGGTCGGTAAGCTGAAGTTTATCTTCGATCTTGGGCATCATTTTTTTCATCTCGGGAAGGACCTCTTCCTCAAATTCACGGGTGATTTTATCGGTTTCCCGTGCCATCAGCAGTTGCATCAGGATCAGCTCAATTTCAGGAAGGAAGGATTCATCGCTGCTGAATTTTTTCAGCTTTTCCACCAGTTCGGGATAATATCCCAGCCGTTTTTCATAAACCAGCAGGCCAAGAACCAGTCCGGTAAGTGCCCGCTGATATACCTGGTCTTGCCGGGGTTCAGTGAATTCGAGGAGCAGCAGGAGTTTATGCTGATCAAAATGATTCAGCAGGCTGAGGGTGAGTGCACTGACCATGAGGCATTTCTCATGCCATTGAATTTGTTCCGACTGGCTGATCCGCCGGAGAAGCGTGATATTTTCCGGCGTCATTTTTTCGGAAAGCCAGATCAGTTTGAAAATATAATCAGTATGCCTGATGGGAATGGGTGTTTCAGAAATAGGTCCATCTCCGTCGAGGTCGGTCTCCTCGATGAGTTTGCTCACCTCCCGGTTAAAAAAAATCTGTTCGACCTTTCCTGATATGGTTAAGGGATCATCTCCGAACTCATGGAAAAGGGATAGTTTTTCCGATCTTCTGGAAGGCAATTCCTGTGTGAGGAGCGTTTGCATGATTTCGTCGGCTACGGCGAGGATCGATGCGCAAAGTCCATTCAGTATTGATTTCTGCTGCGGATCATGATAACCATCGTATGCATAGTGAAGCAACGTGCGATAATTATCGGCAAATGTTTCGATCTGATAGAAATAATCAGCTTTTGTGGTGAACCGGATGAGTTTTTCAAGTTCATCGAGGGCGCTTTTCAACTGCTCCCTGAATACGAAATCACACACCCGGTGATAGCGTTGTTCAATTTCTTTGCGGGTCATAATCTCTGGTTGTCTTAAAAGACAAATTTACCAATTAAAACCGCACCCCGGTCGAAAAGATGATGGCCTGCATGATGTCGCTGGTGTAACTGACAAAGATTTTACTCCCGCGATATCCGTCGAGGTAACGGTAGGCAACACGAATGTAGCCGAATGAAATGGGTTTATATTCAAGGCTGACAGAAAATCCGTTGGTAAGGAGGCCACGATCGGTATTGGGATTGATTCCGGTCAGGAAACCATGGGGGTCATTCAATACCTCATAACGGGCAGTCAGGGAAAAAACCTTTGTAAATGAAAACCTGGCCTGCAGAAAACCTGAGAACATAAATGCAGTATTCGTCGTATCAGGGGCTTTGGTAGAGTTTGTCTGACCAGCGAAATCAAACTGTCCGACAAGGTCAACTAATTTATGAGGTGACCATGTTATAATGATGTTGTTGTATAATATATTATTATCAATTTCGGCATCATAAAGCGCCTGGTTTCCAAAGAAATTATTATAGCTGATGCTCAGATTCTTCAAAGGTTGGTAGTTGAGGAAAAGAAGCCCTGCCATATGGGTATTCTGCGCATAGGCCAGAGAGAACGGATTTCCTACCATTGCTCCGCAACTGAATTTGTCATTTAACTTATAGGAGATTTTGACGCCCAGCACGTTTCCCGGTTCAAAATATCCACCCACAGTGACAAAACTGATCTGGTTCAATACGGCCCAGGAGGATTCGTATCCGATGGGATTGAAAATATAACCAACATCAACCCACAAATCCTTAACAATCCTGAACCCGAAGTTGGCCTGTCTGATGGTCTTGATCCATTGTGAATTGGCAGATGCCATCAGGTTAGGGGCATCCCCATACTGGAATACAAGTTTTCCCCTGACTTTAGTTGCATTATAATAAAACTCAAGTGCCGCAACGTTCATCCTGATCTGATCCTGAACAGGACAGTTTGAGGAGTAGGGGACAATATTCGAAGTGTCCTGGTCTCCCTCTAATGTCCAGTTGTAATAGGCATCGATGTACATGCCGAAGGTGAAATGATTCAGTTTTCCTAAAATTTTCGATTTGAGCACTTCCGTCGTACTGTCACTGATTTCCTGGGCAGTCAGGGGGGCTCCAATCATCAAAAAAAGCAGAAGGGCTAAGACTGGTTTTTCACAAATGAAAGGTTTGCTTTTCATTTTGCCTCCTTTATTTCCAGCCTCCGCCCAGTGCCGTGTAGAGTGACACGATGGAGGTAAGCTCATTGCTTTGCGACTGCGACAGGCTAACCTGTGAGGAGAACAACAATGACTGGGCCTGGATTACATCCAGGTAGCTGGCATACCCGGCATTATAGAGCTGGTTCGAAAGATCAAAAGCAGTTTGTGCTGCGTCCACTGTAATTTTCAGGCTGACTACAATTTCCCTTTGTTTCTGCACCTCGAGCAAAGCATTGGAAACCTCTTTCAGGGAGGTGTTGATCGTTTGCAGATAGGTGTTCAGTATCTCTTCTTTATATGCCTGTGCCTTTTTCACACCTGCCCGCAACTGACCACCGCCGAAAATGGGAGCAACCAGGTTGCCGAGGGCATTGTAGGCGAGTTTTGTGGGATCAAACAGGGATCCTACACTCCCGGAAATGCTCAGCGAGGGGAACATCATGGCCCGGGCTACCCCGATATTTGCATTGGCAGCAACCAGTGATTGTTCAGCCATGATGATGTCGGGCCTGCGAATGATGAGTGCGGGAACAAGTCCCGGGGTCCGGGTGTCAGGAGGATTGATCTGATCGAGCATGGGGCGTCCACGTTGAATGGCATGCGGTGCTTCTCCAAGCAGGGTGCTCAGGAAATTTTCCTCTGTGCCGATCTGCATCTGGAGTTTTGGTACTTCAGTCTGGGCGACGGCCAGTTCAGCTTGTGCTTGCGCAACCACCAGGCCTGAGGCCGTTCCGGCAATCATTTTGGCTTTGACAAGGTTGAGAGATTGTTGCCTGATATTGATGTTCTCCAGGACAATCCTCAGTTCGTTATCATATTCCAGAAGGTTAAAATAGCTTTCGACAATGTTGTAGATCAGTGAAATCCTTACAGCCTGCTGGTATGCAACCTGTCCGAACAAATTGGCACGGGCAGCCTCTTTCGACCGCCTGAGTTTACCCCAGAGGTCAATTTCCCAGCTGATCCCCGCCAGGGCAAAATAAGAGGTGTTGCTCCCGGTGGTTGAAGGCTCATTGTATGAAGCCTGTGCCTGGGCCGAAATCTGGGGCCACTGTTTTCCCCGTTCGATCTTGAAGTTTGCCCTGGCCTGTTCAATCCGGGAGAAAGCGATCCGGATATCGTAATTATTTTGGAGGCCAGTATTTATAAGCTTTTGCAGAACAGTGTCCTTGAAAAGCTTTACCCACTCCAGGTTAGCCAAACTGGCAGTGTCGGAACTCATCGCAAACCTGAAAAGCGAATCGGTCTTAACGACAGGCCTGACGTATTTAGGGCCCACCTTGCAGCCTCCAAAAGCAAGGAAAACCGCTACAACGATAAAAAGGATAGGGATTTTTGAATATCTCTGGCACATATTGATTTACGATTTACGATTTACGATTTTTTCCTGCATTTGTAAATTACTTATTTAGCTGCATCATCGCTTTTCTTTTTCATCCTGTTTTCCAGTTTCTGGAAGGCGACATAAAGCGAGGGTACAACCATTACCCCGCAGATGGTGGCCATGAGCATTCCTCCAAATACTGAGGTTCCAAGTGCATGACGGCTTGCTGCACCGGCTCCGGCCGCAGTCATCAGGGGGACGACTCCAAGAATAAATGCAAATGAAGTCATGAGAATCGGACGGAACCTGAGTTTGGCTCCTTCTATTGCTGAATCTAACAGCGGATGCCCGGCATCATACTTTTGTTTTGCAAATTCTACGATCAGGATGGCATTTTTGGCTACAAGCCCGATAAGCATGATCAATCCGATCTGAGCATAAATGTTGTTCTGTAATCCCCGGGCCCACTGAAGTCCGAAGGCGCCGAAAGCACCAAACGGAATTGCAAGCAGCACGGGTATTGGTAACAACCAGCTTTCGTACTTTGCAGCCAGCAGGAAGTACACAAAAATGAAGCACAGTGTGAATATGTACGGTGCCTGTCCCCCGGAGATGATCTCCTCACGGGTCATACCCGAATATTCGTAACCAAAGCCATAGGGTAAGGTTTTCGCAGCGATCTCTTTCACAGCTTCAATACCCTGCCCCGTAGAGGAACCCGGAGGAATCCCGATGGTGAAGTCGGCCGAACTGTAAAGGTTGAATCTCTTAACCACGTCGGGGCCCTGCGTAGGCGTGATCTGGATAAGGGTTCCGAGCGGTACCATCTTCCCGACATTGCTCCTCACATACACTTTGTTGATATCCTCCTTGTTGGCCCTGTAGATGGCATCGGCCTGGATAATGACCCGGTAGGATTTACCGAATTTATTGAAATCATTTACATAATAACTGCCAAAAAGCGATTGCAGGGTGGAATAAATGCTGTTGACAGGAACATCCATGGTTTTAGCTTTTTCCTTGTCGACCGTCAGTTTGAATTGAGGTATGTCGTTCCTGAATGGGGAGAAGGGGGTAGCGAGCGCTTTGCTCTGGGAGATCCCCTGGTAAAAAGCACCGACAACCTGGGTCATTTTATCCAGGCCGGCCCCCGATTTATCTTCCAGCTGAAGTTCGAGACCACCCGTTTTACCCAGACCGGAGATAGCCGGCGCGTTGAAGGCCATACATATCCCCCCGGGTATTTTGCTCATTTGTGCCTGAAGTTTCTTTATGAGCATCTCTACGTGTAGTTCCTTGGCTGATCGCTCTTCCCAGCTTTTTAATTTTACAAAACACATCCCGTTGGTGGTACTTACGGAATTGTCAAGAATGGAGTACCCGGGGATCATGGTATAGGACTCAACCCCGTCGAGCTTTTTAAGCAATGCTTCGACCTGGCGGGCCACTTCATCGGTCTTTTGCAATGAATAGGCTTTTGGGGTATTGATGTTGATGAAGAAGTAGCCCTGATCTTCGGAGGGTAAGAACCCGGAAGGAAGAAATTTCATTACAACTACGGTCAGCACCAGGATAATGGACAGGAACATGATCGGCCTCGAAAGGTGATGGGTGAAGCTCTTAACAATGCGTACGTACCCGTTGGTCGTTTTATTAAAACCCCTGTCGAAGGCACTAAAGAATTTTCCCAGCAATCCCTTTTTATCCTTTTTAGGCCTGAGCAGAATAACGCAGAGCGGGGGAGTCAGGGTAAGTGCCAATAAAGCTGAGATCAGGATGGATGAGATAAGGGTTAGTGCGAACTGCTTGTACATGACACCGACTGTGCCCCCAAGGAAGGAGACAGGAATGAATACTGCACAAAGTACCATCGTAATCGTTAGAATGGCTCCAGTGATTTCATTCATGGTGTGTTTTGTAGCCTCGAGGGGTGTAAGTCCTTCAGAATCGATCTTTTCCTGCACCGCCTCCAGTACCACAATGGCATCGTCGACTACAATCCCAATGGCGAGAACCAGGGCAAAAAGTGTAAGCATGTTGATGGAGAAGCCAAGGAAACTGAAAGCGGCCAGCGCCCCAATCAGCGATACCGGAACGGTGATGGCAGGGATCAGGGTGGCTCTCCAGTCCTGCAGGAAAATGAAAACGACAATGAAAACCAGGATAAATGCCTCCATGAGTGTTTTGAGCACCTCTTCAATGGAAGCTGTGACAAATTCAACGGTATCAAGGCCCTTCTTATAGGTGATCCCGAGCGGAAACTCTTTGGAGAGTTGCTGCATGGTTTCATCACATAGTTTTCGCACGGCTACGGCATTTGATCCGGGAGACTGGTAAACTGCGATCACCGGGGCGGTTTTCCCGTTAAAACGGCCATTGGCATCGTAGGTTTTCAAACCCAGTTCAATCCTGGCAATGTCGCTCATTCGCACGAGAGATCCATCCTGGTTGGCCTTTACGATAATGTTCCCGAATTGCTTTTCATCTGTAAGCCGTCCCTGTACCCGGAGCATGATTGACATTTCCTGCCCTTTGGCAGCGGGTGATTTCCCGATCATACCGGCAGCTGCCTGGACATTCTGATCTTTGATCGCAGCCTGGACATCCTGCACCGAAACACTTAAACCGGCCATTCTTTCCGGGTTCAGCCAGATACGCATGGCATAATCATCTCCCCCGAACAGGTTGACGTCGCCGACCCCATCGATTCGTTTAAGAACGTTCACAACATTGATATTCAGGTAATTGGATAAAAATTTGGTGTCGTAGGCCGAGTCGTTTGAAACGAGGGCATATAAAAGCAGGATGCTGGGTGATTTTTTCATCACAATGACCCCGCCCTGGATAACTTCCGCAGGCAGGACGTTCATTGCACGTTGGGTGCGGTTTTGAACGTTCACGGTGGCCATGTCGGGATCGGTTCCGACCGCGAAGAATACCGTAATGTTGCAGGATCCGTCGTTTGCGCATTGTGAGGTCATGTAGGTCATGTTTTCAACCCCGTTGATTTGTTCTTCAAGCGGAATGGCGACCGTCTTCTGGACATCCTCTGCATTGGCGCCAGGGTAATAGGCCGTAACCTGGATGGTAGGCGGCACTACATCCGGATATTGGGAAATCGGCAGCACCATCATGCTCAGGAGCCCGACCATGGTGATCATGATCGCAATAACCGAAGATAGAATGGGACGGGTTATAAAGGATTGGAGCATATTTTATGATTTGGGGGTTATTTAAAAGAGTAACAGGGTAACAAGGTGACAAGGTAACAAGGTGAATTTTCCATCGCTCCAGCGTTGTTATTTTACTACTGTCGGAGTTGAAGGAACAGTGAGTGTATCCGGAACATTCACGGGTGTGATCTTCATCCCTTCCTGGAATTTCTGAAAACCTTCAAGCATAATTCTTTCGCCGATCTTTATTCCGCCCAGCACGGTGTATTTATTTTCGATGGCCCTGCCAAGCATGATGGGCACCCGGTTGACCACATTTTCCTTATTGACGACGAAGGCGAAATTTTTACCCTGGATTTGTGTTGTGGCGCCCTGGGGGATGATCAGACCATCCTCCTGTTCAAAAAGGACCAGGTTGACATTGGCGAAGTTTCCCGGTTTGACCAGCCCGTCGGGATTGGCAAAAACCGCCCTGAGGGCAATGGTTCCAGTTTGCGGGTTGATCTGACGATCGATGAAATCAATTTTTCCAACCTGGTTATAGGGCAGGTTATCAGACAAGGTCAGAAATACCTTGAACAAATCTTTCTTCTCCTTGATCTCGCCTTTGTGTGCCTCCCAGAAGCGCATAATTCTCAGGTAATCGTTTTCATTCATCTGGAAGTTCACATAAATCGGATCCACAGAAGAAACGGTTGACAGAAGGGTGCTTTCTCCTTTGCCGACCAGGTTCCCCGGACGAACATCACAGGCCCCGATGTAGCCCGTGATGGGGGAGGTCATGGTGGTATAGGAGAGATTCAGGTTGGCTTGCTGCAGGTTGGATTTGGAACTTGCAACCAGGGCCCTGTCCTGCTGTTCGGTTGTGACAGCCTTATCATAATCATTTTGGCTGATGGCATTGGTTGAGAGCAAGGGTTTAAGCCGCGCCACATCCAGTTTTGCCTTTTCCCAGGCAGCGATCTTGTTATCAAGATCGGCTTCAGCAAACTTAACATCGTTTATATATTCATCCTGCTCGATCGTAAAAAGCGGCTGTCCTTTCTTAATGATGGTACCTTCCTGGAAGGACCAGTTTTTCAGATAACCTGCAACACGTGCACGGATCTCCACAGTTGGAATTCCAACTGCCTGGCCAACCATCTGGAGGTATACAGGAACTTTGGTTCCCTTAAGTTCCATTACTTTAAACGCGGGAGGAGGCCCTGCCTGCTTATCCTTTGACTTACAGGATGTTATTAAAATCCCGAGAGTGAACAGAAAGGCAAATGCCAGTACAATTTTTGTCGTAAAATGTTGGGACATAGGAACAATTTTAAGTGTGTGACCAATTCTGATGAAATATTAGTCAAATATAATTTTTTTTTATCAAAACAATAAACAATTTTTCTTTTCTGCATCTGCTCCGGTCATTTCAAACTATACCTGGAAAACCATAATTTTGCCGGGTGTTAAAATCGGGAATGATCCTTCTCAAAAAGTTAATTTTATTCTTCCTGCTGATTTGCCTTCCGGGGTTAAGTCGGGCACAGCAGATGATCTATACCTCATCGGTGCAATTGAAGTACAGGATGCCCTACCGTTCAGCTGACGGAGGTATTTGGTCCAATGGAAATGAATTGCTTCGTGAAATGGCCAGGGAGGTGCTTCGTGAACCCCGGCTGGTGAAGGTGGTGGTTACCTCGAAAATAGCATTGACAATTGAACAGATTGGAGATAAATACCAGCTTTCCATCTTTTTCGTCCATCCGGTTGTCAGCGGGGATACGCTTTTCAGGCAATTCCAGATTGGCAACCTGTTGCTGCCAGACAGGGTAAACATGAAGCTCAGATGGGCAAACCGTCTGGATACCACAAGTTTTTCGGAGGTTTCAGTGAATGACAGGTCGGTTAACGCCCGCGACAGTCTTGTTTGTTCCTTTCCCGTTGCTTCTTTTGATCCGGGGATTGATACCCTGATGATCCGCGAGGTGCAACTGTTTTATGACTCCCTGGCACTGGATACCTTTAAAAAAAGGCTGGACCTGATCCATGATTATTATGCGGCAGGTATCATGCTGGATTCGCTGAAACAGATGGCGGAAACAATTCAGCTCAGTGATCCCGGGTTGTTGCCCGCCAATTTCATTAAGGCAGAGGAATGCAATAAGGTGATTGAAAGGATCAGGGTATATGATTTTCCCTCGACCCTGCTCCAGGATGGATTTGACCCGGGCAGGCTGGAGGAAAAATTGGCTGACATGAACAGGTTGTCACGCACCGTCACTTTCAACTTCATTGATGAACTGAAAAAGGCTGGCCCGATACCCTGGCAGGGGGGGGTAGATAAGTTTGCCGGGGATTTTACCGCCAGGGTGCTTTCCTATATCCGTCATTCAAAACTGATGGATCATCTTCAGAACCGGATTTACCAGGATTTTCTTGGCCATTGTTTCGACAGCAGTTCTTTCCCGCCGGAAGAGCATGTGATCAGCATGATGTTTTCGAAATTATATCCTGGATCCGGGGCTGACACCATGGCCCGATATGTTTCCGGGCATATTTACAGGTCATACGAGGATAAATCCAGGAATCTCATAAATCAAAATCAGTATGCAGAGGCATTTTTAATGATGGAGAATGCCCGGTTGTTTGCAGAAAAAGTTCATTTTTCGCATGCAATCAATAAGGAGGATGATCTCTTGTCGAAAGCCGCCAGCGGGATCTACAATTCATACACCGGGATTGCAGAGGAATGCATCCGGAACCGGAATTGGGGCATGGCCGACACCTACCTTACCAAGGCAAACCAGTACGCCACAGGTCATGCAGCCCTGATCGGTTCCGACTCTCTCTACAAGGCCGTATTCAGCGGGCTTTTTTTTCTGAGGAACTCGGATTGCGACCTGTTGCTGGATCAGATGAAATATGAAGAGGCTCTTCACTGCTATGAGGAGTTTGAAGTTAAATACACTGACAGCGATCTTGTGTTCGTGAAGCAAAAACTGGAAGAGAAGAAAGAGCAGGCCATTGCCGGACTTTTCCGGGAATCGGCCGTGCGATCTGAAGCAGCGTTAAAGAAGCATCAACCGGATACCGCTGTTTATTATTTTGAAGCTGCATTGCAGCTCAGGAACAGGGTAAAGGGAAATTTTGCGGCCTTTGGGATGCTCGACTCGCTTGCCCCCGACATTGCCAGGATCCGGTATGAGAAATTATTCAATTCGGGTGCTTATGCCTTGGATCGCAGGCAATATACCCTTGCATTGAATCAATTCAACGAGGCAAAATCCATATCCGACCAATACCGGATTGAACGCGATAGGTCATTTGATTCACTCTATCGGCAAACCATGAAGTATTACCTGATCATCCAGTTGAGCGCCGCGCAAAAAAAGATATGGGCAAACCGGTTTGATTCGGCCTATATGGCCCTTGAATCAACAAAATCGGCCGGATCAGCATTTGGGTTTGCGGATGACCCTCAGTTTTCTGAGGCGCTGTTAAAATTCAGGCAGAAGATCAGCGAACAGCAGTGCCGAAACCTGGATGATTCGGTTAAATTTCAAGTCTTGCGCGCCGACCGGAGCATTGCCTTGAAAAATTACCTGAATGCTTCACACTGTCTCCAGCACGCGCTGGCATTTATTGCCGCAGGAACGGAGTGCGGCTTTTCCGACAAAACGATCCTTGATACACTTGGGAAGTACAACAGGGCCGCCGCTTACCAGGAAAAACTTTTGAACGCCCGATCCCAGGTTGCCGGGGGGAACTATGCGGTCGCCATCGGCGAACTGGATGAAAACGCCCGGGACTATCAGCGTTATCGCCTCGAAGGGTTTGGAATATTCCCGGAAAATGTTTTTGATTTTATTCGTCAGCGGTCCAACCCATATCTTACAGATCAGGCGGTTGCCTATTACCTGGATAAGGGAAACAACAGGGAGGCGATTCGGTTTTTACATTTGCTTCGTGCCCAGGGATTTCCCGAAAGGAGTGCTGCTTCCACCCAGGATCAGCTGGCTAAAATGCTTGCAAGGGATGATTTTCAGTTAAAACCCGGAGATACCGCACTGATCCTGGTTGATCAATATACATCCAATGACAGCTGGTACAATGCATTCCGTGCGTCCTACCTCAAGGAATGGAACACCCTGGCAAAAAAAACAGCAATCGAAAAATAACAGCAGGCTACTCCAGGATCAGTTTGCCGCTTTCATGCAGTGTTCCGGCATCAACCCTGAAAAAATAGATCCCGGCGGCCTTTTTTCCCTCGGCTCCCGAGTTGATATCCAATGAAAATGAATTCAACCCTGCAGGAAGATGGCTCAGGGTAGTTGTCCTGACCAAATGACCCAGGAAATTGAAAATTGAAACCTCCACGGTTGATTGCAAAGGAAGGTTGACCCTGAAGTTGAACAATCCTGACGAGGGATTGGGATAGACCAATACAGACCGGTTATTGAATTGTCCCTGGGGAGTGGTTTCATCAATGCCGGTGAAAACCGGTTTCTTCAACCTTGAAGTTGTATAAATCCGGTATTCCCCTGCTTTGAAAGCAAGGACTGTGTTGACATCTGCAACATCGAGTGAATCGCCGGTATAATATTCATACCACCGTCCGGTTTTTGTGAAAGTCGGGGTTACATTCCTGTCAATTACATCGAAATTGCCCAGAACAGTGGCATCCATGGTCGCATCCCGCAACCAGATCCGCTTAATGGCGGCGGTAACGTCAATGGAATAGTCGGTGGTACGGAATACCGGTTGGGTCTTCTTGAGGTTGATCAGTGCCGAAAAAACATTTTTCGTGTACTCTCTTCTCCATTGATTCTGGTAATCCCAGCGGACGGGTTTCGGATCGAGCCGTGATGAGGATGTTCCGGAGGGCCAATTGATGGAATAGTCATATCCCAGTTCGCCAAACTGCCAGATCATTTTAGGACCGGGAAGGGTGAAGAAGAAATTGGCTGCCAGTTCAATCCGCTTGAGTCCCCGTGTTGTGTCGGCTTTAATTTTGTAGTTGGGTTGCGTGGTGTTTCCGTATGCGATGGTTTTGAACATCATCCGCTCTTCATCGTGGCTCTCCATGTAATCAACAAGGTTTGGCTGTGCCCAGCCCCGTTTTAAATAGGATGCCCATGAAATGTCCGATTTGAGGCTTTCATTCCAGCCCATGGCTCCCTCACCATAAGCGCCGGTAATATTCCCCCAGATGAGCATGTTGTTGGCGGCAAGAACCTTTTCCTCGGTGTTGTCGGCAAAATGCTCCATGATGGCGTATGCCTGTGGATTGACGGCATGGATCACATTGGTGTAATTCTCAAGTGTGGTGATCCTGGTGGCGTCGTATTGTCCCCACAACGAAACATTATCAGGATATGAATTTTTTTGGGTAAATCCCTTTGACAGATCGAAGCGGTATCCATCCACATGAAATTCAGTCAGCCAGTACCTGATCAGTTTTTCCATATAAGTTTTTGTCGAAGGGCTTTCGTGGTTAAAATCATACCCAACATTATAGGGGTGTTTCGGGATCTGGTTAAACCATGGATTGTTTGCTGCCGGCTTCTGTGCCGCTTCATCCCAATACAGCCTGACGAGCGGGGAGTTGCCAAAATGGTGGTTGCAAACGATATCGAGGATCACGGCTATTCCCCTGGCATGCGCTGCCTCCACAAACTGTTTCAGCCCGTTTTTGGTACCGTAATATTTGTCAACGGCAAAAGAGAAATCAGGATTGTAGCCCCAGCTGATGTTTCCTTCGAATTCCATGACGGGCATCAGTTCGATGGCGTTTATGCCCAGATGTTTGAGATAATCAAGGGTGTCGATCAGCGATGGATAATCATGGCTTGTCGTAAAATCACGGATGAGCAGTTCATAGACCACCAGGTCGGTGATGGCGGGTGGCGTAAATAACACCTCGTTCCATGGGTAGGGATCCTGTCCCGCCTGAAGGTAGGTGGCAATACCTGTGGTTTTTCCTGTCGGATAGGGCTTGAGATCCGGGTATGTTTTGGCAGAAATGTACTGGTCATCCGGGTCGCTCACCTTATCGGCATAAGGATCGCCGATCCGCAGCGTTCCGTTCACAAGGTACTGGAAAATGTACTCCTGTTTTGGCACAAGGTTATTGATCGTTACCCAAAACCGGCTGCCATTGGGAGTTACATTCATATAACAGGATGATTCGGGTTGCCATTCATTGAAGTCGCCGATCACAAATACATTATCCTTGTAGGGAGCGTAGAGGCATAAAAGGGCTGAGTTTGAAGTCAGGTAATTGATCCCATCCTGCATTCCTGCCGGAAGTTCTGCAACCGTTGGCTGGGGAATCACGGTATATGAAAATGAATCCGCAGCGGAGCCGCTTGTGTTTATCCCTAGGATGCGAACCCAGTGCTTAACCCAGTTTGACCCGAAATTATCGGCAAGGATGGTGTCGGTGATCGCGATGCCTGCGGCGGTCTTTACCAATACACCGTTAACAAAAATCTTCAGGGTGTCGGCGGTCGGACAGATGGCGGAAATGGGGATATGGTCGTTTAGCTTGGGAAAGAGGGATTTATTGGCCGGAAGGACAATATTAACGCTCATTTCATTGCTGTAAACATCAGCAAATACATCACTCCCATTGGCATTGCGGCCGGTTTTAGACCCGTCGGCGTTACGAAAAACAAAGGCCATCTTCAGGATTTGTTCCGTGGCCGGGACTCCGTAATAACTCCGTATGGAGGGTTTTATCGAAAGTTTGTACTTGTTGTTTCCCAACGGGGTGAGCGTGGCTTTGGGAATGTTTTCGGTCCATCCGGCCACCACGTATTTCCAGTCGGATCCGGAGGTACTGAGATTGGTGATCACCCCGGTGTGTGCATAAATGGGGGGCGCAACATTTTTGAGACCGGCATCGCCCTGGGCAGCATCAAAGATGATGATACAGGAGTCACTGTCGATCGGATAGGCCGGCGTAGGAACGATGACCTGCGCATGGGTCGTGAACGAAAAAAGGCTGCAACCCAGAAAGGATGCTGCAAAGATGAAGCGTTTCATGGTATGGGAAATTGGAATGACAAAGTTAACCATTTTGTCCTTCTTCCGGCCAACTATTTCATGCTTATTCCCTGATTACCAAATAATCCTTTCAACCGGCCTTTACAGGACAATTACCTGTTTGATCCCGGTTGCGCCTGAATTTGTATGGATCCGGACGATGTAGCTGCCCTTAGGTGCAAAACCACCTTTGATCGTTATGCTCAGTTTGTTGACTGACTGATCCGAATAGATGGTCTTTCCCAACAGATCGATCATCTCCAGGCTCCTGATCATCTCAGGGCAGGTAATTGTCAGCGGACCATTTGCCGGGTTCGGTGAAACACTGAATGTAACTGGGGCCTGATGATCATTCATCCCGATGAAAAGATCGCCTGTGATGTAGATGTCATCAATCTTATCGATCCCGCTGGATGCCACTGTTCCCCCGCTGGAGTTCGTGTTGGTGGTCATGATCCACCGCAGGTACAATGACCCAATGCTTTGGCATTCCATGGGAAGTTCTAGGGTGTCCAGTACTCCGGTGGTCCAGTCGTTGGCCGTGATGATAGTTGAGTTCGGAACGTCCTCCCAGTTGTCTGTTGCTCCTACCCGGTACTGTACCTTGTAATCGCGTGGCCCGGGGTTATTCCCGCCTGTTTGCTGTTTCGACGACAGCTTCACCTTCTCGTAACCCAGTGTGGATAGTGAAACGACCCAGCATTTTGTATTGGCGCCATTATCCCACCCCGTGGCCTGAGCCGCCTTGGTAGTTGCACCATTTTTAGTGAAATCGATGGCACTTGTTCCGCCTTCCGTATGGATGGCCTTATCAAGGTTCACGGGAAGACCCCCATCGGCCAGGCTGTCGGTTGGATTCCCGGTGGGGAAGGTCCATTTAGCCAATAAAACCTGGCCCTGCATGGCAGTTCCGGCCAGTAAGAAAAGACAAACGCTGAAAATTGTAAACAGTTTTTTCATAAGGTGAAATTTTAAGTTATTAATGATTTGTACTTCGTATCCTTCATTTGCTATTCAAAAATCGTAGATCGTAAATCGTAAATCGTAAATCGTAAATCACATTCCTCTAAACCCATAGGCCAGGTTCAGCATAATAAACCTTCCGGGAGATAAATTCCCTTTCGAATCATAATACCTTGTATTGAAAATATCCTGCATGGTAGCGCTCACGGTAAACTTTTCTGCAAAGGTGTGGCCGAGTCTCAGGTCAAATGTATTGGATGGTCCTGTTTGAAGGGTGTTCTCATCATCGTTCCATTGAAAATCCTTATAGTTAAATGTCAGGGCGACCTGGACGATGGGGTTATTCCACCAAATGCCTGCAAAGGCCTGGTTACGTGGTACTTCTACAATGTATTTTCCTGTCAGATCCTTATTTCCGGCTGGAGAATCAAATGAGGTAATCTTTGAATCGTTGTAAGCATAGTTGGCTACAAGCCTGAGATTTTTAATGATCTGCCACCGCCCCGAAATTTCTGCACCAATGATCCTCACACCACTCACATTTTCTCTCCGGAGGATGGGTTTGTCCTTATCGCCACCCGTATTGATGCTGTCGCCGGTACTTACGAAATACTGGAAGTCATGACCGTATGACACATATATCGAAGGCTGAAAACTAAGAGAAGGGATAGGACTCCAGTCTGCGCCAACCTCGTAGTTATCGATGGTTTCGGGTTTGAGTTGCGGGTTGGCCAGTTTGAATCCTTTGGTGACATTTCCGTTTTTGCACATATCATCGAGCATGGCAGGGCGGAAGCCCCGTGAATAGGAGAGGTAGCCGCTGAGGTTTTTTGAAAAGAGGTATTTCATTCCGAGCTTCGGGCTCAGCGCCTGCCACGTTGCATCCGAAAATTCAGTTGGATAATCTGCCATGAATGAAGTCAGGGTGGTGGGCTCCTCAATGACAAATGACCCGTTGTGGAACCTGGCCACATCATACCGCAGGCCGGCCAGTAGAATCAGTTTATCCTGGATAATATGCCATTCATACTCACCGAATAGCGCGAAAAAATCCATTTTCCCTTTATTCTGTAAAACATCAGTCGCGGTTAAGTAAGTGTCGGAGGCATCCACACTGCCCGACCTGATGTCCAGCCCAAGGGTATAGGTCATTCTTTTCTTTCCATGAAGCGTCAGGTTGGACCAGATCCCCTGGTCAATCCGCCGTGAATCGGTTTTATACATTGTATATTTATTGCCTTTCTTGGCTGCCATCGATTCAGTGAGGCGGTGGTAGAATTCATTCTGGTAATAGGCGCTCATGAGCAATTCGGCCTTGCTGAAATTATTGTTGCTTGTGACCCTGATGGCATGGGTAGGATACTCATTGTATCCACCGCCCGGCTCATACACCTCAAAGCCATCATACCGCTTGTCGCTGAAATAGCTGTATTCGATCTCGGTGTAGCTCCGGTTCCCGTATTGATACCCGATCTTAGCTGCCACCAGCCCCTCTTTCATGGCATTCTTCACATCCATGCTGTCGCGGCTGTCGTCGGGGACCATGATATAGCCGTCCCCCTGCCTGTAAAATCCGTTCAGGGTGTAATAAAACCCTTTATCCGTTTTGCCGGGCTTTCCACCAACACTGAAAAGGCCTCCGAAGGTATTGTCTGATCCGTAGAAGGCTTTCACCTGCCCCTGGATCGTTGCTGAGGGCCGTTCAGTGATGATGTTAATTACCCCGCCCATGGCATTGCTTCCATACACGGAGGATGTGGGACCTTTGGATACCTCGATCCGGTTGATGAATTCTGGAATGATACGGTTCCAGTTCAGTCCACCGCCATCCGCCTTGTTCAGCGGGATCCCGTCGAGCAGCACCAGCGTCCTGGGGGTCCCGTTCAATCCCCGCATGGTGATGCTTGCATTTTTCGAGAAGATTCCGTTTGAACGATCGATGTTCATTCCCGGGACCAGTTCCAGCATGGCATCGGCTGTTATTGAAGGCATTACATTGATCTCACTGCTCCCGATCGAGGCAAGCCGGACGGGTATATCCTCTGTTTTATGTTGTGTACGGGTGGCTGTTACAAAAAATTCAGGAAGATCGGTGGACCAGGCTTTCCGGATGGTATCTCCCCCGTCGCGATAATCCATGACACCCGCGATGCTGATGCCTGGCATAAATGTCAATACCAGCATCCAGAGAAGTATCCTGCTTAAAACAGACATTTTCATCGTTATTGCTGGATTTTAATGTTCATTTTTACTGATCCCGCCGGAGCAGGTGACACCTCCTCTATTTTTATCAAACCCAGTTTGCCTTCCGGACTCCTGAATGAAAAGACCATCCCCGGCTGAATATACTTCCCCTTCTTTTTGCCGGCTGTGGGTTCGTAGGCCGACAGGATGAGGCTGTCATTTTCTGACTGGTCGAACATTTGAGCGGTGATCATCGTTGTGTCGTAACGGGTTTCGTTTTTCACGGTCCAGTTTGCAATTCCCTGCGGGCCGGTGAAGAATCCAGGTGCCTCTGCTTCATTGGGCGATGCAAGGGTTCCTTCATACTGACCGTAATAGTAGACAATGTCGGCCAGGGATTGGTTTTCAAAGGCCTGTTGCAGGTTCATCACCAGCGTGTCCTGAAGGGAAAGAAAACTTCCAATCGAACTGTTTTCCTGGCCGCCAAGAACAAGGTTGCTCATGGTCCTGATCTTCCCCCATTTGGAACTGTCAGACCTGGTAAGGTTGATCTGGACACTCATCTCCATCCGGTTCCGGTCCATGATCAGGAAGGTCCATTTTTCAACCGGGGCATTGGTCTTTATCACTTCAAGGGCATAATCGAGTGAAGGCACATTTAATCCTGAGTCCAGCAGGATCTGGCTCCTGCCATCATCGAACCGAACCGAGAAATAGGTCAGGTTCGCACTGGAGGTGACAGCATGGATCCCTATTTTAACCTTCTGTCCAGCCTGGAGGATGGTGTCATTAAAAGTATATCCGGAACCACGATTAAATGCGATGAGCGGAGGGATGGGTGCCGTACCTTTTTTACAAGCGATAAATAACCCGGAAAATGAGATGAGTACAAGGCCGGTAATGAGCAATTTCAGGGTCAACCGATAGGGTGTATTCTGCATATCGGGGGGCCAACTTGTTTGGTTGAATATTTTGCCCGGCATAGTTCAGGATTTTTTATCAGCCAGGGTAAGTAAACCGGCCGCTATGAGTCCGCCTGCCATACCGAAAATGAGGTGGGTGGCAAATGGATAGAGGTATCCGCTTCGAAAGGCTCCCAAAGGCATTTCAATAAAAAGCGAGAGGGTGAGCCGGAACAAGGGGATGAAGACCCAGCAGGCGCCGCAAAGAATGGCGAGAACCCAGGTCCTGGCAGTAAACCCGGAGGCAAATTCGGTAATTAAATCCATGATAAATCCAAGGAATAGGTACATGACGGCCATAAAGGGATCATGAAACCCGAGACCGGGGATTAGCAGCATGGTGGCCGCTCCGAGTCCCGACACGGTGGCAGCAAATGGGAATCTGGATAATCCCTTCCCGGTGACGATCAGGGCAACAAAGAGCAATCCCTGTTTGCCCGGGAGATGCATCGGAATGCGCAGCCTGGTGTGCAGCACGATGGCAATCATGCCAATCCCAAACAAAAAGAGGATCTCCGCAGCAGTGGCAACTGAACTATTCGGAAATACTTTTGATATAGTCTTTTGAAGCAGACTCGTATGCATAGGGTTGATTGTTTAAATTCTTTTCGGCTATGAGCGTTATCTTGCCCCCGATCATCACGGGTCTACACCAGTCGCTGATCCTGATGACCGAGGATGGATCGGGAACAAAGAGATCTTTTTCCACAATTCTGTCAATATCGACCAGCTCAAGCAATTCGCTGATCTGAAAATCGCCGGTTGTCTCCCGGAGATTACGAGACCAAAGCAGCCTGCCATCGTTTCCACCGGCCCGGAGACCCACGGCCGCTAAAGAACCGATCACACCGATCTTTGTATTGAGGAACCCTTCCAGGTAGATGGATGTATTTAGGATGAGACGATAAGCGTCGTTGGTTGTCAGGATTTCGTGTTTCGCCCGTTTTCCAAACTCGACAATGGCATGTGTGATATCATCTTCCCTGGCGACACACAGGCCGGCATCAGAATCAAATGCACTTTCCCGTTTTAGAAATTCCTTCGCATGATTGATCAGACCGTCCAGGTTGCCTGTAGATACCCCGGCGAGGCAGGCGGAACTGTTGTGCGAGGTAAACGGGATCCGCCGGTCGACCAGCAACTGGTGACGTGTGACCGACCGCATTTCAAATAACCCCGCATCCACGAGCGAATGACCGAGCATCCTTGCATGGTGGCCGGTTCCCCTTGTCTCGAGGTTATCTGTATCATCTATCCCGATTAAAATCTTCACAAGGTCTGCTGGTAATTGTATCATGCAAAATAACGGAATATTTCCGAATGGTTGTCCAAAACATATCGAAATTAGAATTGGTTTAAATTACCTGCTGTCAATGATTTTACTGTCCTGAATCAACCCGTTACTTGTTGCGCTGATACTGATCTCTCCATTTTTCTTTTCTGAACGGATGATCAGCATGGCTTTCCCGTAAAACAGACGGACCTGGCTTGCCTGGAAAGGATCCATCGACTGGGGGTTCCCGTTGCCCACACCGGCAATGAAACCCGGTCCGGAAATCGCAAAACTAACCAGGTTATCGGCCAGCGGGCAAGGATTCCCCTCCTTATCCAGTGCTTCAACGAGGATGTAGGACAGGTCGTTCCCATCGCACCGGATAGAGTTACGGTCGGGGGTCATCCTTAACCGGAAGGGATCTCCGGCGGTTTTCATGATCTCTTCCCCGATGATTGTCCCGTCCCTGTATGCCACCGCCTTCAGGACTCCCGGCTGATAGGCCACCTCATTCCACATAAGCCGGAAACGTTCAACTGAATTCTTTGAACCAGGGATCTTACATTTCTTTCCCAGGGATTTTCCATTGAGAAACAGCTCAGCACAGTCCCCATTGGTATATACAAATACCGGGATGCTGGCGCCCTCCCTGCCAGGCCAGTTCCAGTGGGGAAGGATGTGAATGGTCGTTTCGCCGGGATTCCAGTAGCTTTTATACAGGTCATACCGGTCCTTGGGAATTCCACAGAGATCGAGAATGCCGAAATAGGAGCTGTGTGCGGCCTCTTTGGCTGTCATCCCGTGTTCGGTCGCCCATTCGTTGGTATAGGGCGTGGGTTCGCCCAGATAATCAAACCCGGTCCATACAAACTCACCTGCAACATAGGGTTCATCCTGCTGCCACATGAAATCATCATCGGCAATCTCGGCCCACCACGGGGCATTGAGATCGTATGAGCTGACCTGCAACGATTTTGTAAAGTCGGTTTTCTTTTCGGGTAACGGCAATTCGTAGAATCCGCGGGTGCTCACCGTGGAGGCAGATTCGCTGATGATCACCGATTTTTTAGGTTCCAGCTGACGGGCAAGATCATACCGGCGGCCATAATTCCAGCAGTGAACGTCGTAGAAGTCGAAGTGCCGTTTCTCAGCGCTGTTGCGGTTATCACAGACCATGGTGGTGGAACGGGTATCGTCATACCGGCGGACAAATTCAAGCATGGTATTCAATCGTCTGAAACCATGGTTGATATCCATCTGCACATCACCCATTTCATTCCCCACACTCCATATAAAAACAGAAGGATGGTTGCGGTCGCGCATGACGAAATTCCGGATGTTCCTGGAGGCAAATTCTTCGAAACCGGTTTTATCGGTGATGTCGGCTTTCTGGTCGTACTTGTCAAATACTTCATCAAAAACAAGCATTCCCATTTTATCGCACAGGTCAAGAAGTTCGGGGGCTGCCGTATTATGGCTGGTCCTGATGGCATTGCACCCCATGGTTTTCAGAAGTTGCAGCTGGCGTTCCATGGCGCGGTAATTAAAAGCAGCACCCAGCGGACCCTGGTCGTGATGAAGGTTGACTCCTTTCAGTTGGACCCTTTGACCGTTCAGGTAAAATCCATCATCTGCAGTGAACTTCATGGTCCGGATCCCAAATGGGGTGGTGCAGCTGTCGAGGATCACATCTTTTTTACTGATGATCGTTCTGACCGAATAGAGCTGGCCGTGGTTCACATCCCAGCGATCGGGATTCTTCACAGGGATGGTCACTTCATAATAAACGGTATCCTTCGAGGCGATATCAACCATGTTCATCTGCCTTGCGATCTCCTCTCCTGAAGGACTGAGGAGGATATTCTCTATTTTAACCTCACCTTTAGCCTTTGCCTGCCTGTTCATGATTGTCTGGACGATCCTTACCTGCGCTTTATCGGCATTTACAGAGGGAGTTGTCACATATGTTCCCCATATTCCGATGTGAACCGGGTTAACAACGATCATCCTGATCTTCCGGAAGATTCCTGCACCCGGGTACCATCTGCTGTCGTGATTCCGGGTATCGGCGTGAATGGCAATTGAATTTGGTTTATTTAACTGAACAAGCGCAGTAATATCGAGGTAAAATGAATTGTACCCGTAATCCCATTTCCCGGCCATTTTCCCGTTGATGTATATTTCAGGGCAGGAGAGGATGCCGTCGAAAAGGAGATAGATGGTTTGACCTTTGAATTTTTGCTGGATATCCAGGCTGTTCCGGTACCATCCTTCGCCTTTCCAGGGAAGTTTACCTGTATTTCCGTCCCCGTCGGGGATGAACGGGCCGTATATGGCCCAATCGTGCGGGATCGAGACCTTCTGCCACTTTGAATCATCGAATTTAACCTGCCAGCCATTTTCCTGGGGTCCCCTGGCAAATTTCCAGTTTGACTGCAGGGTGATTACCTCCCTGGCTTGTGTGAATAGAGGGAAGGAAAAGAGCGCAAGCAATGCAGGCAATGCACATATTGCAGGAAATGCACGAATGGACATGGTTATTTGATTTTTTTTAGAATAGCGGAGGTCAATGAATTCAGTGTGATCTGTTTCGCCGTGATAATTTCACGGGTCAGGAGATTGAGATACTTTCCGTTTGCTGTTAAATCAAAGGATTGTTTTGACTCTTCCAGGTTAAACAGGACAATAATCTCATGGTTTGCATCATATCTTCTGTAGGCCAGTTTTTTTCCATTGGCAACCAGGAAGGAGATTTTACCGGTTGAGAGTACCGGGTTCTCTTTTCTGATCCGGATGAGTTGCCTGTACCAGTCGAATTGTTCCTGGTTGAACCCCACCGGGTCAAAAGCTTTCACGCCCGGTTGAAAATTATTCCTCGTTTCCGGTTCAAAAGTGAATTCTTTCCACATGAGTGGCTTACGGCAATGGGGATCATCGGAACCCCACATGCCCATCTCCTCGCCGTTCCAGATTTGCGGAGCTCCGATGGTGGTGAATTCGTGAACCAGGTACAATCGCAACCTCCGATAAGTCTCCTGGTCGGGCATGCCCGTTTTATATCCCGGGTCATCATTCGGGGTCGATCTGAATTTGTATTGATTCGGGTTGTAAAAATCGGTCAGTAACCGTGGAGCATCATGCGACGAAGATACATTCATCATGGCATATCGATTGGGAGAGGGCAGCCTGTTCCACTGGAATTCAAGGCTGTCGCGGAATGTTTTTGCATCGGTTCCAAAATCGTTTTTGGCAAAAAAGTACCTGGCAGGCTTGTATACCTGGTAAAACATCACGGCATCAAAGACATCCCCCTTGCAATAGGGGACCGGGTCCATCAGCTTATCCGGCCATTTTGTCCACCATATCTCGCCAACCAGGTAGGCATCGGGCCGGATGGAGCGGACAAATTTCCGGTAGTCGCGCCAGAACACCATTCCGATCTGGTCGGCCACATCCAGCCTGAATCCGTCGATCCCTTTTGTTGAATTGCCGTCGGGAGCCAGCCATCGTTTTGTTACATCAAAAATATGCCGTTTGGCCCCGCTGTTAATATCTCCCTCATACGGATACCCGCTGATCCTTTCGGTCGTTACATTCACCTTCTTCAGCTCCGGCAAACTACCAACACCAGCCCACCCGGTATAGGAAAACTCATTTTCGGGCGTGGCCGGATTGTCGAAGGATTTGATGGCATACCATGATTTATAGAGCGACTTGTCCTGGTTTTTCAAAATGTCCTGCCATGCCCAGAACATCACACCGGTATGATTCCAGGAATAATCCATAATGATTTTCATATTCCGCCTGTGGGCCTCTTCAACCAGTTTCAGAAACATTTTATCGGCCGATGTCCATTTCCATGTGGAGGGATCATCAGGATGTTCACTGGCAATGATTTGATTATCCCCTACGGGATCGGGTCCAAAATTGACATCGATGTGATGGTAGTTGCGTGCATCATATTTATGCAGCGATGGTGCATCATTCAGGGGATTTATAAAAAGAGCGGTGATCCCAAGTTCCTGCAGGTAATCCAGTTTGTCGATGACCCCCTGGAGGTCGCCTCCATATCGCCTGTACTGAACCATTTCATTGAAATTCTTACCGGTTTTCACCGCCCAATCATCCATTTTGTACCAATCCTGGGTCCATGGAGTCACAGCCCATCCTGCAGGGGCCATCATCCCTGCCGGGGGTGCATTGATATTTTCGGGCCCCGGGTCGTTGGATTTATCCCCGTTGAAAAAACGTTCAATGAAAATCTGGTACCAGATTGCCTCTTTTGACCATTCCGGAGGCTGATTAAACCGGGTCCTGTTACCTTGCGAAAAGGCAGCATGCGCAAAGAAAAAAACAATTTGGAATAACAAAACCGATCGTTTCATAGATAATATTTATTTCTACTTTGGTAAATTGAATTCATAATATCGGTTGATGTCGTTTTGCCTT
>JBAXVX010000031.1:0-48918 GCA_037128705.1 Bacteroidota bacterium | reverse complement strand
AATCAGGTGGCGCCGAATGCGCCGAAATGGTGGCGCCGAATCACCGAAATAATCACTGAATGAGTTAACTCGGAAAAATATGTTCCGGAAGCTTCAGAAGTATCCTTTCTGTGCCCTCCCCAAACAAATGCTGCAGATCCATCATTTTCGAGATCAAAATCACAGCCCCACCATGCGATGGTATCGCTGACTTCAATAAAATTGCTCCATTGACCAGAAACCATAGAAAAGTAGATAAGCCGGTCATCATAACTTGTTTGCCCTTCATAATGATGATTCCCGATACAATATAAATCATCCTGTTTGTCGACAATTACCTTATTCATAAAAAACATGTCATAATTCCCACTGAAGGGTCGATTAAAGCTGCCCCAAATATCATCCTCCAAAACACGGTAAACAATATTTCCATAGAACCAAAAGCAATATACTTTGTTGTTATGATCTATTGCCAGCCGGTTATGACATGCCCCTGGCATGCTGTCAGATAAAAAAACAGGTTGACTCCAGTAATTTCCATCATATTTTTTATAGCAAATTTTCGTATTAAAGTAATCCCCCGTATTATAATCATAAACGACATGCAGGTTGTTGGAGCTGTCAGCAACTATATGTGGTTCATCCATCCATAAAGTTGAATTTTGTGAAATATCTATCGGAACACTCCAGGTGTTACCCTGATCAGTTGAGCTTGAGTAATAAATTTTCCTGAAATTAGATCTGATTTCGTGGGCCCATACACAGTGGATGGTACCGGATTTGTCTATTGTAAAATCCGGCCTTTCGTTATATCCGCCATTAGAGATAACTACCGGTTCAGACCAGGTTTGGGAAAAACCACAATGAACAAGCAAGAGAAAGATAAGTTGAAAAGAGAAAGATCTCATATTCCAAAGAGTCACAAATTAATATCGGATCATTCACCAGCTCAAATGTAACAATATTAAAGACCATATGCCAGGGTTGTAATAGAAATTGGGGACAAAGGAAATATCTTGTTTTGAAGTTTTATTTACAATAGTGTTCTAATGCTTTGGTTGAACCCGTATAATTCAAAGAAACAGCTTTATTAAGATCTTCGCAACCATCAATACCTAGTTCAAATTTTGCAATACCACGCAAATAATATGACGATCCAAGCGACGGATTTAAAACTATAACTTCATTAAGATCAATCAAGGCTCCCTCAAAATCTCCCAAATTGCCTTTCACAATAGCCCGATTCTGCCATGCGCCAATATGATTTTTGACCCGATTAATCAGATATGAATAATCAGCCAGAGCCAATTCATATTCGCCTGTTTTTAAATACACATTGGCTCGTCCAAAATAGGCCTCATTGTATGAAGGATTAAAATAGATAACATGATTAAAATCCTTGAGTGCATCCTCGTTTTTATCAAGCTTGTATTCTGTAAGAGCCCTGTTATAAAAGGCAAACAGATTATCCCTATCGAGGACAATTGCTTTATTTAAGTATTCAAGAGATTTGTCATACATCCCCGAATCTGTTGAAATGCTTCCAAGCGTATTAAATATTATCGAACAATCCGGATACTTATCTGATGCATAGGTGAATAATTTCAATGGTGAGTTCCATAATCTGTTTTGTTTATAGGTCATCATTGTTAACATGATCAAGTATGCACTGATCATCGTAAAAAATATCATTCTAAATTTCTGAAATCTTTGAATCAACCAGTACCCGGTACTTCCGATTGTTATAAATATCCCGGTCAAGGCCAGATACGTGTATTTGTTTGCAATGATGTATTCCCGGTAGTTGCTGATCAGCAGAACAATGAGAATATTGATAAGAAAAAATAATAGTCCAAAGATTTCTTCTTTTTTTGACTTTAATATCAGCATGAACGTTCCAAACAAAAATACACCAACTCCTGCCGGAAATAACAGATAATAGCCGGGCAAATTCTGAGATGGTTTAAATGGAAAGGGATAAAATATTGCAATCTGAAAGGGAAATATTATCTTCTCCAGGTATTGTAAAAACCCAATGGAAAAAAGGAAGATCCTTTCTATAAAAGAATAATTCTCTTTAAAATTGACATAACCATATTGATTCTGAGCTTGAACATTCACGTACCCTAAAAGAAATACAATCAGAATAAAAGGGATTTTTTCTATCAATTGTTCCCTGATAACGAATTTTCTTTTGTATTGATAATCAAATACAAATAAAAGGAATGGTAATACAATCGATTGTATCTTGGATAAGCAGGAAAATATGAAAAACAACAAAGTCAGGAGATATAACTTTTTATTTGCATTATTTTTCACATATCCTGTGTAAGATAATAAGGAGCAAATGAAGAACAAGCTATATAATAGATCCTTTCGGGATGTTATCCATGCAACAGATTCAACATGCATGGGATGAATTCCAAAAGTAAGTCCGACGAAAAACGGAAGTAAAGGAATAGATGAAATATTTTTTACCAATAAATAAATTAACGATGTATTAATAAGATGGAGAATGAGGTTGGTCACATGAAATGGGAATACCGAACCATTTCCGATTTTGTAATCAATTGCAAATGATAATGTAGTCAATGGATGATACAGTCCTGCATGATAGGTGGAAAAGTACTCGAAAACTTTATTGATACTGAGGTTTTGAACAAGAGGGGCTAAGGCAACAACCTTATCATCCCAACAAAATACGCCATTGGATAAAGAGGGGATATAGGCCAGCAACGTTATGCAAACAATGAATGGGATTGACAAATATTTTTCAAATTCCTTGATCCTGAAGGTGTTTGCCATTTTACTCGAATTGTTTGATAAATTTAAGTGAAAATCATAGATTTCAGAGGGTTTTTGTTGTTTCATGTTAATAAAAATTACCAGTTTTTACTATCTTTATCCCATCATCCATTTCTTACCAGATTGTTTTACCAAACCAACTATGAAGAATCCCGAAAGTTTTATTCCCGATTTAAAAGAGCTTGGAATGCTGATGCTGGGCTTTTTGCCATGGATACTGTTCCTCTTTTTGTCGGGCAGCACGATGGCGAGCCTGAAAACAGCCATTGTCATCAGCCTGATTACTTCGGTCACCCTTGGCTTTGACGACCTGAGGCGGGGATTTATCCTTCAGTGGGGGAGCTGCCTCTTTTTCCTGTTTTGCCTCGTCATGGTCAATTTCATGAACAATGTTTGGGTGGCCAGGGAGATGGATCTGATATCGAACGTGGCCCTTGCGGCCATCATGTGGTTCTCGGTTCTGATCGGCAAGCCCTTTGCATTGCAATATGCCCGGCGAGGATTGCCGGAGGAACGCTGGAGCGATAAAAAGTTTATCAGCGGGTGCCGGTTCATTACAGTGGTGTGGGCCTGTCTGATGACCTTCGCCGTGGTCATCTCCATCTTGAAGAGAACCTCCTGGCTGCCCTTTTCACATGGCTTTTATTTTGACCTGACCCTCCTGAACATTGTGGCCGGACTTACCTTCACCACCCTCTTTAAAAGGAAAAAGCGGTTGCTGCGCGAACGGGCCGGTGAAAATTCAATGAAGGGATAGGGAGGCGCATTTTCGCGATAGTACGCGATATTATTCCATGTTACCTGCATCAGGCCGTACAAAATCTATTCATATCCTTTTTTTTGCAATTTTCTTTCGTTTTATATTCAATGGATTAACCCACCGGAATCAATTCTATTTATTTTTGAATCTTTTCCGGTATGTTGGTTGTAATGCTATTCCAGCAAACAGCCCATCATCTGAAATGTACACTAACAAACCTGTCCCTAAATGAAAAAGCAAAACAGAATCCGGATCTGCGCATGCATGGTTATCCTGGGATTTTTATTCGCGCTGACCTACAGCTGTAAGAAAAGTGAGGATCCGCCTCCATCGGGACCACAGTCGGTCAACTTCGGTGCGCTGCTTGACCTTACCGTTTACAATCCCGACAATGGGCTTGCTACCCAGGCAGCCATTCAGTTTGCGCTCGAAGATCTGAACCGCTTCGCCGCCGCCGCAGGCCGCAACGTTACCTTCACCTGTTCCTTTGCCGACACGCAAATGGATACCACCGTTGCATTGAACCTGATGAAGGGCATGGTTGCCCAGGGAACCAGCATGTTTGTGGCAAGCCCCTATTCGAGCACCGAGCTTAAAGCCCTGATGCCGTATGTAAACCAAAACCCGCTTGTGGTGATCAATGCATCCAGCACCTCGGTCGGACTGAACCATGCCGGAAGCCATATTTTCAGGATCGTCGCCGACGATAATTTCCAGGCCAAAGCTTTAATCAGGGCGGCGATTACGGAGGGAGCAAAAGCCGTCATCCCCATCGTGAGAAACGATATCTGGGGGAATTCACTGCTACAGGCATTTACCACAGGATACCTGGCCGAAGGGGGATTCGTATACCCTGGAGCTGTTTACGACCCTTCGGAGAGCTCCTTCACCGCCCTGGCCAATACGGTCAATCAGCAGGTGAACCAGGCCATAGCCAGCTATGGTGCGGAAAATGTGAAGGTTCTGGCTCTGACCTATGGAGAGATCACAGGCATCATGACCGCTGCAATGCCGTTCGAATCACTGGGAATGGTTAAATGGTACGGCTGCGACGGAAATGCCCAGCTGAGCTCTGTGACCTCTGATGATGGCTGCGCTTCGTTTGCTGTAAAAACAGGTTTCATGTCGCCCATGACAGCCATTGGCAGTGCGTGGGCGACCCCCCTCTTCACACAACTCCTTTCGGCAAAAATAGCGGCACAAACCGGCGTGGTGCCGGGTGTCTTTGCCTTGTCGGCTTACGATGCTACCTTTATCATGGGGCTGGCCTTTCTTGAGGTCGGAAGCGCCGATATGGCCAGGATAACAGAGATGATCCCCATGGTATGCCGGAGTTACGCACAAATGGGCATCTCGCGCCGGCTCAATACCAACAACGACCTTTACCAGGCTGATTATATTTTCTGGAATGTGGTCGGCGGCCCAAACGGATATTCGTGGGATATGTTTGCAACCTACATGTACACCCTGAATACCTTTGTATACAGGTGGCCGCAATAAATTGACCTGCCGTATTGAAACGAACTGATAAAAATAAATGCTGTTGAAATCTGATGAAAATGGAAAAGCTGAATAAAATCCGGAATTGGGCATTCCTCTTATCTTTGGGATTTGCACTGACCCTTCCCTATGGTTGTAAGAAAAGCGACGACCCTGCGCCGACGGAGGTGCAGACGGTCAACTTCGGTGTGCTGCTTGACATGACGGTGAGCGACCCCGAAACCGGGGCCGCCTCGAAGGCTGCCATTGAATTTGCACTCAGTGACCTGAACAGCTATGCCGCTGCAGCCGGCCGGAACATCAGATTTACCGGTACCCTTGCCGACACCAGAATGGATACCACCCTGGCCAAGGGCCTGCTGAGGGAGATGTATTCGCTGGGGATTACCATGTTTGTTGCCGGCCCCTCTTCGAGCGGCGAGCTCAGCGCGATGGCCCCTTTTGTCGAGCAAAACCCGGTTGTGGTGATCAATACAAACAGCACCTCAATCGGCCTGAACCATGCCGGCAGTCATATTTTCAGGATCATCACCGACGACAGTTGCCAGGCGAAGGCTATGATCAGGGAGGCGGTAGCCGAGGGAAAGAAAGCCATCATCCCGGTTGTGCGGAATGACATTTGGGGGAATTCGCTGGTGCATGCCTTTACAAAAGGTTTTTTGGCCGAAGGGGGTTTTGTTTACCCCGGGGCAACATACGGCCCGGCTGAGAGCTCCTTCACATCTCTGGCCAATACAGTCAATGCGCAGGTGACCCAGGCCATCGCCACCTACGGTGCGGATAAGGTGGCGGTTCTGGCACTGACGCTGGGCGAGATTGCAGGAATCATGACTGCGGCGGCGCCCCTCGCATCGGCGGGGTTGGTGAAATGGTACGGATGCGATGGAAATGTGCAATTGAATACGGTGACTTCGGATAATACCCTGGCCGGATTCGCCTTTAAAACAGGTTTCATTGCACCCATCATGGGAATCGGCGATGCATGGTCAACGCCGGAATTTGCGGCGCTTCTTTCGTCAAAAATAGCCTTGAAAACCGGATTTGTTCCGAATGTTTATGCCTTGTCGGCCTACGACGCCACCTATATCATGGGCCTCGCCTATCTCGCAGTGGGAAGCGCCGACATGACCCGGATCACCGCCATGATCCCGCAGATATGCAGCAATTATGATCAGATGGGCCTGTCGCGCCGGCTCAATGCCAGCAATGACCTGAACCAGGCTGATTATATTTTCTGGAAAGTAATGCATGGCCCGACGGGCTATTACTGGGATAAGTTTGCACAGTACATGTGTATGACCGACCGGTTTATACTCAGATGGCCCTATTGAAACAAACTGCCGGAGCGACAGCTTCAATTCATCCGGATGACTTTAATACTCCCCAAATTTAGGACAGTAAGTTAAGGTGTACAAACAAACCTTAAATTTACTGTCATTATGAGAAAGAAAAGACAAAATCACAGTGCGGAGTTCAAGGCAAAGGTCGCCATTGAAGCCCTGAAAGAGCAGAAGTCCATTGCTGAACTGGCCCAGCTCTATGAGATTCATCCCAACCAGATCAGTATCTGGAAGAAGGAATTTTTAGAAAATGCCTCACAGGTTTTCGATAAGGTTCATAGGCAACCAAAAGAGGATGAGAAGGTTGCCAAGTTATATGAGGCTATAGGCCAGCTGAAGATTGAGAATGACTGGTTAAAAAAAAAGCTACTATAGGTTTTACTCTTGAAGAAAAGCGGTCCATGATCGAGAAAAACAATCCGGATTTGAGTGTGGTCAGGCAAAGCGAGTTGCTTTGTATTCACCGGTCAGGTGGACAAGCCGGTGCATCTGACCACCTTGCGCCGATTTAAACCGGCCACCGTATCTGTCTGTTTTAAATACATTTAGACCCGTCTCTTCCGATCGGCAGGGGGTAGTCAATTTAGTCGACACATCCTGTAATGTGTCATAGCTGTCGATAAAATAGGTCGTGCCGGGTGAACAGATGTTTTGCCAGTTCTGCCCTTCAAGGGCAAAGGGAAGCAAAAGGAACCAAATGAACTTCAGTGTTTTCATCTTGTGATGATTGATAAATATCTACTGTTTGATGATCTTCCTTACCTGCACGCCATTTTTCGCAACCAATTTCACGAAATAAACACCTGTTGGCATCGCGCTAATATCAACCGTGTTGGCGGGTCCGGTGATCTCCTGCTGTAGGCATACCTGGCCGAAAATATTCATGAATTGCAGACTATGGTACGGATTATCATTTGGCAGTTCAATATTAATTTGTGTTTTGCCGGGATTTGGAAATATCTTTATATTGATTGGATTGCTCCTGTTGCCGGTTCCGGTATAGGTGCTGTCAAGATAATGAACGTAGGTTGTAAAGGTAACCCCATAATCAGTACTGTAATCAATGAAAAGTTCGGGAGTCCATGTTGAGCGCCGGGCAACATAAAATGTTCCTGGTTTTCTTCCGGCTGTATAGGATTTAAAATACCAAAAACCACATTCATGCTTTTGCTGAAATGTCACTGTATTCCCATAATCTGTAGTATGATAGATGTAAAAATAATCTTCGTTGTTAGAATCCCAAACCAGTAGATAAAATTCTCCCGGTGATGTTCCGCGTCTTATGTCGTAGTAATGAAGGTGGTAGGGAATTGAAATCATGTGCGATTGATAGGTGGCCCCATAATCTGTAGATATAACGACATTCATGATGGTGTCCACCAATACAGTGCCTACTACAGGGTATCCGCTAAAATATAATTCACCCGGATTGGCTCCTGCCTCTCGTAATTCCAATGAATCCGGCATAGGTACGGTATCAAAAGAAGAACCGAAGTCGGTACTTCTGCATAAAACAGGCCCTGCTAAATATGATTGGAAGTAGATTTCTCCGGGTATACAACCGGAAGCGGGCGAAGTTGCGTTAAGAAAATACTTTTTTATCAATGTCATACCGGTATCCAGGCTGACTGAAAAGGTATCGATTGCATGATCAGGGCACTTGTAAACCACGCCGGATTTGGAATCGCTGGAGAGTGGAGAGGTAGGGCCGGGTAAGGTGTAAAGAAATTCATTATTCCTTACAGCGAAGCTACGTCCATTGTCAGTGGAGTGTAGGATTGTTTCATAGATTGAGTCGTATACAGAAGGATACCAATAGGTGCTGAGGTATATCTCGGAGGTGTCCTTTCCCATGGCCATTTGACGATGCTTCCAATTTTGTGCACATACAAGGCAGGGAAATGAAACGATCAAAAACAAAAGAATTGAATTTTTCATGGCAGATAAATTAAGTCAGGATCTATTGATACTATACCAGCATATAAACTATTATAACCGGGCACATTGAATTTCCATATTCTGACTTTTCCAGTGGTATCCCAATTATACATTTGTTATTTAATTTTTAACACACCTCACAGACAAAGCGCCATTTTCAGAGGTAAAATAGCCTCGCCAGACCCCGGCATCAACTTCGTTGAGCTGACGGATCATAAGATGGTCTTTATCGTATGTCCACCATGTGCCATATTCTGTCAACAAGTAAAACAAACAACCTGATAATTGACATCCATAAAATCCGCCTCCTTTGGCGGAGAAGCCGAATTCGTCGGTTCCATCCTTATAATACCATTCGGGGCCGGCAATTTTTAATTTATTGCTTATCGTTCCCCGGTATTCGAACAAATTACGCGCAGCATTGTGTGCCAATCGTAACGGTTTGATATACATTGCCGTCGATATCAGTTACCGTGCCGGTACCACAGGTATAATTGTTTTCAAAGCCTTAACATTAATCAGTCAGAATCATTCTTTTAGTATCAATTTCATTACCATCAACAATGAGACTATAAAGATATATCCCTGGTTTGAATTCATTACCAAAAATGGTGATTTCCCCTTTTGTGTCCAATTTGTAAGTTTTTTCCTGTTAAACGCTCCCATCAAAGTTGAAGCTTCCCCGACACGTTATTCCCATTTTATATTTTTTGTGAATGTCGGTGTTGCTGTATTGTTTTCATAATATTCGATGGTTGCAGTTCCTGCTATTTCCAGGTGGAAAAGCATGGTCATTAGTTCATTTCGCCTCTGCGAGTTCAACGTTATTCCAAATGGAGATTCATTGATCAGCTCCCAGCCATAAACAGGGCCTCCGATGACCCAATTATCGCTGTTACCGGCAGTCTTAAACTTAATGGTCAGGTTCGAATTCAACGGGATGATGGCCGCCATCGAATAGGGCTTACCTGCCTGAAAAATTGTATCGGAAGGAACTAAAATATTGGGCAGCTTTGAATCAGGCGCTATGATAGGTTCAGGAGAGGCGCTGGCAGGGTAATAGAAACCGGTGTAGATAATTTTGCTGTACTTTGCCTGAAACCCGGCCACATATTTTTCAAAATCGGGGATTGTCACTGTTTGTCCCAGGTCTGCATACCTTTTCTCCACATGTTTACGGATATCTTTCAGGTTCAGTTGTGAGATATTATACAAAAGCGTGTCAATTAAATTTTGATCCGTGATCAGCCCGTCGGTTGAGAAATCGGATGATAATTTTGATAACAGCTGCGTTAATTCTGCTGTAAGGGTTGGCCGTTCAATCATGTTGTTCGTATTTCGCTGCAACATTACCGAAAAGGCCAGAAGGACCGCATTGTAATCTTCTCCTTTTGAAATATCCAGTTTTTCAAAGTCGGTTCCGAATTGTTCGGTTACACCCAGGAATGAAAGCATCTCTGATTTCGCCTGGTTATTGGCATCCTGAAAACCCAATCCATTTGAAACCAAATTCTCAATACGGCCTTTAACCAGATGGGTCAGAACATTGATATTCACTGATTGATTGACAGACAAGTCTGAGATTGCCTGTAACGACAGGGGCCCTCCGGATAATTCTCCATAAATCTCGCTGAAATGATATCCATTGGCGGTCAGAAGCGCAAGATTTGAACTCAATGCAATATTGTTCAGGGTAAAACTTCCATCGTCGCTGGAGATGGAGGTTGTAAAGGATTTTCCTGTCTGTCCGAGCGTTGAATTCAGCTCATTCAGTGTGACGGTGGTCCCTGTAATAAATGGACCTTTCTGTGCCTTTCCTGAAAAAGAATAAATCTCAGGTGTGTTCTCACTGCTTTTACCGCAGGATAACAGTAATCCGATCATCAAACCGAGAAGTAAAAAGTTTTTTGTTTTCATATGTTGTTTGTTTAAATAAAAATGAAATATTATTGTCCATGATCCTCAGGGCAGACCGGCATTTCGCCTCCAGCCACTCACAGAACCCGATTTAACCGTCTCCCATCATATTCCGGTCGTTTAGGGTGTACCTGGAAGCACCTAATCTTTAACACACCTGACAGATAACCCATGAGTTTGGCCAGTTATACATTGTCTGGCGATTATAGGAACCTCCTTATATAATATCCTATCTGATGGCGATATGGTTGTATACCAGTTGGATGATGTCCACCAACGACCGAACTGGTTCAGTCCAACAAATAGGGACTCCAAGTCAAGTCGTCCTCCTCCCGGTAAGGCTGTAAATCCACTTTCATTCGTTGCACCGCTGTTTGGGGAATCCCAATGTCCCGTCCCCGCCTCCTTGAGCTTCCCGCCCTCATCCGTTCCCCGGTAAAACAAGCGGCAATCATATGCATCTGCTGAACTCATACCCAGAAACATCTCTAACACGATCCATTCGTCATCACTTGGAACATGCCAATCAACGGGACAAATCCCACGGGATTTTTCCGGTGGAAGACCATTCATAAAATCCCAATTCATAGCTCCGGCCCATGTATATAACTTGCCGTATACAATACCGTTATCGGGATTATCCTCGTAATTAAACCAGTATCTTTTGTAATTTTCCTGTGAAAGATGACCCACTCCCGTCCCGTCGAGCAGGGCAGTGCCATCGGAATAATGGGTGGCATTCATGTTTTCACGCATCCAGCACTGGTTGCCGATTTGAACAGTGGTATAGGTATTCCCGTCAACGTCGGTGACAAAATGCGTTCCCGGGCAGGGCCTGGTTACGGCCACAACCAGCGAATCGCCATCCAGCGGCTGAGCAGATAGCGAATCCGAATATATATCATACGCATAAACAGTAAAACGAACCGTATCTCCCGGTGTGAAAATGAAATTGCCGGTTTGCAAGGCAGCTTTTTCATAATCATTTCGGTTGAGGCCCAGTAGCGAGGCCGGGGCGCTGGAAACTATCCAAGGTTGTCCCTTCTCTTTACCTCCAGTTGCCTTAAAGGATTGGTGGTATCCATTCCCCTCGGCCACGATGATCCCCGATGCGACCCCTCCCGGTTTGCAGGTGACCAGGCTGATTCCCGGAGAACAATCCAACCGATCCGATGAAATTGGTCTCCCTAAAAGATCATACAGGGTGATGGAGATGGGGGAAAAGGATGGAAGTACGGCGTAAAATCTTAATTCACCGGGGGTGTTGCTGCAGGGGAAGAATCCATATCCCGGATTTTGAAGCTCATCCAGGCCGTAAATGATCTTTCCCTTCGACAGGTCAATTTCATAGGAGGTTATCGCGGGTGGCAGGATGTTCAGCATCACACTGGTTCCATTGGTGAGGTTATCCATCAATATGGAATCGAGGGGAACGGCCATCTGTTGGAAACTGGTGGTCAGGGTAATCCTGACATCCTGGGCGGTAACTCTAAATGTTACAGAAATGAAAAGCAACAGAACTGTTTTCCAACGGATCATGGCATATCCTTTCTTTCGGGAAGTCATCCCTAATTTGTAAGTATCATCCTTTTTGAGTCCATTTCTGTTCCATCTATTACCAGTGTGTAAATATACATGCCTGGCTTAAGATCATATCCCCTGATAGTAATTTCACCCTCCTGTTGCTCCAGCTCTTCAAACGATTTCATTAATGATCCCTGCAAATCAAAAACAAAAATAGAGGCTTTTTTTAAGACATTACTTGTTTTATACCGGATAGTTGTTTTTTCGGTAAATGGGTTGGGTTGATTTTGGGATAGAAAATTCAATGCTTTACCTGATTGGTTTTCAGGATCAGTTGTATCCTCTTTCAGAGTAAATGATTGTTGGCTGTCAGATTTCATGTAGGAACTTCCAATTAGTTTTTTAATTTTTTCAATTTCAGCTTGCTGTTCCTTTATCGCTTCAACCAAAAGGCTTGTCAGACTGTAATAAGCAATTCCTTTTGTTCCATCAGGTTTGGTTCTTACAAGTTCAGGGATAATTTTTTCAACCTCCCCGGAAATAAGGCCAATATATTTTCTCTCTTTTTCGGCATTTAATGTTTTTACGACTCCAGGATCGATAAATCTGTTTGTAGAGTCATCGATCCTCGTGGATTTAAATAATGAATGGGTACTGCCATATTTGTCGGTTATGCTCATAGTATCCTGATTTATCATCTCTTTTGGCTTAAAAAATACGCTTTTCAGCATCAAAATTTTTGATAAAACCGAATCAACACTTTGTACACTTTTTTCCATGCCAAGTTCAGTGTCAATAAGACAACTTGTCGAATGAACATTCCCATTTCCCTGAACGAAAAAAGTATGTTCATCACCAAATTGCACGATGTAACACTTTGATAAATTAGTGTTTGCAAAAGTCAGATTCATCCATGCATAATTTTGAGGCAGGGAGGCTTGGAAATAAGTATAACCGTTCGGTTGAACCTGAACTCCATATGATTTTGTCAGACTTCCAATGCTCACATGGTTATCATTATGTATTTTTATTTGGGCCTGTAAGGTAAATACCCAAAATAAAATAATAGAACCTGTAATAAAAATGCGCGATTTCATGATTTCCTTTTTTAGATTGATATTTACTTAAACTTTGTTTGAAATTATTCTTCGAGTAACTGAGGAATATATAATTCGCTTGCCCCTTTAATTACCCTGGCTGTGAAAGAAGTACCATTGGCCACAAAGCCCTTATATAACATGACACTATCCTTTGCCCAGGCTGTAAAATTGATATTGGGGGGAACTATAGCACTCTTTCCATCTCCTCCCAATCGAAAAGTCCTGTTAACCTTTAACATGTTTGGCATTAACAAATTAAATGAGCTTGGCCAAAAATCGGTGGTATCTCCGTCCCGAAGCTTAAATGCCTTAATGTAGAGAATGTCGTAGGTCTCTTCTGGATCTGAACCAGGCTCAATGTTCTTATTGACAGAAAGGCTTATTAAAAATTTCATGGATATCGCATTGATGAAATCAGAACATGTAAAGTAATTCCTTGTATCTACCTCCATAGGATTATTAGTATGTTTGATCGAAGAAATCAACTCCCCGTTGATGTAATAGTTGATTTCTTCGGGTAACCACTCAACGGCAAAAATTCTATTTATTCCTACAAAGGGTGTTGTAAAAGTGAATTGTTGAGAAGTTTTATGTTGTGGCGGATGATGTGCTCCTCGATAAAAATTTTGTAAAAGAACTTTATTGGAGTTTTCTGATAAATCCTTTTCAAACACATCAATTTCATCATCCCTTTCAGGACTATCTCCATACATCCACAAACATGGATTTAAACCTAGATCTGTTGGCAGGTTACACATGATTTCGACATATCCATAGCGAAATGAAAAATTTGATATTACAAAACCACTTGTATATGGATAGAAAATTGTTGTATCATAATTTGGATTGGTGCAGGGTAATGAGTAAGGGAGTAATTTTGCTTTTAACTTCAGGATACTATCTTCAATAAAAACATTGTTAGGAGAATTTACAAAAAAGGCTTTGGGCGACATTGTATGACAGTAATTGTTGTAAACACTCCATTTAGTTGTATCAAGCAAGGGTCCATTAAAATCATCGGAATACTCGTTTTTCTGGACCCATCCTGATGTCCTTGATTTTAAATTTGAAGGAAAAGTAAAATTTTTGCGGTACTTTCCAATGTGTTCATTGCATTTAATAATAGAATCATTGAATTGTTGGGATTGACTGTCTATGTTGGACAGGCAGAGTAATAATATTAACACCTTTTTCATTTTTCAAATAATTTTCATAATAAATTGATTTTATTTTTGAACCATACAGTTCATTCTATCCAAACATCCACCAAAGTCACTGATCCTGTTTCAATCAACATCCCCCATTCCCGTTCATCGATCTCCACGGTCAATGTCTCTCCGCACAGCACCGTAAAAGGGCCCAGTTTGTCAAGTCCGTCAAGACTGTATACCCAAACCGTGGATTGACAATTTTGTGAGCCGGAAACTGATCTTGGATGCACATTGAGATCTCTCTTTTATCTGAACTGATTTATATTCCGGATATGATAATTTTCCTGGAATATGGCTAATCCGTTCACGGAAATATCCTTTGAAGGAATGGGATAGGTCGGGATGTTCTGCGTATTACCCCGAAAAGATCCTGTAATTGTTATAAGAATAATAACCGCCAAAATAATTCTTTTCATCATACTTGTATTTTTAGAAACAATTCAACATGAAGTTATCGTGCTAAAAATAGGCAGGATAAACTTGTATGCATGGTGTCGTTTGTACACCAAAACACTACACTTTTGTGCAACAGAGATCCATGTGATTTGAAGAAAATCACTCAACCACAGAGAGATGCAAAAAAGCGCCGGTGACCAAACCGGTGACCGAAATGGTCACCCTGATTCATTAACAGGGAGGAATTGGCGGGATCAATGATGACAAAGAAGTCCAGAAAGGAAAGGACTATACAGGAAAAATGATGTTAAATTGAACCATTTTGGAGAAGACATTTGATAAGTTCAAGGTTGTTTTTTACTTTGAACGAAGTCCTGAGGTTTTTTAAGATTTTTTCAATCAGTGACCTGCTGATCCCCGTACGATCTGAAATTTCGGAATGGGAATGCCCTTCTGACAACAATTTCACAATGTTGTTCTTTACCGGCGATAATTCATATGGTACCGGGGATTGCTCACTGCCCGTCTTTTTTTGTTCTGTCGGCACCAAGGGGAAAAAATAAAACAACTCGCCTTTGGCTGCCTTTTGAATGGCCGTTTTAAGTTCGTCCCGACTTGAATCCTTGGTTATATAGGTAAGGGCCCCTTCTTCCATCATTTTTTTCTTCCAGGATGATGAGGATTCGGAAGTATAAATTGCAACAGGTTTACCCGGAAAATGCGTTTTCAATTTACGGATGTTATCAATGGGTTGATGTCCCGGAATATAGAGATCAAGTATAAACAAATCAACCTGCTCCGGGTCTGCTTTTAAAATGGCTTCTTCCACGGTGACCGCAAAACCTGTTATCGAAATCCCGTCACGTTCCGGCCTGAATAAAAACCGTAAACCGGATAATATCAGCGTGAGATGATCTTCAATGATAAACAATCTGATCATGGCGTTGTTTTTTCGATAAAACCCTTACTCTCTCTTTTGTTCGGTATGGTTATATTCCATTGTGTCCCATTTCCGGGGTTGGAATTCAAAACGGCTTTACCCTGGATGATTTTCGCTCGTTCAAATATATTCATCAATCCCAGACTCTTGCTGGCGACAGCCTGCACATCAAATCCGGGACCAGTATCCTGATACAGGATGAATACCATTCCGACCTCTTCAGAGAGACTGAGCTTAACTTCACCCGCCGTTACATATTTTATCGCATTCGTGAGTAACTCCTGAACGATCCTGTAAACATGAATTTTTACCTCTTTTGACAGGTTGAAATCATCATGTGCGATCGTGCAATGAATGGGAACCGTTGTAGTTCCGCGCAAATCCTCACATAATCCTTCAACAAGTTCACGTAGGGTAAGCTGGCCGATGAAATCACTGTTCATGCGATGAGATATGCTCCGGATCTTCGAGGCCATTCCGGATACATTTGTCTGCAGGTCCTGTTTGATTTGGGAATCATGAATATGTGCATTTTCAATTTGTTGTAACATGGTAAAATAAAAGGGAGAGGTCAGATCGTGTAGTTCCATCGCAACCCTGCCTTTCAAATTCTCTTCCAGTTCAATAAGTTTTTTTGCTGTAACAAGAAGATTGGTCTGAAATTTAATTTTGGTGCGTTGCAACCTCCAGATGACAAGTAAAATGATTACCAGCAATATCAGGAAGGATAATGAAAACCAAAAGAGGATCAGTTGAATTTTATACTCCTTTTTCTGAAGTTCTTTCTCGTTTGTCTGGATTCTTAATTCCTTGTTCCTGACATCCAGCAGGGCCGCGAGCAGCCGCACCTGATTGCCTGCCTGATTTTTGTCGGCCATGATCCTTGTTTTCAGCGCTTTTCGTTCATATTTCAATGCCGCCCCTGTCTTATTCTCAGCTTCGAGCACATCAGCATAGGAATCATATGTTGTTGCAAGCCAGTCATAATTTTTTGTTTTTTCAGCCAGAGGAATGGCATTATCTATCAGACACCGTTCGGCATTCACGAAATCCTTTTTATCCAAAAAACTGTATGCCAGATTATTATATCCGGCAATCTCGGCCGCTGTCGAATTTCCGTCATGAGCAATTTTAATTGCAGTTTGAAAATACAAGATGGCTGTATCCGGATTTTGGCTTCTTAACGCGAGATTGATCAATATGATCGCGATCGCTTCTTCATTGCCGGGTTGTTTTTGCAAGTGTGCAATTGCCATTTTTTGCATTTCTTCAGCCTTCGCATTGTTTTTCTCAAATCTTGATAAGCTTGCCAACGCAATGCCCATCTGACCGGGTAATGCCTTTTTTCCTATCTCGTAGGCGGAATCGTACCAAATTCTGGCATCCAGGGTATCCTCTAAATCGAATTTCAGATTTCCCATTTCATTGCAGGCATACGATAGGATTTGGTAATCTTGAAACTTTTTTGCATAAAAAATGGAGGAATCGAGAAAAACCACAGCCATCTTTGAGTCAGAGGCTGCCCGGTAAATCATTGCCAGGTAGAAAAAAATTCCTGGTTTAAGCGCTCCGAAATTATTCCTGGTCGCAATTTTCAAGGCTGCTGAGTAAAAGCCGAAACTTGAATCATTATTATGGTTGTTGTATGCAATACCCTGGATGATACAAGCCCTGGCAAGGGCCTCTTCCGAATTCAATTTCAGCGCTATTTTCATGGCCATCTTTGAATATGCCAGCGCCTGGATATTATTCGATGTTTTTGTTGCATTCACCATGGAGTCAAGTACGATAATAGAATCCATCCGTGTTTTATCCTTCACCTGGTAGGATGAAGCAGCAGGAGTTGAAGCGTTTTCTCTGCAACCAGTAATCATCCATACCCCAATCACAAGAATAACAAAAAGCCCGGTATATTTCATGGCGCCATCAATGAATGATTGTTCGAGATGTTTGAGGACCATGATGAGATAAATCCCTCCCGCATCTCTGATGCAAAGGTGAGAAATTAAGTTCAGATTAAGTTCAGTGGCGGAAAAAACGGACCATTTGACCACGTTTCACAGGTTTTGATTGATCGCTTCAACCGGCTAAAAATCAATGCTCTGTAATTGGAGGTTTACTTCGGCCGAGCATGGCGAATATGTCCGGCTTTTCCAAGCAGTGTTATAGCTTTTTCTTTCTCGGGTTCTGCCTATTGTTATAGAATAGTAGAATTAGAATTTTATCATTTGCAATGCGATAGAAGATGGTCACCTGTTTTACAATGGTAAACCCCCTGATATTCTTTTCTTTATTTTCAAGAGACCCAATTTCTGGAAATTCCGAGAGCGTTGCCAGGAATTCAAAAACCTTACTAAAGAAGTCTTTCGCAGACTTTTCTCCCCATTCAGCGATTAAGTAGGAAATAATTTGATCAAATTTGAGAGAAGCTCTTCTCGACCAAACAATAGTTAAAGCCATTTAGCGTATTTTTTTCTCATTTCTTCGTGAGAAATTTGATTTTCTGGAATTTCAACTTCCTCATTGGATGCGAGAAGTTCATCAATTTCCTCTTTGGATAGTTTACTCCAAAGAACACCATCTTTGGAAGATTTTTTTCGAAGCATTAATTCATAAAACTTCTCAAGAAGGTTCTCATTTTCAATACTATCAATAAGCTGATGGAAATTATGTTTCAATTCTAATGTTGTCATTTTCAAAATGTTTAATACAAAGTTAGCAAATATTTGGTGCAAAACCAAATGTCATAATCATATTGAAGACCAAGCCAGAATGTGGGAGAGCACCAGCCAAATAAAAATCAATGCCGAATTGATTGAACACTGCTTCCATTTCGGTAAGCATAGTAAGTATGTTAGGATCTATTATGATTTCTTCGCGTTCAGACATTGTATCGCCGAAACGGATGATGGTGAATTTGTTTTTCAATATGATAAGAACTTTGTGAAAGAGCATCCGGCAGCCTTCATCACATTTACGATGCCAGTTACCGACAAACCCTATACGGACAAGCGGCTGTTTCCATTTTTTGAAGGTTTGATTCCTGAAGGATGGTTGTTGGATATTGCATCGAAGAACTGGAAAATAGATAAACATGACCGGATGGGTCTGCTGCTTGCATGTTGTCAGAAAATGCGATTGAATGAATAAATCTGTCGGTTATCCTGGGCTGTAAACCATTATTTTCGATTATCCAAAACCAACCATCCATTCAAAAAACCACTACTGCAGGATCAGCTTGGTGGTCTTTGAATAATCGCCCGACCGGAGTTTGAGCAGGTACATTCCTTTGGGCAGTGCCGCGAGATCCAGCTCACCCGACAAAGGGAGGGGCTGGCTGAATCGTTCCACCCCGGTGAGGTCCGTCAATTGGATGAATACCGGCGGGGTGGCTGGCATGGGTCCGAAGGAGATTTTCCCGGCGCTGGGGTTTGGAAAGACCGACAGGCGGCTGACCCAGGCAGGATCGGTGATCCCGACCGCCGGACTTACCGTAACAGACAGGGGATCAGACGTACTTCCCTCGCCGATGCTGTTGATCCCTTTGACTGTGATGCTGAAGGTGCCGAGAAATTCAGGAGTCAGGTTCAGCAGGGCCTCGCTTGAAGTTGAGTTGATGGTGCCTGCTTCAGCCGGGGTCACCTCCCACAGGTAGGTGGTGGCGTTGGTGATGGCCGGGGTGGTATAGGGTACATCAACCTGGTTTTTTACCAGTGATTGCGGACCGGTAACAGGCTGTGCCGGGTAGGGCCGGGGTGAGGAGGTCACCAGCTGGTTGGTATGGGTCCAGGTATGGTCAGGGGCGCTTACAACCCACGCATAGCTGGAGATCTTAAGTCCCTCGCCGTACCAGGGATTCATGTAGTAGAGCATATCGCCGGTCAGTCCGTGCCCGACCAGGAAATGTCCCCCACCCGCGGTCCATCCCCAGCGGATAATGAAGGGACGGTTGTGGGTCACCTCGCTGGTGATGACGGCCATGCTCAGTGGGCTGCCAACACCGTTGTTCGTGATCGAAGCAAAATGAACCAGGATATCCTGGATGCTGCCGGCATATCCCCAGTTGTAATTCCAGTAATTGCAACCCTGCGTTGCACTGGTACAGCAGTTCACCGGTCCGAAATCGTGCCAGGTGGCCACGGTGCGCGTATATTCTGCAATGACGCATTGTTCGGTGGGGGTCCCGTAATAATCCAATGCGCAGGCGCTTACGCCCGCCCAGCACCATTGGTTTTGTTCCTGGGTGAGTTCCGTGACATTCAGAACCTGGGCCTTCGGGGTGAAGGCAAGGGTGCAGAGAAGGATCACTGCAACCATTTTTATTTTTCCGTTCATGGCTGAAGTTTTTTACCGGTTTTGATTATTTGCGGAAAGCGTTTCACGGATCATCCCGGACACCTCGTCCAGGTTCCGGGTTTTGACGGGGGTTTCATTCAGCCGGTCGATGTTGAGGGTGGCCGAATGGAGAGGAAGGAGTTCAACCTGGCCGGGAGCGGCCTGGGGATCGGCATAAAAGAGGAAATCGGATTGAAGGGGGTATACCCTGAAGAGTTTGATCACTGCGAGTTGTTCCGGGGTGAACCGCTCCCGTATGGTGGCCAGTTCCTGCGCCAGAACATGGGCGCCGAGATCCACGATTTTCCATTCGCCATTGATTTTCACCACGGTGACCAGGGCGCAGTTCTGATGGTCGACCACAACCGGGATCCGCCATTCTCCGGTGCTTTTCAGGGAAGGAGTGGCGCCGGGTTGCGTAAAGAAGGCATCCTCCAGCGTAAACACCTGCACCGGAACGCCCAGGCTGGCCCGGGAAAAGTCGCTGCGGTTCTGGAATCCATACTGCACTTCCCTGCCGGCCGGAATTTTTTCCAGCCACTCCGTGAGCGAACCGGACACGGCTGCCGGGAGGTTTTGAATTGTATTCTCCTGGGGGTATCCCTGTAAAATCAGGAAAAAGAGGAGAAGAAGGAGACTCGTTTTTTTCATGACAATCTGGGTTTAGGGTTGTTTTATAAATTTTCTGACCGCAATTCCCCGGTCAGTCATTGCTTTTAAAAGGTAAACCCCGCCCGGCAGGTGACCGACATCCAGGGTGGTGGTCATGCCGGTGGCATGGGCAGTCGCTATCCATTGACCTTCGATGGTCAGAATATCAAAGGTAGCTTTTTGACTGCAATCGATGGTCAGTTTGCCGGCAACGGGATTGGGGAAAACAGAGAGGTGAAGGGAATTGCTTAATTCATTCACCCCAAAAATAGTGCTGCTGCTTCGTTTCGGCTTGCTCACCGAAACAAAGTCGGGAGCGACGGTGATGATGCGGTACGAACGGTTGAATCCGGCGGCTGTCTGCACATAGCGGGTGCCATAGGGCCAGTTCTCCCCGATGGTGTCGCCCTTCCTGTTTGCCACCACATTCTGATGTTCGTGGCCGTTCAGTACCAGGTCTACATGGTTTGAGTCACAGATGTTCAGGAAGCGGGTCCTGTTGCTGATGATGGAGTTGTCGGCCGTATCGGAAACATGGCCCGTGAAGGGCGTTCCGTCGGAGTTTGTTCCGATGGCATTGACCGCAGGATGATGGAAAACAATGATCTTTCTTTTAGCGCTGTTCAAAAGCAGGATGTCTCTCAGGTAGGTGATTTGATCGTCCGACAGTCCGCTTCCCTCTATGTCGTCGGGGTTGGGCACAACGGAGGGACTGGCGTTGTGTCCTGAGCGCACCACCACCATCACGGCAATATCGGTAGTGATTGCATAATCGCGGTCGGGGGTGATGTATTCCGTATAATATTTCAGGGTATCGTTTGATACCTGCGGCGTTGTAGAGGCGATCCAGTATTCGTGGTTGCCGGGGGTAAAATAGATGGGTATCGTTTGGGCCGAATCTATAAAATAGTCACCAATGCCAGGGTTGGTGAGGGTAGGCGGGAACAGGTATCGGGTCATGGTGGGATACATGCCGTCGGGGGGCTCGTTGCCCACATTGGAAACATCGCCGCTCACCACGACAAAGGCGGGTTTGGGGCTCAGGCCTGCAAATTCCCTGATGGCGCTGCGGAAGTATTGTGCGTTGGTATCGCTGTTCTGGAAAGGGATGTTCGATATGTGCAGGTCCGACATATCCACAAAGGTGAATTGGGCGAAGGAGCCCGGGGTTTTCATGCACAGGATTACAAACAGAAAGATCAGCTTTTTCATGGTTCGGGTGACTGTGACATGGATTTGGTTCATCCTTACAGCAGGATAAAGGTACAAAATAAATCGCAAAATAAATCAGGTCAGGAAAGGTAAAATTGATGCAGGAACCATGAACGCTGCTGGGTGTTTTTCCTTAATTTCGCAAGGCAATGAAATCACGACTCTGGAACCGGAACTTCACCCTGCTCACCCTCTCTAATTTCCTGATGTGTTCAGCCTACTATTCGCTGATCTCCACGCTTCCCCTGTATATCTCCTCCGTGCTGAAGGCAAATCACACCATGGTCGGATTGGTTCTTTCAAGCTATGCCATCGCCTCCATCCTTGTCAGGCCCTTTTGCGGGTTCAGCCTCGATTATTTCGGACGAAAGACTATTTTCATCGCATCCCTTCTGGTTTACGGGCTCATCTTCAACATTTATATTGTCACGGCCACCGTATGGTTCATGATCGTGGTGCGTTTTATGCACGGCCTGACCTGGGGACTGACCACCACTTCGAATTCAACCATTGCGGGAGATATCATTCCGGCTGACAAACGGGGGGAGGGGTTCGGGTATTTCGGGGTGATGACCACCGCCGGCATGGCGCTGGGCCCCCTGGTCGGCTCTTTTATTTTGGAGTACGGGGGTTATGATGCCATGTTCCTTTCGGGATTCGGCATCAGCATGCTAAGCATGATCCTGTCCACCTTCATTCATTACCCGGTGTTCCACAGGCTCCCCGAATCCACCTTCCAATGGAAGAACCTGGTGGAGACCAATGTGCTCATCCCCTCGCTGAACCTGCTGATCACCTCGTTGTCCTATGGCGGACTGCTCTCCTTCATTGCCCTTTACGGGGAGGAGATCGGCATTAAAAACCCCTCCGGATTCTTCCTGATCTATGCCCTCGGGATCATCACTTCGCGATTTACAGCCGGGAAGGCTGTTGACCGGAACGGGCCGCGAAGGATCATCATCCTTTGCCTCTCGCTGCTGATCATAGGTTTTCCGATCCTCGCCCTGGTAAAAAACGACTTTGGTTTTTATTTCTCTGCGATCATCCTGGGATTCGGAGGTGGCGTGGTGTGGCCAACCTTTCAGACCATGATCAACAACATTGTCGAACCAAACCACCGGGGGGCTGCCAACTCAACGGCCTTCATTGCCATGGACCTTGGAATGGGACTGGGGATGATCTTTGCTGGTATTATCTCCCAGCGGTATTCAATCTCAACAGCCTTTCTTTTCTGCTCGCTCTCCTCTGTCGCCGGGTTGACCCTATTTCTCCGGCTCACCCTGAAACACTACCTGGCCCGGCGGCGGGTGATGATCCTGACACAGAATCCCCTGTGAGTTTTATCTGGATAATCCCTTAATTTGGGACCGGTCCTTCAGCAATCGCCGGGCAGGCTCGACTACCTGATGAGCGCCGGTGAAAAGGCCGATATCCAGCACCGACTCTTTACCGGCGGTGACCACGATACTTGGAATTATGACTGATTTATATACAAGGTAGGTGACCTGCAGAGCATATCGGCCGGGTGTGACTCCTGATATTTAAAACTTCCGTCAGGTCTCCGCTGGATGCACCCTTCGGGGGATTTGAACCAAGGATGACAACGTTCACTCACGGTAATGTGATCAGGGATTGTTTGTCGATCTCCGTACCACGGATTACCTGGGTTGGAGATTGTGCGAATACCGCCTTTGCTGCCAGCAGGCAGATCAGAAGAATGAAAATTCCAAATGCTTTTTTCATGACCTTTATTTTTTTTCCGGCAAAATACGGGCGGAATAAAAAGTCACGAAAGAGGAAAACCGGTGAATTGTCGATTTTACAGGTTGAACTGCATAAGGGTAAAATAAACAGGGACCGGCCCGGGTTCAATAACCCGGACCAGATCTGTTTTGGATTATTGTTTGCCAGAAGGTTCAAACGGATAGATCACTTTCCAGTCTTTTTTCATATCCACCACGATCCATCCCTGTTTTGCAGCTTCCTGCATTCCGTCCTTTAATTCCCCAATGTCGGAAGGACTATCGTAGGCCCATTCCCTCACGGCATCGGTATGATGGATGAGCATTCCCAGGCTTTTCCCTTTCCCCGTCGTGGCATATTGCAGCATCTGAAGATCTCCGTCGGAATTACCGAAAGCGGCTATAGGTCTTTTCCCGATGAAATAACCGATCGCGGCCGGTTTTCCCGCTCCGTTGCAGATCATGTTCACCTCCGGACCACGTTTTAATATCCCTATACCATCACTGAACTCAAAGGTGGTTTTCAGAGTGCTGCCAACCACCTGTTCGGGTGGGATCCCGAATGTTTTTTCCGACCACAGCCTGATGAATTCGCAGTGGGTTCCCGTCACGATATACACCTTAAATTCATTGGCGTTAAGATACCTGATCAGTTCGAGCATGGGTTGGAAAACAAGCTCAAGAAAAGGACGGTTGAACCTTGGATGGAGCGTTGTTGCCAGAAACCGCTCGACTTCAGCTCTGAATTCTTCATCACTTTTACGGACTCCGGTAACTGGATCGGTAAACACTTCTCCGAAGGAATCCGACGCTGACAAATAATCTATAGCATTTTTCACGGAGGCCGGGTCCGTCATGCTGAACTTCATGGCCGAGAGTTCCCTGAGATTCATGGCTTCGAACAGGAACTGAAAATAGATCGGCTGTTCCGACATCAGGGTGCCGTCGTTGTCAGAAACCGCGATCCTGTCTGCAGGATCAACATAGGATGGATCACCTTTTGTCGTAACAGATCTGACAAAATCGGTGACCGCTGTTTTTGCAGTGCCTTCATTCCAGGATGGGAGCGGGTCTGAACCAGCAAATGCCAGGTTGAAGACCAGCAACAGGAATAAAACAATGAATGATGTTTTTCGGAAATTTTCCATCTTGTTACATATTACAAAAGTTAGATTCTATATCCCTTTTCTACAGAGGATTCACAATTTGTGGAGAGTCCTGAACGGCTTTGATGCCGTCGGGGGCGCCTTTGAACACATGTTCGAACCACGCGCCACCGTTGGTGAGTACCTGGCCGTCGAAACTGCCGTCCATGGTGGCCACCCGTTCTGTATACACCGGGTCGTGCAGCATGATTTTGAAGTTCAATACAAGGTCCCCGAATTCTTTTGTTTTGGCAACGAGGGTCATGGTCTGATTGGCGACACCCGGGATCAGTTTATATTCGGTCGGAATGATATATTTCCCTTTATAGGAGATTCCAGCATCGCGGAATTTTCCGTAGCTTATGAACATCCCGTCCACCTGGTCGGAATGTATGGCGATATACCATTCGTTTCCGTACCTGGTCATGTTGGTACGGTATTCATCGTACTTCTTGCCCGGGGCTCCGCTGATCATGCAGACTTCCGTTACCCCGCCGGCTGTCTTGTTGAAGGTTGCCCTCTTCCCGTCCATCGTTACGGTGCCCCAGGCCGGTCCCGGCTGTTCGAAACCTGCCAGCACGATATCGGGATACATCATGGCTGCTCCCTGGTTCTGGTTGTACCAGTAAGAGAAGGTTGGGGTGGTGGTCACATCAAAGCTGATGGCGGGAGCTTTCCCCTCCACGGCCGGGAATATCCCGATGGAGTGACAAGTGGTGCCTCCGCCAATGGGATCGTCGGTAATGATCGTCCTGAAACGTTTCCCCCCGTCTTCCACTAAATATTCCACGCTCTTTTCGGTCTGGGTGATCTTTGTTTCCCCGTTCAGCAGGTATACATAGCGTTTGGAAGGATCTTTCGTGGTGATGATCTCCACGACCACTGGCTTGATGATGTGGCCGCGGGCGTGGTAGTTGTAAAAAGTTGTGATCAGGTAGTACTCCCCGTCATCGCAGTATCCCCAGATGGAAGGCCCCACGTCGTTCATCTTCACCCCATACCGTTCCAGCACAAGGTAATCCTTCGCCTTTGCTTTGTAAACTTTTGAAGCATCCTGTTTCTCCATCGGTTTATCGGTCTCGTAAGGGAAGAGTGAATCGCTTTTCACGTGCACATCCAGCAGGGAATCGGCCTGGTTCATCAAGGCATAGGCTTTGTCAAAAGAGTTGGTGTTGACTTCAACCAGGGCAAGATCAAGCTTTTTGCCGGCCTCAACTACATTGGCAGGAGGAACCTCGCCATCCATGAGGTGGTCGTACCAGAAATAAAACGCCACCTTGTATTTGTTCAGCCCGGTCTCGTAACGTTCCATAGCAACGGCAGCCAGGGTTTTGGTGATGTTGGGATCGGTTACTTCCGCTTTTTTTTCTGTGGGTTTCTGGGTACACTGCGCCAGCAGCAGGGCGATCATGCACATTCCAAGGATGATCGATGTTTTTTTCATTTTGTTCTGTTTTTAAGGTTGTTTTTTGTTTTCATCATGGATTTTCACTCATCAGGGTGTGTTCCAGCAGGAAACTCCCCTCCCTGATGGGTTTCCCGTTGAGAGAGCCGTTCAGGGTTCCGGAGTATTCTGCAAATTGTTTGTCCCAGATCCAACAGTCCAGGTTCAGGACCAGCCGGCCTTCGGAAGTTTCCGCCTCAATTCGTACCGATTTATTGGCTTTTTGGGGCGTGATGGTGAACAATTCAGGAGCCACCTGTTTTCCATGGATCCAAAGCGCGGCATCCCTGAACTCCCCGTAAACCAGGAAGATCCCGCTCACATCGGGCGAATGGAACGGGATGTACCATTCATTGCCGTAGGTTTCAATGACTTTTCGGAATTCGGTGAGCTGATGTCCCGGCTGGGGACCGTTGTAAAAACATTCCGATACCCCGGCAGCATGTCCGATCTTCACTGTCTTGCCGTTCCAGGTTAAGATCCCCGAAGCGGCTCCCGGCTCCTCGAAACCGGCCACCAGCGTTCCGGGATAAGGAACGGCAAAGTTGTCATTCCGGTTGAACCAGTAGGTAAAATCCGGCGAGAGGGTATAGCTGAAACTGATCCCGGGCGCGGTGCCTGAACAGGTCACATTTTTCCTGCCTTCTGAAATCCTGACCGTGTAAACGATGCGGGTTTCCCCGTCCACGGCTTCAATCCGAAGGGAATCTTCCGACAGAATAACTTTCGGCTGTGTCTTTACAGCGATCAGGTGTTTTTTCGAAGGGTCACCGGATGAGATAATCTCGCAAAGCACTGGCGGGATTACGGAGGAGGTGTTCTTATAATAGATCAGGGGCATGATCAGGTAAAAGTTGCCGTCATCGCCCATTCCCATGAAACTCCCCGCGATGTCCCATAGACCGACACCGAAACGGCTCATCACGCTGTAGTCGCCCACGGTTGCATCGGAAGTTGCATGTGCGGTGGTCCCTTTGTTCGCTGGTTGCAACAGATAATGCTGCAGAGCACTTTTATCGCGATGTTTCAGAAGCCCTTCGGCCTGGCTGATCAGTTTCCCTGCTTCATCATCCATCTTCCTGTCCATCAATATCCGGGCGGAGTCCAGCAGGTTCCCGGCCTCAGGCACCTTTGTCATAACCCCTTCGGTGTACAGGTCGTACCATTGGTACACTGCAACCTCATAAAGGTTCCGCACCTGGGTGTATGATTCCGTGACCGATTGCGCCTGACAGGCGGCGATTCCACCGAATTGAATCAGCATCCCTATGATCGCTTGTATTTTATTAGAGAATCTCATTTCGGCCCTAGCTTATCCGCTCCAAGCGTGGGAGGCGGAAAATTCTTCTGCAGGTTGTCCATCACATCGCTGACCCTGACCTTTCCCGAACCCATCGCGTCAATGGTCTCAACTCCGCTCATACCGCCCAGGGGCGTTTTCTCCAGAGAACCATATCCGTTTGTCAGGTTGATCCCTGCAAATGTCCCTGTGATCGAAGCGCCGTACTCATAATAGAAAAGTTCCTGGGTTTCACATTCGACTTTTATGTGCAGATCACCTTTCGGTGTTTTAGCATCGACCAAGAACGATCTGCATGCAACAACGGGCGTGATTTTGACATCCGTGGCCACAATGAGTTCTCCCTGATAGAAAATGGCAAAATCCCTGGAAGCGCCGATAAAACACAGAAACCCGTCAAGCTGGTCGGAGTTGAATGGCATCCACCACTCATTTCCGTATATGGTCATCATCTTACGGTAACTGATCTTGTTGATGTCGGTTCCGGGCTTCGGACCGTTGAACAGGTTTTCCGATTCACCGAAGGCATTTTTGAATTTTGCGGTTTTTCCGCCGATGGTTATGGTTCCTTCCGAGGGTCCGATCTCTTCAAATCCTGCAAATGAGGTGTTCGGATAAATCACATAGTCGGGGCGGTTCTGGTTGTACCAGTATGTTGATCTTGACTTCATTGCGACGTTGAACGCAACATCCACTCCGCCGAGATCCTTGCCCTTTCCTTCAATCCATATGAATGTTTCATCCCCGATCTTGCTGACGGAATACAGCTGGTAATTTCCATCCTCCTCGGCATAAAAAACAATCGACTGGTCTGTTTGCAGGATGATGATCGGCTGGCTCTTGATCAGGACCATGTGGATTTTTCCGAACTCATCGCCGCGCATGATCTCGAAGGCAACAGGGGCTACGATTCCGCCTGAACCATGGTAATTGATTAATGGCATGATCTCATATAAAAGGCCGTCATCGCCGCGACCCACAAAACCGATGGCGATGTCTCCTTTTAATATTCCGTACATGTCACGGGCCTTGTAGTCGCCGATGGTGGATTTCCTGATTTTAGAGAGGTCGGGATTTTTAATGTTGTCGGTCGCGTTGTAAATCGGCAGCACACTCTTATCCCTTAACTGAAGAAGTTTTTCAGCCTGGTCCAGGAGTTTCTCCGCGTCGGATAGTTTATTGGCGCCGATCAGCTCCTTTGCCTGATCCAACCGTTTGCCGGCTTCACCGGCTTTCACCATGATTCCTTCGGCATACAGGTCGTACCATTGATAGCGTGCAATGTCAAATTGATTTTTTACATCGGCATACTTGGTCATTACATCCGGTTTGTTTCCCTGTCCATACCCAAAAATTGGTCCGGGAAAAATAGCCAATATCAGGTAAATTATCCTGAAGTGCTTAATTACAAAGGCTTTCATAAGGTTTTCATTTGAGTGGTTAATTTATTTTTTCACCGGTGGATATTTCAAAAGATTGTATTTCAGCCAATCAGCATAAATGTCCTGAGCGATTGTAGTTGCAGACTGATCCACATAGTTCGGGTCAGTGACCGTAATGTCACTGGTCCAGATCGCATCCTTTGAAGACTTGGTGTACAGACTTGCTTTCAGGTTTACCACCGAGGTAGTTGTCCAGTAGCCTCCGGTTGTCACGGTGCTGCCTTCGTCAAAGCCGGCTCCCCCATAAAAACCACCGCCACCCCAGTGTCCGCCACCCCAATATCCGCCACCCCAGGAACCACCAAATCCGCCGGTTGTAACAGTGGTAGGTGGAACGTAGCTTTCTGATTTATCAGTACCTTTATAAACGAATACCAGAATTGCATCAGCGCCCAGACTGTCGCATTTCTTTTTAATGTCAGAAACCGGGTATTTAACATTTGGATTCAGAATATCAAGCGACCCAAGCGCTTTCAGCCCCTGGGTGTTAAAATAGGCATCCATTGATTGTTCAAATGGTTTCATATATTCAAGCTTGTCGAACAGGGGCATTACCACAACTTTCGAAATCGTTGAGTTGTCGGCCGGGTTCTTCCAACTGGTCATGGTGACCGGCGAGCCGCACGAAGTGATTACAAAGGCAGCCACGACTGCCAAAAGGCCGAAATAAATTTTTGTTGTTTTCATCATAATTTGGTTCGTAATGAAATTGGTTTAAAGATTGGCTGGTTTTACTTTCCTTGGAGTCCTGTCAGCCGATTCATTGGCCCCTCCCTGGGGAACATGTTCAAGCCAGCAATTCCCATTGGTAAGTTCCTGTCCTTTGAATGTCCCGGCAACAGTACCCCAGCATTCGTAAAGTTTCGGATTCATCCCCCAGAGGTTGCAGGTGATTTCCAGGTCACCTTCTGAAGTTTTAGCTGAAATGGTGAAGGTTTTATTCGGTTCGCCCTGCAGGATCTTAAATTCCGAAGGGATCACATATTTCCCGTTGACATAAAGACCGGCATCTTTATAGGGTCCTGTAACGACAAATATCCCGGAAATCTGATCTGTGTTGAAGGGGACCCACCATTCGTTACCGTATTTTATCAACGATGTGCGGTAATCTGCCCCGCCTTTGCCGCCGCAGAAATAGTTTTCCAGTTCACCCCCACCGGTAACCTGGATGGTTTTACCTCCCATGACAATGGTCCCTTTTGCCGGCCCGGGCTGCTCAAAACCCGCTGAAGGGGTATTCGGCAATACATTGACCGGTTGGATTCCCTTGTTATACCAGAAGGAATAGAGGGTGGAAAGCTCAAGATTCACGCTGTATTCCGGCGATTTATATTCAAGAATGACCTTCTCTTTGTAAATCGAATAAACCAATGATTTGTTGCCGTCCTTGGCTGTAAATACCAGCCTGTCTTTTTCCTGTTTGCGAACCGGAATGACCTTCAGCGAGCCATCCATCAGTTTCGTGCCGTTATCTTCCATGCTTAAAACAAACATCACTCCCTGCACCAAAGCCCCGGTACCATGATAATTCACACAGGCGTACGCAGCATATTGTTTACCATCGTCTCCTTTGCCTGAAAAATTAAACCAGTAGTTCCACCGGGGAATCCCCGCCATTTCAAGCTGTTCAATGTCTGCGAGGTCGGCTTTACGGATCTTTCCAGGATCCCCGGGATTTTTTAAAGGTGTTTCCGGACTGAATACCGGGAGGTTTGTTTTCGAATACTGGTTGAGCAGGGTATCTGCCCTGATGAGTAGTTCCGATGCCTTTGCAAGCTCACCCGAAGTCAGTTCGGATTGGGCCTCTTCCACCTTTTTGGCAGCCACTCCGGCGCTGTCGACCAGCCCGACTTCATAAATATCATACCACTGGTCATTGATCATGGCCAGTTTGGTTTGAAGTTCTGTGATCTTTTGCTCAGCCTGCTCTTTGGTGAGTTTTGGCTTTGTGGAGCAGCCCGTGTTGATCAGCATGCCGATGGCGGCCAGTAAACAGAAAATAATGATTGGTTTTTTCATATTTTTTTTAGTTAATGATTTAAACTTTTTCTACAACTACAATGTCATAGCTCTTTTTGCTGTCAATTTTGATATCATATTCGGTGATACCTTTAACCTCTTTATGAAATTCTTTATTGATAAAGATGTTATACGTTTTTCCTGGATCCAGCTTTATCACTTTAATGGCAGTCTCTGCCCCTGTTTGATTTGAAAATGTTGAAACAATCAGCGCTTTCTGCTTTCTGTCGTAGATCGCTCTTTTCATCATTACATGCTGAACATCCACTCCGCTTAATGAAGGTTCGGTAAAGTGTAAATCATCAAAAGGTTTATTAACCATCATCCACATTCCGTTTTCAGGCAAGGCCCGTGCAAGACCAATTACCTGATTGGAAACATCGGATTGAGGTGCCTGCATTTTTTTCATCGGAGATTCACAACACCTGGGCTTTATCACTGTTCCGGTTTTTTTTGCTGCATCGGGCGACCCCACACTTAATCCCGCTGCATTTTCGTTGTATGCATAATGATAGGTGCCATCCAGCCATACTCCCTGATAAATACTGTCCATTGTTTGTATCAACAATTGTTTCGTTGGTTCATCGCCCATTTCGGCTACCAGGCAGGTAAAATATGAATACGTAGCATCTTGTATAAATACATCCTGATGCAATTTTGCCAGGCCATTTGCATCAACGGAAAACACTTTTTTCTTTAATGCAGGATATATTTTTTCGATTAATTCGGGGTTCCAGGCGTGCATAAAAGTTCCAACAGCGCCATCGTTACCGGCCGAAACAAAATCAACGCCCGCTTTTACCAATTTCTTTTCCATTGAATCTGACTTATTACCATAATATGGAGTCTTTTCTGAAAAGACAATTTTTTGTTTGATTAAATAAAGCCAGGCAATGTTATACGTTTGAGGGTCGACAAAAACCTCTTCGAACCATTTTTTATACAATGGAGCAACGGCAGCAAAATAACGGGTGCCATGCATTTTATCATAAAGCTTCATCCCGTTTAACGGGAACTGGTTACAGGCCGAGAAAACAGCGTTGCGTTCACATTCCACTCCCGGAACAGGATTGCTGAGAAATTGCATGGTAATCAACTCCTGTATTTTCCTGTTATCATACACAAATTGTGTGTAATCATCCCATTTTAACACTACAGACCCCGGTTTATCCCATTTCATATCGCGGTAAAGAGATTGATAAAGATTCATCTGAAACAGCAAATGACCTGAATACATGATGTTGGCAAACCCGACAGGGTCGGCAGTTGCAGGGAATGTTTGATCCATATTGGGCTGAAATTTGGGAATGCCAATGCTTTCGTCCGACCAATATTTCCATAAAAATTTCTCGAGCAACTTTATGTTTACTCTGTCTAAAACAGGTTGAATAGCTTCCGGCCATGCAGGAAACTTGTGATATTGTTCTGCTGCAATAAAGTAAGCCGCATAGTTATCAATAAAACGGTTTGCTGCCAGACCGGCATCATTGGGTTCATCAAAATTGGCAAACTCATCTAAAGGCTGATTGAAGAGTTTAAAATCCCACATTAACTGACCCCACTCTTCAATTGATGCCGAAACATACGAATCGGGGTTAATTGTTAATGCAGGTTTTTGGGCGTTTACATTGTTTATCCAAACAGGGCCAACAATGAAACAAAATACGAACAGACTGATTCTATTAATTTTCATATTGTTTATTTTAGTGGTGTTTCATAGGATGAGTTATTTTGGAAACAAAAGGCTGATGCCAGCTTTCAGATACATATCGGCTGCGTTTTCAGGCCTGACCACATTGAAATAATAACCCAGGTTGGCGCTCATCATCTGCCTGCCGATATGAAATGCCTTGATTCCGGCCAGACCCACCGGGACCGTCCACACATTTGATGCAGATTCATTCCAGTTGGCATAGATCTCGGGGGCATATGAAACCGCCCAGCCATGTTTGAAATTATAGTTCACAAAGGCATTCATGTAAAGCTGGTTGACATCAGGCATAGAGCCATCTCCGGCAAACGACCAGCGCTGGTTTATCAGCAATCCGGCAACCCACTTCTTAAGCATCACCAATCCCACCCCGATGGGTCCTGCCGTCCACTTACCGGAACAGATTTCGTAAGGCACACCGGTTGGGAAGGTAACCATCGGGCCCAGGCCCCAGATGAATTTCTTTGCCTTTGAAGGGGCAAAAAACACCTGGAGTTGGACGTCGCTCAGTCCGGTTTTACTGACAGGTTCGGGCAGGAAAAGAACCGGGACAATGGCTCTCAATATGAGATTCAACCCCTTGGATAGTTTTACGGGCACCACCGGCTTCATCTCCAGAGTGGAGGCGAATTTCTTATCGGGCCCGTAATTGAAATTCCCATAATAGGCAAAAGGGATCTGGATCATCGATTCAACCGGGTTCTGGGTCTTTTTGGCCAGTTCGGTCATATCCATTTTCGGTTTGGCCTCCTGCGCCCAGAGGGGGATAGATCCACCGGTAAGGATCAGCACAGAAAACAGTGCAATGAACAGCACGTGTGTTAAATTGGGTCTTACCACTGAATTACCTGACCCGAAGGTCGATGATACCTTAGGGGAAACCGGATTTTCGGAAAAGCTTAATACATTTTTCATAGTTACATTAAATTTTATTGATTGGGTGTTTTTGATATTTTCGGCAGATATTTTTCAATCACTGCATTCAGGGTTGACCTGTCCACCGGGCTCTGCATGATCTCTTTGCATCCCAACATCGTCGCCAGGCGGATCGTTTCTAAGGTTACATAGTTGGACAGGACTATGATCGGTACCTCTGGGATCAGCATATGGGTCTCCTCTATGGTAGCCATACCATACTCCACGGCTAGTTCCATCGAGATCATAACCAGTTCGATCTCCGGATGTTCTTTGCAAAGCGCCAGGATGTTGCTGGTATCCTTTGTAACAAGGATATTCCGATCTTTCTGAGTTATCAGCGGGAGAATGTCATCAGGGTCTGAGACAGGGCGCATAACCAGGAGAAGTGTATGAACTTTGATATTCGGATCAGTAGATGGCATATAGTCCCTTTTGTGCAGCAGGCAAAAGTAGTCAGGGACGAAAGGGATGTCAACCTTTCACAAGGTAAAAAACCTCGGTTTAACCTGCCATTGACGAACCAACCAGCTCAACATCAGATTGATAAAGCATGAGTTGTTCCAATTTCCTCCTTTTCAGGTATGATCACGGGTTACAAATGCATTATCTATAATGCTGTAAATGAAAATGTTAAAAGTAGAGATTCAGAGAATATGCAGGTGATTCCAGGTAGCCGGATAATCGTTTTATTGTTTCAGAAACAGGATTAAAGGGTGATAAGGAAAGATGTCAGGTTGTCACCGGGTTCAAGTTCGAGTTTTTTGCGGATATGGTAGCGGGTGGTTTCGATGGTTGACACGGTGATATTGACCAGCCGGGCAATATCCTTCGTAGATAGATTCAACCGGATGAGCGCACAAACCTGTAGTTCGGTCTTGGATATTTCGGGACAACGCCGAAGTAATTTCTCATAGAAGGAACCATGCAACTGCCGGAAGAGGAGGTCAAATTCCGACATGGGATCCTTGCTGGCATCCCTGGTTATCTCGCCGAGGATATGCTCAAATTCTTCCTGGTCCTTTTTTCTGGATAACCTGAGTTTAAAGGGCGATAGTTTTTCCCTGACTGAACGGTTTAAATGAGTCAGGTCAACACGCACCAGGGTTTGAAAAACCAGCTCCTGTTCTTTGAGTTTCGATTGAACTTCGAGTTGCCCGATTTGCTGCTCATGCAACTGATTTTCCATCATTTTCTGCTTTTTCAGGTGTTTTTGCCTGAGATAGAAGATGGCCAGCACGATCATGAATAAAAGGGAACCCAGAATAAGACCGAGCCGCAGGATCCATAATTTTGATCTCTGAACCTCCAGGTCTTTCTTCAGCAGGATATTTTCTGACTCCTTGCGTTCGGTTTCAAACCTTGTTTTGAGTGAAGCTATTTCACGTTGTTTGTCAATAGACAGCAGGCTGTCGGAAAGCGCACCTGTTTCCAATGCCACCGCGTAGGCCTCGCTGTAATTTCCAAGCTTTGCCAGGATCTCATGACGGCGGGTGAGGAACAGCGTCATGTTATCGGTAAGGTGTTTTTCCTGTGACAACCGGATGGCGCTGTCGATCGTCAGCAGCGCCTGTTTTAGCCGGCCGGTCTGCTCGTACACCGATGCCAGGGCCGAATAGGTGAACGTCTGCCCGTCGATGATGTTTTTTTCGCGGCAGAACTGGAGAATATGGATCATTTCAGCTTCAGCCTCCCCGTATTTTCCCTGGTTTTTAAGAATGATCCCGATGTTGTACCGAACCCTGACGAGGTTGAGGGAGTCCTTCAGCCCGGAAAAAATAATATAGGCCTGGCGGTAGGCAATCAGGGCCGAATCGTTGTTTTCGAGATTCCGGTAATATACGCCCAGGTTCTGAAGTCCTTTGGCATATTCACGCGTTTGTTTCCTTTTTTTCCGAATCTCCAGCGAGCGGTTGATGTATGAAATGGCCTCCCGGATTTCGCCGGTATATTTAAGCGTAACGGCCATGTCTTCAAGCGCAGTAGCCAGGGTTTCCTCATCCCCCGACTTTTCAGCCTCTTTTACCCCTTCGGTGAAGGTCTTCAAAGCAGCTGTGTAATCCCCCCGGGTTTGCTGAACCATGCCCAGATTCAATAGAAATTTTTGGCGGAGGGTTAATTCATGCATTTCGAGGGAAAGGGTGATTCCCTCCAGGAAACTTTTTTCCGCATTGTCATTATCCCCCAGCTCAATCTGAAGACTCCCCCGGGCCAGCAGGGTTTTCATCATCAGGATGGTGTCGTTTATCGATTTTGCAAGACCGGTTGCCCTGGCCAGCAATATTGTGGCCGTATCAAAGGCCCCGCGGTTGCTGGTTACAAGCGACAGTCCAAGCAGGGCATTGATCATGTTCGCATTGTCGCCTGAACTGCTGTCGGATAACACCAAACGGTAAAGCGAATCTGCCGCTTTCGGGTTGAAATGATTCAATGAATCGGCCACGGCAATTTTTTCCTTGTTATGCAAAGAGCCTGGAACGTTATGGGTATGACAGGACCAAAACAGGGCTGTTGCCAGTAACAATGAAAAGATCCAGAATAAACTGGTAATTTTCAAAAGAAAAGAGGACATGACTACTGTAACCGTGTGAAGTATTTATGAACCAACTCCAATATTAAGTCTGCGTCAATTGGTTTGGAAAAATAATCATTGCATCCTGCCCTGATGGCCTTTTCCCGGTCACCGGTCAACCCGTAAGCCGTCTGGGCAATGATGATGATCTCCTTATTGAACTCCCTGATTTTCAGTGTTGCTTCATATCCATTCATTTCAGGCAGCCTGATGTCCATAAATGCAAGATCGATGTCCGGATTGTTCCGGCAAACCTCGACGGCTTCAACCCCGGTTTTTGCATGTAATACAACGGAGCTGAAGTTTTTCATGATGATGGAAAGGAGGATGTATGAAGTTTCATCATCCTCAGCAATGAGTATTTTCAGGTTTGTGTTCAGATTTTTATCTTCAGTTGTCATATCCATGCTTGTAATTTCATCCTTTTTTCCATGTTCAACATGATATGGAATCGTGAAATAAAACGCAGAATCCTTCACCGGTTGACCAACGTTTTATTTAGCAGGGTAAAATTAATAAGAATAACGTTCCAATTGAAGTTTCTGGAATTAAATCTGTAATGATTTAGGGAACTAGGGCTTGTCGAGCGTACATTTTATCCCGACCTTACCACAAACCTTAATGATTGTCTCCACGGCCAGATCGGTCGCCTGTTTAGGGGTATCTGCCGAATGGGCTGCCGACACCGTGATCTGCGAAAGCCCTGTTGCCAGGGAGTCTACCTTCATTGAAACGGTGGATTTCCCGTTCCTGAACTCTACCATGCGTTCAGCCTTGTCATTTTTAATGACCTCAACTTTAGGATCGGCGGTCAGTGTGTCAATGACGGCCTGGTACACGCGGTATGTTTTTGCATCAATAATCACGGTGGCCACATCGGTTGTGCTGGTTCTCATGGATTTAATTTTCCGTCCGATCGCAACAAACTGGGCATGGACCGGAATTGAAACCAGGATAACCAACCCCAGCAGGAGAAGAAGAGAATACTTTTTAAATGTTGTCATAGCGTTTTAATTTGTACAGAATTCATGGGTGTATTTAGCAAATATAATGAAATCCGGCTATCCATCTGGTGAATCCCCGCGAGCGTATTCCCCGATGCTAGCGGCGGGGTTCTTCAATACGCGAACGGGCAAACAAACCCGGTTTATTAAAATATATATTATTTAACAGTATAAAACAATAAAAAACAGCAATAAAAAGTAGGAAAAAGAAAAAAATCGACTATCTTTGTCTGGACTAAAAACCAATCGCCATGGAAAATTCAAATGGAATCAGGCAGGTCTTTCAGATCTTCCAGAACAAGGAATCATTTTTCGGTGAGATCAACATCAGGCAATCCAACAGGTTGATATTGAATCAAATTCTGATCATCAGCCTGTTCGCCTTCCTCTATGGTGTTGTGATGGGCAGTTCCCACAGCGTGCTGCAGTCGGTTGTTGCCGGTGTGAAGATCATTGTTTTGTTTCTCACGACCCTGATCATCTGTTTCCCCTCATTTTTCATTATCCAGCAGGTCCTGGGATCAAAGATGAGTGTGCGGCAGATGATCATCATCGTCCTCAGCGGTTTGGTCCTGACATCGACCATTGCAATTTCTTTTGCGCCCATCGTGGTGGTATTCCAGGTTACCGGGGGAAACTATCATTTTTTGCAGCTCCTCCATGTGGCCATATTCATTTTTGCAGGGATCTTCGGTATGCGGCTGATGGTCGATGCATTGAAGTATGCCTGCGAGACTAAGGATATCTATCCCAAAGTCGGGGTGGTTGTTTTCAGGATATGGATCATCATCCTTGCATTTGTCGGGATCCAGCTGGCATGGAACCTCAGGCCATTTCTTTGCGAAAAGCATGAGGAATTCAAGATTTTCAGAAAATACGAGGGGAACTTTTATACGGCCATTGTGTATTCCGTTGAACAGCTGGTATCTCCAACCGTGAACCAGGAAAAGGCGAAAAATGATCCATCCGGCCAGCGTGCAGACTCAACCCATCACCAGAACCTGGATACGACTAAAATTTTACACATGTTAAAGAAATAGGTATGGAGGATATCATGACATTGGAAGAGGTTGCAAAATATTTGAAACTGAAACCTCAAACCATATATACCTGGGCACAGAACGGAAAGATTCCGGCAGCCAAACTCGGAAAGGAGTGGAGGTTCAGAAGGTCGGTCATTGATAACTGGTTTAACCAGCATATCGACGGGAAGTATTCGGAATTTATCGGGAAATAAGCGGACAGAGATCAGCGGGAATCTTTAATGCACCGTATGCTCAACCCCTGGCCGCCGAGCGTAGCGGTTCTGTATACGCCTGAATCAAGGCTGCTCAGGCTGCGATACCAGGCCGTGGAATCCCGAAGTGACGCTGACCAGAACAGTGCATTTTCGTTCAGACTCAGAAAACTACCATGAAGGTTTCGGTAACCGCCCGGCAAAGCGGTAAACCCGCTGGCATTGGTTCCCGTGCCGCTATCGGCCCAGTTCATGGAACATTTGATCTGTTTACCGACTTCGCCTGAATTTCTCAGGAAGATCGTGTCAGCATCCTGCTGGCTCATGCCGAGGGCTAATTCAAGGGTTTTCCATTCCCCGTCTTCGGGCAGGTGCCATCCGGCCGGGCAAACAGCCTGTGTTTTCAGGAAGATTGACGACTTCCGGTTGCTGGAATTCATGGCCGCGGGCCAGTTGTAAAGTACGCCGTATAATTTGTAGTTCAGGGTGTTTTTAGCAACAGTTACCACGCTGTCCTCATATCCGTAAACATAATAATACTTCAGCGAATCTGAACCCTTTGCAGAGGAACTGACGGCCGGTAGCCAGGCAAGATTCTCAGCCATCCAGGTCTGGGAGCCGATTTTTACAATGGCATAGCTCTTCCCGGCCGGGTCGGTACAGGGAGCGAATACAACTTCGTAGTTTTTTGAGGTGGTGGGGGAATCGGTGATGATCGTAGTATGAATGCCGCCCCTGCAACGGTAAAGAATTATATCGCCTGCCGAGTATCCCAATGTGTAAAGCGTGGCCGACTTCAATGGAGCGATGACATTCCCCGCAATGGTCCCGGCATAACGGATCTGGTTGCCATTGTCCATGGATTCAGTGCAAATGACCTTAACGCCTTTGATGCCCTGGTTGGTTATCAGGCTGATGAGATAGACCCCGGTTCCAGACAATGCCAGGGAAAAATGATGGATGCCTGGCTGAAGCAATGCCTGGGTTTGTGCTACAGACTGTCCCGACAAGGTGTGGACCTTCAAAGTGACCGTTTGAGTTTCAGAGATATTTGTAATGAATGTGGCTCTTCCCTGGCAGGGATTGGGAAAAACAAACCCTTCCCGCGCCTGGTCCTGCAGGTCGATGATCCCCGTACTCATATTCAGGATGAGGGTATCCTTGCCGGGCAGGGTGACATTCTGGTTCGACCTGAGATTCGTGGCTTTTACACTGTCGACAGTTCCGGATGCACCGGCAGCAGAAAAGGTCATATGGAGGTTTTGTCCTTGCAGGAGGGCTGCGCTCAGCATCACTAAAGCAAATGTGATTGATTTTACCATGATCAGAGGATTAGAACAATTATTTTAAAAACAACAGGAGGCACATCATTCAAAGTTTGGTTTTAATATCCATCTTCCCGGTAGTTAAACGCATTGGTATGCGGATCGTTGGGAAGTATCTCCGTGCCAAGGTCAACCTGTGCGGTGGGATCCGGAACTGCGTAATCCTTGGCTATCGGATCATGCCACTTCCAGTAATACGAAGTTTTCACATCGAGCAACAGGCCCACCGGGTAAAAGGCAAAATCTGAAACAACGGCTCTTTGTTGGAGTATCCTGTCTGCTGAAACGGTTAAAACCATCAGGTCGGCGGCAAATGTGACCTCTCCGGCCGGATAATGATTCCGGACACTCTGCATCGCAGAGGCGATGGTATCGTCGGCCGCCTGGAAATGGGTGGCCACCGCCAGCCTGGGTGGTGGTGACATCCTGCTGAGCAAATAACCAAAAGCGCCTTGCGGGGTGTGGGAACTGTTCTGAACCTGCATGGCATAGTCATAGGCTTTTATAAATTCGGGATCATCGGGAGGCAACCCTGAATTTTTTAATGCCCAGACATAAGCAGGCATGACCATTTCATGGATCAGCACATCCACGCCGCCCGCCTGGCTGATCATTTCGGTGTTGGGCTTCGTGTCACCGCTGAAAATCATGGATAACCCTTTATATTCCAGTTTGTAACTCACCGAACCCCTCCTGGTATGGATGGCCGGGAAATGGGTTATTTTAACGCCGGTTGTGGGATTGTCATAGGCAACGTTATCGCGGGATGATTTGCCTGAAAGTGACCAGTCCAGCTCAATGGGGAAGATGGCATAACCATCATCATCAAAATCGTCCTCTCCAACTTTGACAGGTATTTCCGTCAGTCCCCAGTTTTCCATGACCTGCTGAGGGGTTGGATTGTTGGTATAGCGGGTCGACCCGAAACTGAAACTTTCGGTGTGCCATCGCATCAGGTTCCTGAAATTTTCGCAAAAGGCCCGGGTCCCATCCTGGTATGGACCCCTGATATTTCCCTCCGGATCATGGTAAGTCCATTCCGAATTTTTCGGTCCCCAGATGTAGAGCGGAGATTTACGGTCTTCGGCAGGCCCGAAACCATAAATGTGCGTGAGGTCGCTGGTATGGTCGGCATGGAGGTGGGTGAAAAAGATCTTGTCCATTTTACTCATGGGAACACCCAGGGCATTGTACTTTGCAGTGACACCTGAGCCGCAGTCAAAAATAAACTGGTCGCCGGTGCCCACCTCGACATAAATGCTGTTGCATTCCTGCGACAACCGTGGAATACAGGATGTGCCCAGGAAGGTAATGCGCATTTCGTGTTCCTGCAGTGGTGTTCCAATCTTAAAAACAGGCAGGGCATCGTACAGGGAGTTCCTCTGCGACGGATCGCTGGTCTTCGTATTCGGAGGGCTTCCAAATCCGGATAAGGATCCTCCAAGTGCGAGTCCTCCGAGTGAGGCTCCCGATAGTTTCAACATTTGTCTGCGGCTCAGTTTCATATGATTTCTGCCTCCTTCAGGATCATTAAATGAACAACTCCTACTTCTTGAATATTTTAAACGAGATAAAGATATTATACAGCGTAACAAATACCAAATTTTTTTTTGAAAATTTTTGCTGCTTGCTATTTATTGACCAGCGTTATACATCCTGATTTTGACCAAATCGAATCTGATCATTTCGGGCGCCTACAAACAGGGTTTCCGGAACTTTTTGAACTCAGGATATAAAAACAACTTGACTTCAAACGGGATTTATTGTAGATTTAGCCTCTTATATCATTGAAATTCTCAAAAAACTGTCCTATGAAAAAGGTCTTTTATTCCCTCGGGTTTACCGGATTCCTTCTTCTTTTGATTTGCTTTGCAATGTATCAAAACACCGGTGCCGACATTGCTAAATCAGGATACGGGTCATTGCGGACACAGAAAAAAATGTCAAAAACCGGACTGCTTGCCATGCAGGCTGAATACCAGGTCAGTAAACTCAGGAATCCGAAAACCGGGTCGATTCCCCCCGGGATCCGGGCAAAGGAACTTGCATATGTTTCCACACTCCCTGCTTACACAGAAAGTGAAGGACAGGCATGGAACGGGAGAGGCCCTTCCAACATAGGCGGACGCATGCTCTGTATCGCTGTAGATGTGGAAAATGAGAACCACCTTTTGGCAGGAAGCGCCTCGGGAGGGATGTGGGAAACTTCGGAGCCCGGCCAGATCTGGCATAAAACCACCGGTCCCGAGGCCGAGCAAAGCGCCACCTGCCTGGTTCAGGACAAGAGAGCGGGGAAACATAAAACCTGGTATTACGGCACGGGTGAACTGCTCAGCACCACCGACCGGAATATCAGCACCAATGCAAGAACCATCGGGATCGGCAATGGCATTTTCAAATCGACCGACAACGGCGCAAGCTGGCAGCCGCTGGCATACACCCAGGGAGGGTCTCCGGCCCATCTTCAGGAAATTTTCCAGGGAGTCTGGAGAATTGTAACCGACCCGGTTCGCATGGATAAAGACATTGTATATGCCGCCTGTTACGGAGCCATCATGCGGTCAGAGGACGGCGGAATGAGCTGGGAGGTAGTCCTGGGAGACCTCGTAAATAAATCATTTTCCACCGACCTTGCCATCACATCCGACGGAGTCATTTATGCGGCGCTCAGCAACTTCTGCTTTTCAGTTCAGCCTCCGGGGAAGGCCGGTATTTGGAGGTCAACCAACGGAGTTGACTGGGTTTTGATTACCCCGGCCGGCTTCCCGCAGGATAACAGGGTAACCCGTCTTGCGCTGGCGCCATCGAATGAAAACATCCTGTATGTTTTTACAGAATCGCAATCTTCTGAAATCAACCCTTTCGGAGGATATTCCAATTCGGTGAACACCTTCTGGAAAATGACCTGGAACCCTGCATCAGGTAAGGCTTTCTGGGAAAACCGCACCAACGGCATCCCCGGAGCGGGCAACGGGAACACCAGCAGTTTCCCGTTTTCATTCGTTGTTTATGGCGGATACTGTTTTACGATGGGAGTAAAACCTGATGATGAAAATGTGGTATTCCTGGGCGGCATGAACCTGCACAGATCAGAAAACGGGTTTGCCGACAGCCTGGCGACCACTTACATCGGCGGGTATCCTTATGATATGGACTCCCTGCATCAGCTTCATCCCGACCAGCATGGGATTGCATTCTTTCCGTCGGATCCGTCAAAGATGATTATGGCGAACGACGGCGGCATATACCTTACCACCAATTGCATGGCCGACAGCAGTCACTCGGTATGGCAACGGGTGAACAAAAAACTGACTACCACCCAGTTTTACAGCGTGGCCATCGATCACGGGTCTCAAGGCGAGGACTGGATCCTGGGCGGGTTGCAGGACAACAACTGGTATTATACCGTCACTGATAATCCTGCGGAATTCTGGTTCAACATCGACATCTGTTATGACGGGTTCGCCTCCTGCGTTGCGTCAGCCTGGGAATTCTGCGTTATCTCGGCCTACAGCGGAAACATTTGGACATCCAGGTTTGACAACGACATGCACACAATCGATATCTTCCCGCAACTGCCCGATACCCTGCTGAAATTTATCGACCCGGTGATGGGCTTCAACTCTCTTTTCCCGTTTTACCAGAATATTGCACTGGATCCAAACAACTACCAGACGTTCTATTTGCCCACGCTAACCAGCATCTGGCGCAAGGATAACATGAAGGCTGCGGCCTACGACAGCAGCATGCGGAATGCCGGATGGAACCACCTGGACAAGGTGGATGTCGGCAGCGCCTCTGAAATCAGTTTCCTTGCCCTTTCGAGAGCGCCCGCAAACCGGTTATACTACGGCACTAACCTGGGAAAAGTCTACCGCCTTGACAACGCCAACGAAGGGAACCCGGTCCCCATCGAGATCACAGGTGACAATTTTCCGGTGAATGCGTTTGTCGCCTGCATCGATGTGGATCCCGACAATGCCGACCGCGTAATGGTAACCTTTTCAAACTATGGCGTTCAGAGTCTCTTCCATTCAGACAATGGTGGGTCCACCTGGACGGCTGTCGCAGGGAACCTGGAAGAGTTCCCCGACGGTTCCGGAAACGGACCATCGATCAGATGCACAAAAAAACTCTCCCACCTGGGTAAAAAAATCATTTTTGCCGGCACCTCCAGCGGGTTGTTCTCCACCCGTGAACTCAAAGGGGACTCAACCGTTTGGGTGAAGGAGGGTGCAACCACCATCGGCAATGTGATCATCGATGACATCGACGCCCGCCAAACCGACGGTTTTATTGCAATCGGTACCCACGGAAACGGGGTTTACAGCTCCTACTATACCCCCGAAGGGATGAATGAGCCAACAGGGAATCCCCGGTTGCAGATTGGAAATGTCTTCCCAAACCCCGTAACCGACAGAGCTACGGTTGAACTGAATGCGGAAAGGAACCTGAAGCTTAAAGTACGACTCTATTCAAACAACGGGAACCTGGTCAAAGAATTTGACGATAAAGCAATTCATGCGGGAAAACAGCTGTTATCTTACCAGGTTGGCGGGTTTCCTGCCGGGTTGTATTTCCTGGTATTTGAAAGTGAGAAGGAGCGGCTGGTAAAGAAGCTTGTTAAAGTTGATGGTTAGATGCAGGTTTACTGGTATTCCTGAATGGGCTGAATTACATCGGGGCCGGGGAGGAATTCGTTTGACCGGGTAATAGAAAAAGAAAGGTGCTTCCCCGGTTCTCTTCACTTTCTACCCATATTTTCCCTTCATGTTTTTCGATAAATTCCTTGCATAGGAGTAACCCGAGGCCACTGCTTGATTCTCCCTCGGTACCTTTGCGGCCGGCATTCTCATCAATCCGGAATAATTTATCAAGAATTTTCTGGCTCATGCCGATGCCGGTATCCTTTACTGAAACGAGAACCGATTGATCTCCTGCCCCTCTTGCAGAAATGGTCACCTCTCCACCCTTTTTGGTGAATTTTATGGCATTCGACACCAGGTTTCGAATGGTCGATCCCAGCATCATTTCATCGGCAAAGATTTCCAGATCTTCAGGAATATCAACATGAATCGTGACCTGTTTGCTTTCGGCCGAATCATGAAGCACCTGGATGAACTTCAAAATTTTTAATTTCAGGACCATCACAGAAGGCTCAAAATTCATCAGCCCCCTGTGCATCCGGGACCATTCAAGCAGGTTCTCCAGCATATCAAAAAGCGTAACCGTTGATTTGCTCATGGCCGTTACGATCTTCTGAATCTCACTTTGGTCCATCTCATGCAACTCTTCCGACATAATTTTGGTCAGGCTAAGGAATGTGCCAATGGGACTCCGCAAATCATGCGCGATAATGGAGAAGAATTTATCCTTTTCGGCATTCAGCCTGATAAGATCCTCATTTTTTTGTTTGATTTGCTCCTCAGCCTGTTTCATGTCGGTGATGTCCTCCTTGATGGCCAGATAATGGGTAATATTCCCCTGCGGATCCTTGATCGGGCCGATGGTTGATGATTCCCAGTACAGTTCACCGTTTTTCTTCTTGTTATGGAAAAAACCTCTCCATTGATTTCCTGTGGTGATAGACGACCAGAGGAAACCGTATTCCATATCCTTGGTCTCACCCGATTTTAACACCCGGGGATTTTTCCCTATCAGCTCTTCCAGTGAATAGCCTGTGGTTTCACATGCATTTGGATTTGCATAGACAATGTTTCCCTCGAGGTTGGTGATCACAATGCTGACAGGACTTTGCTCAACGGCAACAGACAGTTTGCGCAGTTCTTCCTCCAACCGTTTGCGGTCAGTAATATCCCTCGACAAGCCGAACGTGCCAACAATGGCGCCATCCTTGTCGCGCAGGGGCATTTTGGTTGCATTGTACCAGTTGACGCTGTTGTCGCTTCTGATGGTACGTTCTTCCTGCGTGATGGCCTGGCCGGTACGAATGATGTTCTGTTCATCTTCGAATTGTTTTTGTGCCACATCCTTCAGGAAAAAATCAAAATCCGACTTCCCCTTTAATTGATCCGGATTGTCAAACCCGAATGATAGCGCATGAGCCAGGTTGTTTCTGATAAATCTGCTGTCAAGGTCTTTGAAATAAATATGGTCCGGTACGTTATCCATGAGGGCCGACATCAGGTACTGCTCCTGGATGAGCGCCTTTTCAATAGTCATCTCCTTATGGATTCCTGCATCAAGGGATGAACCCACTACGTTTTGTACCGGCTGGTTGCCGACAGGGAAGAGGAATGCTAACACAACTACGGTCCCGATTGTTTTTCCCTCCCCGGTCTTTACCGGAGCAATACTGCATTTCACCTCGAGGTTCTCTCCATTACATGATCTAAGCCCGATATGACCGGGTATTCTTTCTGCATCTCCTTTTGCAATGACCCGATCGACCAGGTCGGCCAGGGATTGAGCATCCTTGTTTTGGTGGAAATGAAGAATGTCGGGGATCGTTTTTCCAACGGCATCTGAAACCCGGAATCCTGAGAGTTCTTCCGCGGCATGATTCATGGTTGCCACGAAGCCCCGAAGATCGAGAGAAATCACTGCTTCTGCAATGGAATCCAGGATGGTCTGAAAATAAGCTTCATTTTCACTCATCTTCTTTTTTATTTTGTGCGGGCTTCATTTGGGGGGTATCACCTCTCAGCCCGACATACATATTCAATTCAACCATTTGTGGTAAATGGCATCATAGGTTCCATCCTGTTTTATGGCATCCAGCGCCTGCTGCCACTGGATGACCATGCTCGCAGGCGTAGTCTTCGAAAACGCAATGTAATAGTCCGTCGACATGAGGGCAAAAGAGGGAACCACCTGGTTGTACTGGTAGCCCAGTCCCTTGAGGTAATCGGGAAAAGTGACGGACGAACAAACAAAAGCGCTGATCTTTCCCTGCATCAGTTTGTCGGTCAGGACCCTTGGATCGGAATCGGAGACCAGGTTGGTGAATCCCTGCTCCCGGAGATACTGGTCGGAAAACCAGGAGGTCACTGTACCAACCGACGGGAGGGCCCGGGCGTCATCAAGGGATGCAATGGTCACACCCGAGCCGGCCCTGGTAAAGAAATAGGCTGTGTTGGTTCCCAGTGGACCGACCCACTGGAACAAGGTGTCGCGCAGGGCGATGCGCTCCATGGTGAAGAGGCAGAAGTTGGGATTGTTCTGTGCCAGCGAATAGCCGTTGCTCCATTCGGAAAGTACGATGTTTGCGTATAGGTTTTTCCGGTTCATGATCTCGTGAACCACATCGGTTCCAAATCCTGTGATCTCCCCAAAATTATTTCGGAATGTGAGCGGCGGGTATTGTTCCGTATAGATCTGCAGTGTTCCGGGAGGATCCTGCTGATGCATGTATTGCTGGTAAATCCGCTTCAGTGTTCCGTTCTCCTTCGACCGGTCAATCTCCCTCTGGAAATCTGCAACCACATCATCGGGAATATTCCTGTTAAAGGCAAAATAGACCAGGTCGGTCTTGATGGTCATCAAAGGAGTAACCGCCCAGATTGTTTTATTAAGTGATTGCAAACCCGCCTCCGCCGAAATCCGGTCGGAAGGGAACAGGTCGATTTCGCCCTTAAGCAGTTTGTCGAAGGCTTCGATATTGTCGTTCAGGTAAACCAGGTTGGTGAATCCCTGCTGAACCAGGTATTGCTCAATCGCATAATCTTTTAAAACCCCGATCCGGCCAACCTTTCTGGCTTCGTCCAATGAATTCAGGGTAATGGTGGCCGGTGACGGAGAATAAAATATCTGGTCGAGGGTGGCAATGGGTCCTGCCCATTTGAAGAGATCTTTTCTTCCTGAATTCAAGATGGTGGAAAAAAGGACAGCATCCCCGGTATTCAGGGTTGCCGAATAGCCTTCGGTCCATGGCAGGACGCTCACCTCGAACGGTATGTTCAGATTTGCACAGATCTCCCGGAGAAGATCGGGCCCAAGTCCCTTCAGATCTGACCCATCAACATAGTTCAGGGGCTTGTAGTTTTCGGTGATGAACTTAAACTGGAATCGGTAAGTTTCCGCGGATTGTTTTTTGCAGCCTGAAAAAAATAGCAGCGTTGCAGCAGTTGAGAACAAGAATAACCAGACAAGCTTTTTCTTCATAGAATTTTCAATTATCGAATATAATCCACCTCAGCCATCCGGGTGGTAAAACCTTCCTTCAGTAAACTATTTAGTACTCAGCCCGTCGACGATCGTTTCCCGTGTGCCGAACATTGGAATGCGTTTAATTGCTTTGGCATTATAGTCAAGCTGTTTCATATCTATTTTACGCAGCGTTGAATTATCATAGGTCTTGAAATATAAAATGCCGTTGGTCTGGTCACGGTAGGTGACCCACTGGGTCGACTCCTTGTTAACCGGTTTTCCATCGGAAGAAACATCATAGATAATTCCGAAGGGGATGGTGAAGGTGTTGATCACATGGTTGCACAGGATGAGGTTGTGCGCGGCATCAGGTTGCTGGTCTGTCTCCCGGGCAAACATCCCCAAACGGACAAAGCGGCTGGGAGGAGTGTAGTCGCCGGGAAGGCCGATCATTCCTGCTCCATGACCGGTTGCCCTGAAGGTGAGACCGTCCTCTTTGAGCGGGGCGGGGCTTACCGGTGACATTTCAGTATATTGGCGGAGGTTGGTCACCTGCCATGGAAAGGAGGGGGCATTGGTCATTATTTCAAGCGGATTATCATATACATGGCATTCACCATTGTCGACTTCCACCACCACGCAGCCTCCCGCAGCATCGTACACAATGTAATGACAGGTGAGCGCCAGGTGTGTGGTCGGATCAGTATAATTAAATAATTTCAACCTGGGCAGGGCTGTGCGAAGTTCATCTACAGTTGAAAACGAACCCAGCGCCCAATCGCAAAACATCGCCTGGGCAAGGGCAATGCTGCTGTCGGCCGGGGTTACATCCTGCCATTTCATGTCATTTTCATACCAGAGCAAGGCTACCGACAGCCCCTTTTCATTCATTCCATCTAAAATGCTTTGATCAAGTCCGAAAGCTACCACTCCCACATAACCAAACCGGTTATTCCATTTTACTCCATTGATCCCCGGGAGGAACGGGCTTGCACACTGTTTGTTCCGGGGTACAACGATCATGTCGTAATGAAGATCAACGCCGAATTCCATCGACCGGGCAACAATCATAGAGCCATCTTTGGCTTTCAGCCGGAATACGGTACACGAAAAAGTATCCGTGATGCCGAGGAGGCAGAACACGATACAAATAGTAAATGCATGAATGGTTTTCATAATTGCTGGTTATTCTCAGGATTGAATTCACACGCAAAATTAATTTAAATTGGGATGTGTTAAACTTTTTTTGACCATTTCACCGCCGGTTTAACCAGGCTTTTTCTTGTTAGTTATGTGAATCAAGGGTTAAAACAGTAAAAATTGCGACAGATATAAACAATTGATT
>JBAXVX010000030.1:0-49085 GCA_037128705.1 Bacteroidota bacterium | reverse complement strand
TGATTAACCAATATATATCCCGATTATGATTCTACGTTATTCTGATGAAGTCCTTATCAATGGCCTGCGACAAAGGAAGCAACGTCATATCAACTATCTCTACCAGGAATTCACTCCGGTAGTAAGGCATTTCGTCAAACAAAACTCTGGCAATCAGTGTGATGTTGATGACCTGGTCCAGGATGCCATGATTGTCCTGTATAAGCGGATCCTCAATCAGCCATTTGAATTGAAATGCAGCCTGAAGACATTTTTCATTTCAATTTGCAAAAATCTCTGGTTACAGCGGCTCGACAATAAATACCGGTTGCTTTTCCTGGCCGACTTTGAAGTCAATGAGCCCCGGGGGGGGTATAGCTTTGAGGAAGCTGAGATCAATGAGGATAACAATGTGAAGCGGCGCCTGATGTATAAGAATATTCAAAGCCTGCCGGCGGATTGCCAGCATCTCCTGGAACTTCACTTTTTAAAGGTCCCCTATAAGGAGATTGCAAGACTCCTGAAGTTTACGGATGATCTGGCCGTGAAGGCACGCAAATATCACTGCAAAGGTTTATTGAGAAAAAAAATCATGAATGATCCAGAGTATTATCAATATTTTGAATATGAAAGATATGGAAATCACAAACGATTGGATTGACCGTTACAATGAGAATGAGTTGAATGAAGAGGAAAAAGCCTTCTTTATAAAACGAATGGAACTCAATCCGCTTTTGCGCACAGAGGTCCTCATCGATGAATGCCTGAACAGGCTGTATCAGGATGAAGGCACGATGGACCTGATGAAAAAATTCCAGGTGGCACGGCAGAAACCTGACCGGAGGGATGGAAGGTTCAGCTGTTTATTGATTGCAGCTTCCTTGTTGTACCTCATCGTATTGGGAGTAATTCTGAAAATGGTGGTGATTGATCCGGAGGATACTGTAGCAAAGGGACAATCGCACAGGGACGAACCCGGAAATTCTCCGGCCGGAAAAATAGTATCGGAGGTTTTTCAGAAAAATCCTGCCGCTGTCAGGAATCCGAAACATCAAACATGGAATGAAAATTCACACAGCCTACACCTGGCAATGAATTATACACCGTTGCCCGATTATGAGCTGCTTGTGGGGTCTGTTACCCGGTCAGCCCTGATTGTGTTGCATTCCCCGATCGCCACCCTGAACATTCAGCAGGGGACCCCGGTGAAATTTAAATGGGTTTACCAGGACAAGAGGGTTCCGGTCAGCATTGTGGTTTACGACAACAGGGGGAGACGTGTTTTTGAGACGACGGTACTGCTGGATAATTCCTGCAAATTGATTACTAAAAACTGGCCTGGAGGAATTTATTACTGGAAAATTATTGCCGATGAGGAGATGATCTGCATGGGGAAGATGATACTGCTATAAACCATTAATTGCTAAGATATGATAAAGATGTTTTCATGGATGACCATTATCCTGCCTTCGATAATGATCCCAATCATTCCGGGCGTGATTGAGGCACAGCCCGCTACAACACCGGGTGATTCCGGTAAGATCAAGGAATACCTGAAGCCCGACGAGGCCATGATTGAATATGCAGTGACAGATTCCTCGGCCATTGTGTATGCAACCTCAGGTGATTCAACACTTCTGGCTTTCCAGTCACTGAGCCCATTGTTCTGGCTGGCACATCAGTCGTTCGGAAGGAAAATAAAATCTGCAGATCCCGGTGGAATTACAATTCCCGGACAAATCCTCTATCTCTACCTGATCAAACCTATCCGGAATTTTATCACCGGAAAGAAGCGGCTGATCATTAAAGCGGACAAAAGGTTGTCGGAACTGCCTTTTGAAGCACTGATCCTTCCTGATGATGGGAATCCCGGCTGTCGTGGATCTGCCATTCATTACCTGATCCAGGATTTTGAGATCATTTATCAATGCATGCAGGGTTTCAGGGAGGATGGCGCTCCGGCAAAAGCGGATGACAATGCACAGGTTCCGGAGGCCGCTCAATTTGCTTTTATGGGATTTTCCCCTGTATTTTACAATCATGCCGGCCTTTCAGAACTTCCTGACTCAAAAGATGAAATTGCTGAAATAGGCTCTCTTTTCAGGCAGAAAGGGCTCACCTCCTGGCTGGTATACAGGGAATATTCAGAGAAGGAATATTTCAAAACCGTTGTAAACCGGGGTAAGATAGTTCATCTTTCAACCCATTATATACAGGAATCCATGAATCAGGATGGGGGAGGATTCATTTTCTATGGTTATAACCCTTCGCTTTCAAAGGTTAACAGGAATGAAGGAGTCCTAACAATCAGGGAAATTAACGGACTTCATTTGCATGCCGATCTGATCGTTCTCAACGCATGTGGGTCGGGGATAGTGAAACCTGATCCTGAAGCGGGATGGCAATCCCTTCCGGCCATCTTTCTGAAGGCAGGAGCGAGAAACATCCTTTCAACCCTGTGGAATGTAACCGATCGGCTGGCCGGTGATTTTATGATTAATTTTTATCGTTTATGGCTCTCCGGGAAAACATACGGACAGGCTTTGAGGGAAGTCAAACTACAGATGATAAACCGGCCCGAAACCTCCTTGCCAACCATATGGGCCCCTTATGTTTTAACCGCAAAATGACCGGTGAACAGGTACATTTTACCTGGCAGCAATTGTTTCAATTTCGATCAGGGCCCCAAGGGGCAGTTTTACAACAGCATAGGCTGCCCTGGCAGGCGGATTTTCCTGGTAGTATTTTCCATAAACCGCATTCATCGCTGCAAAGTTGTCCATGTCGCTGAGCAGGCAGGTTGATTTTACAACATCACTGAATCCATACCCGGCCTCCATTAAAATGGCTCCGATATTTTTCATGACCTGTTCAGCCTGTTCGGAGATGCCGCCTTCCACCATTTTTCCTGTTTCAGGATGAATGGGAATCTGCCCGGAGATAAACAACATTCCGTTCACTTCGATGGCCTGACTGTATGGGCCAATGGCCTTTGGTGCATGCGGGGTTGAGATGATCCTTTTCATGGTTTCAATTTTAAATTTCTGATTTGCTTGCCTGTTCCTTCACTAATTTAATTTGCATAATCGCGGAAATCGCGTTTTTTGTTCAGTTTCAGATCCTGCAGGATGGAGGCTTTCACATTGATAGAAAAGTTCCAGCTTTGCTGGCCGCCTTTCGGAATCCAGCCGAACCGCATCTCCCAGCAATGGAGGTCACGGTAAACATCGATCGAGGTATAGGATAACTGGTTGGCTACAAAATCCCACCCGGTTGTAAGTGAAATTTTCCATTTTGGGGTGATGTTGAGTTGACCGCTGAAGCCCAGTGTCTGCGTGATCTTCGCAACGCGTGTCTGACTGGTGTTGTCCCAGGTCTTTCCGTAATGGAAATTATAATTTACCGAAAAACTCCAGGGAATATCAAAATCAACATAATAGTCGTAATAGTCTATAATGTCCTGACGTTCCCCCGGGGTTCCTTTATCAGTCGATTTCTTTCCCTTCACCTTTTCTGACGAAAGTGTATAGTTAAACCCGGCATCCCACGTTGTATTGTCAAGCCGGATCAGCCTGTGGTTTGCTTCCCATTCGGTCGTGTTGATACGCCTTCCGAGTGAATCGCGGGAATAAATATCCCAACTGCTGGAATACTGCAGCGTCAATCCTTTGATGATGGTACTGCGCCCCCCGATGGTAATCGGAGACCAGTTAAGCGAATCCCGCGCAATATCATAGGAACACCGGATGGTCAGGTCGTCGATGAGCGGAATTTTTTTTTCACCGGTCAAGGTATCTTTCCGGTTCCTGACCTTCATTTCAAGGTTATTGCTGATGGCAAATGAGATCATTCCGGATTTCTGGCCGGGCGGGCCCCCATAGATCGATCGTTCAAAAATAGAATAAACGGTAGGATTTACATTGGTGTCGTTTTCAATGGTTCGGTAGTAACCCAATCCGGGTGCTCCCCAGTTGGGTGTATAGGAAAAGGAAACCGATGGTGTTACCATATGCCGGATCGCCTTAATCGGACCTCCCTTTAACTGGTACATGCCATAGATCCTTGCATTCACGGACGAAGAAACGCTGAAATCAAATGCATTGGCAAAACCGGAAACATTCCTGGTCTTATAACCTGGCAGGATGGTGTCACCTGCTTCGATGAGGGTGTCGGCCTGGTAGTATTTCCTGATGGTTTTTAAATACATTTTGTCGCTGATATTCATCGAATTCGACCAGTTGATAAATTTCAGGATCCTGAAGGTCGCGTTGATGGGAAAACTGTGACGCATGCCATTCTGCATGGAATCGGCCCATTGCCCCTTCATGAAATTTGAATCAACGGTGTTATACCGGTTTTCAGCATCCAGGTTGTATTTCATGCTGATCTGCTCATACCAGCGCATCTTCCCTACGGGGTTCTGCCTGCGGAAAGGATAAAACTGGTTGACGGAAAACGAGAGCTGGGGCAAAGTGATGTTGATGGTTTTATTGAGGGTGTTTTGACTGTGGTTAAAGTTTAAATTCAGGTAATATTTTCCGCCAAAGTTGGTTGCGTAGTTGACGCTGGATTGAAAGGTGTTGGAGAGGTATGACTGAGCACTGGAGGCAAGATTATATTTGTTGAATGTATTGCTGACAATGTTCACGTTGGCAGAGAAACTGCTTCGGGGGCGGGCTTTCGCATCCTGGCTGTGCACCCAGCGGATCTGGAAATCCTTTGACTTCTGATAGGTCGGTGAATCCGCCGCCCCCAGAATGTTCAAGGCATAGCTGAAATTGAAGGAACCGTTGTAATGATAGCGCTTGTTGTATCTCAGGGTTGGTTTTATAGCCCAGCTCCCGTGGGTATAGATATCGGCCTGGACCTGGAGGTCAAAATACTGGCTCATGGCCCAATAATATCCAAAATTTTCAAAATAAAATCCCCTGTCGGCCGATTCTCCATAGGTGGGAAGCAGGATGCCCGAGCGTTGTCCCGATTTACTGGGAAAATATCCAAACGGAATAACCAGGGGAGTGGCAACATTGGCGATTTCCATATAGGCAGGCCCGGTGATCACCCGTTTCCCGGGGATGACCTTTCCTTTGCTGAACTGAAATGAAAAATGGGGGTCATCCTGCCGGTCACAGGTGGTATATGCGCCGGACTTCATGTAGGTGACGTCATTTTCCATTTTTTTTACGACAGTTCCGTGCAGATACCCGTCATCCTGTTTTGTAAAAACCTTCTTGATGAATCCGCGTTTCGTCGTGTAATTGTAATCAATCTCCTTCGCTTTGAAATTCTGCGTTCCCTGCGTGAAATCAGGAACCCCGACCATGGTGCCGGTCGAATCAGGTACCCCGGTGGCATGAACCGTATTTTTTGGAAAATCAATTTCCACATAGGCCGCTTTCAGGCTGATATCCTGGTATTTTATGTCTGCATCCTGGTAAAGAAAAACCTTTTGCCCTTTGATTTCAAAACGAAGTGAGTCCTGGGCCGTGTAATCGACCTTTGATTCCAGTCTGTTCTTTTTACGTGTTTTATTAAGGATACTGTCAGCCTTGATGGAGTCGGCAGTTATGGAATCCTTCCGGATGACGATGCTGTGCAATGAATCTTTCCGGAGGGTATCGTGAAGGTTGTATGTTTTGTGAACTGAGTCAATGCCGGTCAACCCGACCTGACTCCCCGGCACGAAACGATCATCTCCTTTTTTCTGCCCGATTGTATCCTGGGCGGTCACCCCCGGGATTGGAAAGAAGGAAAGAAGGATAAAAAAAATATTAGGGAAAGACCCTGTTAATAATTTCGTTAACAACTTCTTTTCTGAATTCTGAGGTTAAAGTTCTATCTTTGTTTTATTAAAAATTCAGAATAAAAAGGCGTTGAAGACCGTTATTCTTAGGGTTTCAAAACTAATCAAAATTATTGAAACTCGCCCCTTTTTTAAGATACTTTAACAATCCAACACCCCGGATGGCCCGATTTATTTGGCTTTTACCTGTCTTTATTTTTACGGTGATGCCTTGCGTTTTAGATGCCCAGCAGCAGAGCGCAATCCGGACAGTGGTGATTGATGCAGGACATGGCGGACATGACCCGGGAGCGATAGGCAAGCTGGCCAGGGAGAAAAATATCAACCTGGCCATTGCACTCAAACTAGGCAACCTGATTCAGCGGAATACGAAGGATGTCAGGGTGATTTACACCCGCGACCGCGACTATTTTGTTGAACTCTATCGCAGGGCGGAGATAGCCAATGAAAAAAAAGCAGATCTGTTTATATCGATCCATTGCAATGCCAATGATAACCATTCGCTAAAAGGGGCAGAAACCTATGTCATGGGGTTGCATAAATCGCAGGCAAACCTGGAGGTTGCCAAGTTTGAAAATGCCTCCATTTTACTGGAATCCAATTACCAGTCAACCTATAATGGTTTTGATCCGAATGCCGACGAATCTTACATTGTTTTTTCATTAAACCAGAACTCAAATCTTGAACAGAGCACCGATTTTGCAGCTGATATACAGGATCAGATGGAGGAACGGGTTGGAATGAACAACCGTGGAGTGAGGCAGGCCGGTTTCATGGTATTGTATAAAACAACGATGCCTAGCGTATTGGTTGAAGTTGGTTACCTGAGCAATCCCACCGAGGAAAAGTTCCTGGTCTCAGACAAAGGACAGGAGTATATCGCCTCCGCCATTTTCAGGGCACTCAAAAACTTCAGGACCTCTGCTGTAAATCCGCCGGAAACCAGGGCCCCGGAGGTAAAATCCTATATCCCCGCCCGTGAAACCATCACGGCCAAACTTTACGTGGACGACCCGGTCGTTGCCCGGCCTCCGAAAGCTCGCACAAAACCGCAGGAAACAAGTAAGCAGGGCGAATTATCCTTCAGGGTTCAGATTGCCGTAACAACCACGGATATCGGCGTTCATTCACCCGAATTTTCCCGTTTCAGCCAGGTCATGGTATACCGGCATGGCGGAATGTACAAATATACGGTCGGGGATGAGAGCTCCCTGCAGGAAGTCCAAAAGTTACTGGACCAGGTGAGAGCGAAGGGGATAAAGGATGCATTCATTGTCATTTTCAGAAATGGGGAACGAATCCCCCAGGATGAGGCGAACCGAATCATTGGAAAGTAAAAATTATTATTTGTAAGTTTGCACAAAACAGAACCAGTGAAAATCAGAAAAGAGATTAAAGTCGGGATTACATTTGTAGTAGCAACGGCAGTACTTATCTGGGGTCTGATGTACCTGAAGGGTCTTGAATTGCTTAAAACCAGCCGTACTTTTTATGCAGTTTATGATCAGGTTAACGGCCTGGTGGCTGCAAACCCGATCTCCATCAAGGGGTTGAAGGTTGGCCAGGTAAAGCAACTCTATTTTGATAAGAATAACCCTAAAAATATCATTGTTGAACTTTATGTTCTCGGGGATTATCCCATACCAAAAAACTCAAGTGCACGCATTTTCAGTTCCAGCCTGTTAGGCTCCCCGGAAGTCGAGATTATTCCGGGTGACTCGAAAGTAATGGCGAAATCGGGCGATACGCTTTCATCGTCGCTTGAAGCAACACTCGGGCAGGAGGTTAACAAGCAGTTGCTTCCATTGAAGACGAAAGCCGAAAACCTGATCAGTTCCATTGATACCATCGCGGTAATCGTTCAGCAGGTGCTTAATAAAAACACACGGGATAATCTGGTTGAAGCCATTGAACATGTGAAACAGACCCTTGGAAACATTGCGCACACCACCCAGAATCTCGACACATTGATGGGGGCGCAGCGCAACAACCTGTCCAGGATTATTTCCAATGTTGAGTCGATCAGCAGCAACCTGAAACAGAATAACGAGAAAATAACCAATGTGATCACAAACTTCTCCAGCATCAGTGATTCACTTGCAAAAGCACGCATTCCTTATACCATTGCCCAGTTGAACAAAGCCATTGTCGACCTGGACCTGGTTCTTCAGAAAATAAACAAGGGGGAGGGAACAGTCGGACAATTGCTTACCAACGAACAGCTTTACAAAGAGGTTGAAAAAGCTGCCCGTGACCTTAACTTACTGCTTGAAGATATTAAGCTGAACCCCGGTAAATATGTGAAGGTTTCGGTGTTTTAAAAGGTAACAGGGGAATAAGGTAACAGGGTGACAGGGTGACAGGGTAACAGGGTAACAGGGTGAAAAGTAATGAAGTAATGAAGTAAGGAAGTAAGGAAGTAATAAATTCGTCATTCGTCATTCGTCATTCTTCATTCGTCATTCGTCATTCGTCATTGGTCAGGGTTACCAAACAAAAATATCAGACTTTTTCAGCGGTCTTCTTTTTTCTTCCCACCTGAAATTTTTTAATTTTCGTTCGTTCGGAGGGACATCTTTTTCAGGATAAAGATGGGATTCAACTTTAAGGATATAGGTGATGCTGTGTATCTGATTATTATCCAGGAATATCAGCATGTCGCTTGAGAAGGCCACATTGATTCCGATGAGGCTCCGGTCCTCCTCCCGTGAATAATAGATTGTCTGCGCATTGCCCAGCACATTGATTTTGTAAAGTTCGTTGTTTCTGAATTTGGCAAGTACATTACGCCCCTTGATCTGGTTATAGCTGCCGGTATCATCTTTTGAAATGATAAATGCGGAATTGAATAGTTTGAGCGAATCGGCCTCCCCGTTCTTCATGGTCAGTCTGATCGAATCGGCCGACAGCTGGTTTGAATCTGACCATATGATCGGATCATGGTACATGGTCATCGCCGAATCGTGGCTGAGATAAGTGAGCGAATCACACATCCCCTGCATATCATGGCGGAAAAACTTCACTTTATAAAAGCAGAGTACCGATTTAATATTCTGAGCTGAATCAAACGTGGCACGAAGAGTGTCCGAATGCATGAACAGCGAATCCTTCTTTTCAGCAATCACGCCAACGGCACTGTCTGTCATGAAGGCTTTCCCCTCTTTGCGCTGCATTTCCCCGTAATTGCCCATTAAAAGTATGTTCTGTTTTGTATCGATCAGCAAGGCCTTGCGAAAAACCTGGCCAAACCCATTCTTTTTCTCATAATACATGCTGTCGCCGGTAAGGAAGGTCCGTTCGTGGTATATACGAGCCCTGTTCCGGAAACGGGCAATATCCAGATGTGTATTGTACCACCCGTTTTCACAATAGATCGAATCTGCCTTGTCTTTGCTGATGATATGCGATGGCCCGAAAAAGAAGGCAGTTTTTGTCAGGGTGTTATACATCAGCGTATCGGAATTCATGGTGTATTCCGGGTTGATAAGAATCACTTTATCCTTGAAGAAAAATTGTTTTTTGTCGGTGTAATAATAACCATGGTGACTCACCAGGTAATTGTTGTCATTGACAATTTTTCCCCAGTAATCATATTGGGCAACCTGTGTTTTCCTGTTGTAAACCAGGGTGTCGGTCGTCAGGGTCGTTTGGTTGTCGACCAATCTGACATGGCTGTTTGCATGGGCGACTTTTGTGTTTCCGTCGTAACGGAGCGAATCGCTGTAAAGGTTGAGCGTGTCGCTGAGTTTAACACGCACATTGCCGTAAGCAATGACTTTATTTGAAGCTTCATTCACATAGGCACTGTCGCAATAAAGAAAAGCACTGTCATGGTTCATAACAACATTGCCAATGATCCGGGGGCCATCAGGGTAAATATCCTTGTTGAACTGCCAGGTCGTTCCTGAATATTGGATCTTGGTTGGAGCAGACTCCTCCTGGGAAAACAGGGCAGGATTTCCAAGCAGAAAAATCATGGAAAAAATAAATAGAATACGGGTCATAAACAGGGAAATGGTGGCGCAAAGATACTAAAGATTGTTACCAAAATATATGAACATTTCCTTCAGGATATCCGCAAAATAGGTAATTTTGGACTCTCTTTTCACTATTCTGCTGAACCAATGAAACAAACTTTTGACGCAAGGCGCAACCATGCCGAAACCCAGCAAAAAACAGGATATATTCCACGCGAAAAAGCCACCCAGGCTGATTACGACCGCATCGGTTTTATGTCGGGGCTGGAAGTCCACCAGCAACTGAAAACAAAAGAAAAACTTTTCTGCCATTGTCCTGCCGGAATTTTCCAGAGTGCAGATGATTATGATGCCGAACTGATCCGCCACATGCGGCCCACTTTGAGTGAACTTGGCGAATACGATGGTACCGCGCTGATGGAATTCAGAACCCGGAAAAATATTATTTACCGGATAAAAAATGAAACGGCCTGCACCTATGATGTAGATGACACGCCTCCTTTCCCTTTAAACCAGGAGGCCCTGCTCCAGGCCATTGACATTTCACTTTTGTCGAAACTCAAGGTGGTTGGGGAGGTTCACATTACCCGCAAACAGTATCTTGATGGTTCCATCCCAACAGGTTTTCAGCGGACCGCCATCATTGGAATCGAGGGCGAGATTCAGCTGAAGCACAAGAAAGTCAGGCTGATCCAGCTGAGTCTTGAAGAGGATTCATGCCGCGAAGTCTCTGACATCGGGCATGTTCGTATTTACCGCACCGACCGGTTGGGGATGCCCCTGATCGAAACGGTGACCTATCCTGATTTTAAAAACCCGGATGAGGTTAAGGAGGGTGCCGATTACATCCGTTTCCTGAATCGCAGTACCGGGAAAGTACGCAGTGGCATTGGTTCCACCAGGGCCGACGTGAATGTCAGCTGCAAAGGCGGCACCCGCGTGGAGATCAAGGGAGTGGCCCACACGGGCTGGATGCCGGAACTTACCCACAATGAAGCATTCCGCCAGTGGGCTCTGCTCGCGATACGGGAAGAGTTGAATCAAAGGATCAAGGACACGGCCAACTGGAAAATATCATACAGGGAGGTCAAAGCCAAGGATTTCAAACTGGAAAATCTCGGGGTGCCTAAAAACACATCTTTGAAAGTCTATGTCGTTAATCTTCCTCAATTTCAGGGGATCCTGTCTTACTTCACCCAGCCGGGGAAAATGTTTGCCGATGATTTTTCTGACCGGCTGAAGGTCATCGCCTGTATCGAAAAACCCAATCTGGCCCATTCAGAGATGTTTGAGGATGCCGTTGGAGAAAAAGCCTGGACGAAGGTATGCTCTATTCTCGGAAGCAGGGACGGCGATGCCCAGCTGATCTTCTGGGGGCCTGAAGATGACATCAAGACCGCCCTCGAAACCATCGAGGAACGCTGCAAACTGGCCTTCGCGGGTGTGCCGAACGAAACCCGTAAATCGTTTGAAGATGGCACAACGATCTTTGAACGGGTATTGCCCGGCGCCGACCGCATGTATCCTGATACCGACTCGGCCCCTATCCCTTTGGAAGATGCAACGATCGACGCCGCCATGGAGCGTCTTCCGAAGCTGGTTTGCGAACGCCTTCAGCAACTGGTGGAATGGAATGTACCTGAAGACACGCATACCTACATCCTGAAGAACAACCTGGTTCCCATGATGGAAAAAGTCCAGGTGGAATTGGGAGTTCCGGCCCGCTATACATCATCCTTGCTGGCTCATACACTGAAGCATATCCAGGGACAATATCCGGCATTGCCTGAATTTACCTATGAAAAGGTGTTCGAATTACTGAAGTACCTGGTCGACAGGAAAATGGATCTGGCCATAGCCAAACGGATGCTGTTGCATCTTTACCAGCATCCGAAGATGGATTTTGATTCCATCCTGATCACCCTGAATTTTAAACAGGTCACCCGGGAGGACATTTTTACGAAAGTGCCTTATCTCATTAAGAAATACAAGGAGATCAGAACCTCTCCCGATGATGCGGCCGGGTTGAGATGGGTGATGGGAAATCTCAATAAGCTGGCCACCGGGAACATCTCCCTGAGAGAACTTAGCAAGGGAATCAAAATAGAGTAATTTGTCACGTGTCACGCGTCGCGTGTCACGATTTAACCACCAACTCACCAACTACATGAGCGAAGATATTTTCCAGGGATACAAAGGCCGTGCACTCGAAGTACTGCAGAAATACACAGCCCGGGTTTGGGCGAAAGTCAGGGTCGACAGCAGCAGGGGTGTTTTTGAAGGGACGATTTTACCCCGGGCCGAAAACACCGATGACAAGCACATCGTGCTGAAGATTTTCACCGGGTATAACATTGGCGTGGATATCGATGGCATTACCGGCATTGAAGAACTGGGTTACAAGAAAGCGGTCTACAAGATCCCTGAAAAGGAATTTCCCTACTCGAAGGATAAACCCAATGTAAAGTTGCTTGGGACCGGCGGGACCATCGCCTCCCGGCTTGATTATCGCACCGGAGCCGTGATTCCTGCCTTTTCACCGGGGGAGCTGTATGGTGCTGTTCCCGAGCTGGCCGATATCTGCAACCTGACAACCGAGAAACTATTCGCTGTGTTCAGTGAAAACATGGGTCCGGATCAGTATAAAAAACTGGCCATTGCCATTGGAAATGAGATTGAAAAGGGAATCGACGGCATCATCATAGGCCATGGAACAGATACCTTGCATTATACTTCGGCTGCGCTGACCTTCATGGTGCAGAATTCACCGGTGCCCATTGTTTTGGTGGGCTCCCAGCGTTCGTCCGACCGGCCTAGCTCCGATGCCGCACTGAACCTGATGCATGCGGCCACGGCTGCAGCACACGGCGACATTGCCGAGGTTATGGTTTGTATGTTCGGACCTACCTCTGATGAATATGGGTTCCTGCACAAAGGCACCCGGGTAAGGAAAATGCACTCTTCGTACAGGTCCACCTTCCGCACGATCGGTGATACCCCCCTGGCCACTGTAACCCGGCAGGGAGTCACGCCCATCAAGCAGGATTACCATCGCAGGCGTAAGGACCGGAATGTGACGATCATGCCCTACTATGAGGAAAAAGTAACGATGCTCTATTATTATACAAACATGCAACCTGATGTAATTGATGCTTTGGTCGATGCAGGGTATAAAGGGATCATCATCATCGGCACCGGGCTGGGACATGTCAACAAGCCCATCTATCCCGCCATTGAACGTGCCATTGCCAGGGGGGTCGCCATCTATATGACCGTGCAAACCCTGTGGGGATATGTGCATATGTTTGTTTATGATACGGGGCGCGACCTCATGGCAAAGGGAATTATCCCCGCCGAAAACATGCTCCCTGAAACGGCATTTATCAAATTAAGCTGGGCGCTGGGTCAGACCTCCGACCTGGCAAAAGTGAAGGAGATCATGCTTACCCCCATCAACAGCGAAATAACGCCCCGCGAGCCTTACAACGGTTACCTGATATACCAGGGCGGAGTGCCGGAGGTGGAGGACTTCATCAGGAAATTCCATAAATAAGATATAGGAAGGATTCAATTTTTTTCAACATTAACAAACATTCCAATGAAAACAAAGATGATGAAATTTACAATGATTTCACTGTTGCTTGTACTGGTAACCAGCTTAAATGTCAACGCTGGTCAGAAACCATACAAGTACGACACAGTTCCGGGCGACCCCCTGAAAGCCAGGATCTACACACTGAACAATGGACTGAAGGTCTATCTTACCGTTTACAAGGATGCCCCCCGTATCCAAACTGCCATTGCAGTGCGTACCGGCAGCAAAAATGATCCTTCAGACAATACAGGGATGTCCCATTACCTCGAACACATGATGTTCAAGGGTTCCGATGAATTTGGGACCAAGGATTTCACCAAAGAGAAGGTATATCTTGATCAGATCGAATATAAATTTGAAGTATACAGAAAAACGCTGGATACCCTTCAACGGAAAAAGATCTATCATGAAATCGACAGCCTGTCGGGCGTGGCATCAACTTACGCCATTGCCAATGAATACGATAAATTGCTTTCGGTGATCGGGGCGAAGGGAACCAACGCCTTTACCTCCTTTGAGGAGACAGTTTATATAAACGATATTCCGTCAAACAAGATCACCCAGTGGCTTCAGATTGAGCGGGAGCGTTTTCAGGATCCGATTTTCCGGTTATTTCACACGGAACTGGAGACTGTTTACGAGGAAAAGAACATGAGCCTTGACAATGACGATGACAAGATTTTTGAAGACCTGTTTTCCGGTTTATTTCAGAAGAATACCTATGGAACCCAAACAACCATCGGAACCGTTGAACATCTGAAAAACCCATCGCTCACCTCCCTGAAGAACTATTTTACCGCACGTTATGTCCCTGCCAATATGGCTGTTGTACTTTCAGGCGATTTTAATCCCGACGAGGTGATCAGGATGGTAGATGAGACCTTCGGGCAAATACCTTCCAAACCGGTCACCCATTACATCCCTGCCTTGGAAACGCCGATTACCAGCCCGATTGTGAAAGAGGTCGTTGGACCTGATGCCGAATCGGTGACCATTGGTTACCGGCTGGGTGGAGCTGATACCAGGGATGCCGACCTGGTAACCATTTGCAACATGGTGTTGAGCAACAGCAAGGCCGGTTTAATGGACCTTAACCTGAACCAGGCACAGAAGGTGCTTGAGGCAAGCGCATTCTCCTACACACTCAAGGATTATTCCGTCAACATCTTTTCAGGAAAGGCAAAAGAGGGCCAGTCGCTCGAAGAGGTGAAGGACCTTATCATGGCACAGATTGAAATGGTCAGGAAGGGTGAATTCCCCGACTGGCTGATCCCGGCTATCATCAGTGATCTCAAATTAAGTGAAATCAAGAAGTACGAATCAAATTACGGTCGTGCTATGGATATGGTGGATGAGTTTGTAAAGGAACTTCCCCATGCCGATATTGTTCACAACATTGACCGGCTGTCGAAAATTACGAAAAAGGATGTTGTCGATTTCGCCAATGCCAATTATGGGAATAACTACGTAATTGTATACAAGCGCACAGGAAAATCTCCTGAAGTGGCCAAAGTGGTGAAACCCCAGATCACACCGGTTACGATGAACCGTGATGAAGAATCGGCTTTCCTGAAAAAGATTGTGGCTGAACCGGGGAAGATGATCGAACCGGTTTTTCTTGATTATTCCAAAGACATTAAAAAGTTCAACATTAAAGACAACATTCCCGTTCTGTACAAAGAAAACACAGAGAATGGAACCTTCTCCCTCTATTATTTCTTTGAGATGGGGACCAACAACAACCGTGAATTGGGTATTGCTCTTGATTACCTGAAATATCTGGGTACCTCGAAATATTCACCCAAGCAAATCCAGGAGGAATTTTACAAACTGGGATGTTCATTTAGTGTGAGCAGCTCTGATCTGGAGGTGTGGGTGTCGCTCAGCGGTTTAAGTGAAAATATGGCCAGGGCCATGTCGGTGTTTGAACAGCTCCTTTCTGATGCCAGTCCAAGCAAACCCGCCCTGGACAACCTGGTGGCCGATATTAAAAAGCGCAGGGTGGATGATAAACTTTCGAAGCAATCCATTCTCTGGCAGGCGATGTATAACTACGGCGTGTATGGTCCAACTTCACCCTACACGAACATTTTATCGGCATCGGAACTCGATGCACTGAAAGCAGAAGATCTGACATCACTGATCAAAGGGTTGAATGGTTTTCAGCATAAGGTACTCTATTATGGTCCTGACAAAACGAGCAGTCTCACGGCTTTGCTGAACAAGGCGCACCGTGTGCCTGCCACACTGAAACCGGTTCCCGCCGCAAAGCAATTCGAGCAGGTGCCCACCGACGCCTATAAAGTCTATACGGTTGATTATGATATGAAGCAGGCAGAGATCATTATGCTGTCAAAATCAGGCAAATATGATAAGACAATTGTTCCTGTCGTTCGCCTGTTCAACGAATATTTTGGCGGCAGCATGAATTCGATTGTTTTTCAGGAGATCCGTGAATCAAAAGGACTTGCATACAGTGCATGGGCCGGATACCGTGCTCCCCAGCAGCCCTACCAGAATTTTTACCTTTTCTCCTACATCGGGACCCAGATTGACAAGTTGCCCGAAGCGATGAAGGCCATGGTTGGTTTGTTCAACAACATGCCCGAAAGCGAAAAGGCCATGAATTCGGCCCGCGAAGCCATTATCAACAAGATCCGAACTGAACGCATCACCAAATCGCAGGTGTTGTTCAACTACCTCAACGCGCAGAAATTCGGACTCACCTATGATATCAGGAAGGATGTATTTGAAAAGATCCCGAAAATGACCTTTGCCGACCTGAAAGCTTTCCAGATGAAGTTCCTTAAAGACAGGAATTTCACGATCCTGGTTCTCGGTAAAAATGCTGAGCTCGATATAAAAACCTTATCGACCTATGGACCTGTGAAATCGCTTGATTTAAAGGATGTATTCGGGTATTAGTCGGAGGAGAATTTCTTCAGCAGTATCCTGTATTGGGAGAATACGTTTGCGCGGGAGATAAATCCAAGGTATTTCCCATTTTCGAGAACCGGCAGGTTGTACCGGTCACTCTGCTGGAAGAGCTGGATAACCCTGTCCATGGAATCATCGGGGTTGATCGTGTAATCGGGCATAAAGAGAAGATCTTTTACAAAGGTGACCTCATAAATGGACTGATCGAACATGATCTGGCGGATGTTGTCAAGCATAACCACCCCATAGAATTTCCCATTTTGATCTACGACAGGAAAAATGTTACGGGAGGCCGTGGCGACAATTTTCACCAGCTGGCCCAGGGTAGCCTCCGGATCAACCTTTGCAAAATTGGTCTCGATCAGGTGCCGTGGTGACATAAAAGAAAGGACGGCTTTGTCTTTATCGTGGGTGATCAGCTCTTTCCGGGCAGCGAGCTGACGTGTATAAATGGAATGGCTTTCAAAGAAGCTGGAAGTAATGTAGGCAATGGCCGACACGATAATCAGGGGAGTGAGCAGCAGGTATCCCCCTGTAATTTCAGCAATGAGGAAAATCGCGGTGAGCGGGGCATGCATCACGCCGGCCATGACCCCGGCCATCCCGACCAGTGCGAAATTGGCATAGGAGATATTGAAGCCGAATACCGTATGCAGCAGGTTTGCAAAGAAATAGCCGCAAATGGCACCCACAAAGATGGCAGGGGCAAAGGTTCCCCCGATGCCTCCGCTGCCCTGGGTCAGCGCCATGGCGACAACCTTGAGGATGATCAACACGAAGATGATCACAAGGAATGACCAGTTGTTTTCCTTTAAAATCCCAAAGAGGCTTGAGTTGCCTATAAGCTCCCCGTTCCCGTTGATCACCGATTTTAAGACGGTATAACCCTCCCCGAACAGCGAAGGATAGGCGAAAATCAGCATGGCAAGCAGAGTGCCGGCAATCCCGGTTCTGAAAACCGGTGAAACCTTCTTTAAAAGCCCTTCAATACCGATACTTCCACGGATAAAAAACACAGAGACCAATCCTGTGAAGACACCCAGCATCAGGTAAAAAGGGATGTGGCGAAGAATGAACGGACTATGCAGGGTAAAGGAGAAGAGCACCTCATTTCCCATGAGCAGGTAAGAAACCATCGAGGCTGTAACTGTGGTGATCAGCAATGGGATGAGGGTGGTCATGGTAAGGTCAAGCATCAGGATCTCGATGACGAATATGGCTCCTGCAATCGGTGCTTCGAAAATTCCGGCAATGGCACCGGCAGCGCCGCAGCCAATTAAAAGCGTGGTGGTCCTGTAATCGAGCCTGAACAGCCGGGCGAGATTTGATCCGATGGCCGAACCTGTCAGAACAATCGGGGCCTCCGGTCCGACCGACCCGCCGAATCCCAGCGTCAGCGTGCAGGCTATCAGCGAGGAGAAGGTGTTGTGTGGTTTGATCTGGCTGTCATTTTTGGAAATCGCGTAGAGTACCTTGCTTACGCCATGGCTTATATTGTCTTTTACGATAAACCGGATGAAAAGGATCGTAAGTATGATACCGATCAGCGGAAAGGCCAGATAGAGGTAATAGATGCCGTGATAGCTGAACCCATTGGTAAGGAAATAGTTGGTGTAGTAAAGGGTATTTTTCAGAATAACGGCGGCAAGCCCGCTGCCAATTCCAACCAATACACTGAGAATCAGAACGAATTCCCGTTGTTTAATGTGGCGTAACCGCCAGATCAGGAGCCTGCCGGCAAATGATTTTGGGACCATACAGATGCAAATGTAACCTTTTTTGCCTACGCCGAAAGGGTTCTGCCTTGACTCACTTTAAGGCGATCAATAGGAAATGGAATAAAGAAATTCAAACCCCCATTCCCCGGATATCGGGTAGTAAATACTCCGGACTCCCATTTCGACGGGAGCCACGAACCGAAGCAGGTGAAAATCGGCCGTAAGTTCGCCGCCCATCGACTGATACTGGTTTATATACCCCGGATTTTTCCCGTTGGCCCAATCATAATAGAGGTTTATTTTAAGACGTTTCAGGTATACGATGGAGCCAAAGCTGAAATCAGGATACCATAACGGAAGTTTGTAATTAATGCTCAAACTCAGCAAATCATCATCGTATGACCCGGTATAGCCTCTCGGATAATAAATAATATTGGAGAAAGAATAGGACAACAGCTCTGTGTCGCGCCGCTGCTGGTACCCGGCATAAAGCCCGATGCCATGATGCCGGATGATCCCCGGGAAGTAAAAATTGCCTGAAACCCCAAAGATTGAACCCACGTCATTGCTTCCGAAGGGTGTATTCCTGTACCTTATGTCGATGTACTGTCCGAAGCGCGGATACAGATCTTTCTGGCTTGAGCGTTGAGATTGAGAGGCTGATAATCGATAATCCATGGTCTGGATCCAGCCGGAAGTAAACTTCTCCGGTGTCGAGGAATTGTGCCTGATTCCGACCAGGGTGGTTCCGATAGAGGGTTCAAGATGACGGTAATACCTTCCATGTGAGAAATTCCATGGGATGCTCGCATAGGCTTTGAAATTGGTTTCCTGCCAGGTAAACCTGTAGGTCTCTGTTCCCGGCTGGACCCTTGCATAACCTGCCCGGTTGCCAATATCAAACTGAAGGTTAAATACCGGGTACAATCCCTGGTAGCTTAAAGTTGTATAGAATTTGCCGGTCTGTTCATTGACATCATACTGCCATCCGGCCCCGGCGAACATGGTGCTCAGCGCATTCTGGGAGAGCAGCATGACCCCGGGGGCAACGTTCAGGTTGTTGATGTCGAACGATGCGGGCGCCCAGCTGTGCGGGTTAAAGAGATGGAGGATTTTGGAATATTTCCGGGTTGGATAAATTTTTCCGTCAATGGTATCTTTCAGAGGATCGGCGCTGTCGGATGTATTCATTTTAAATATTTTCCGGTCAATCACACTGTCCTGGATGTTTGCAGTTTCCTGCTTTGCAATGGTTTCGTATAACTTGTAGGCATGGTCCTTAACCTGGCTCAGCGGCAACCATGTTGCAGTATCTATAGGCAACTCAACTATTTGCAGCCCATCTGATGTGTAGTCGGAGCAAATCATGAATTTTTTGTCGGATGAAAAATCGGGATCGAAGTTGGCGAACTTTCCGGCTGTGATCTTATAAATGGATTGGTTTACCGTATCCAGGGCATAGATATCCTCGGAGCCTGAATGATCCACACTGTAAATGACGTAATGTCTGAAAAAGAATGCCGGACCTGAGAATTCATTAAACGATTCTTGAAGGAGATTCCTGATTTTCCCGGTTGTGGTGTCGAGGGTTGCCACAGTTTCTCCCTTTTCATTCAATAATGTAAAGATGATCTTTTTCGCATCCGGCGACCAGTTGGGGGTTATCGCCTGGCCATATTCCGGAATGGTGTATCGCCTGGTAACCCGTCCTGAAGGAATACTGAGGATGTCGATGGAACATTGGTTCTCTTCAGAAACATAAACCGCTGCAACCTGGGTGCCGTCGGGAGAGACAACCGGGGCGAAATACCTGGATTCATCCGTCAGTTCCTGCTGTTTGCGGGTTTTAAAATTGTACATCCGGATCTCTGCATATTCACGGTTCGACCACCGGATGTCCTTCTCCAGTTCCGACCATACAAGCCAATCGCCTCCGATGGAGGTTGTGCCGCCAATATGGGAACCCGGCGTCAGGAGAATTTTTTCGCGGCCGGTTTTCCGGTCGATAAGAACAAACCTGGAGACATCGTCCATACTCGATTTGTCGGCAAGGATGGTCGAGTCATCCAAGAAAATCGGATGGTTATATACCGGGTGGTTTTTGGTATCTGGCCTGGTGATGGAACGCATGGCGGGATGATCAGCGGCTTTAAGTTGCAATTGCCAGGCACTGTCAAGTTCAGCCAGCGATTGTTTGTAGAGTTTGGTCTTCCACATCCCGGTAACCTTCCTGATCCCGCTGTTGAACGGGACCACCATAAAGGGATATTTGGCGACCCGGTCCAATGCTGAATTCCACAGATCATAACCATACCTGGCGCGAGCCTGACCAACAAGGTAATATCCCAGGGAATAGGGGTCGGGAGTAAATGTTTTGTATGATCCCAGCGTCGCTTTATCATACGAGAAGGGCCCTTTTTCAACGATCTGGGCCCTCAGCGTGCTTTCAAAAAGGGCAGACCGCCCGCGGCCGGTTTTGCTCATGGCTGTTTCAGTAACCGTGGCGTCGCCTTCCAAAAACCAGGATGGAACATACAAACCAAGGATCCCGCCTGTGATCTGTTCTCCGAAAATGAAATAAAGCGCCTTTGAAAAACCCCGGTTGATCTTGCTGATTTGTATTGCATGTCGGTATTCATGGATTGCAAGCTGTTCAAGCCACTCCTCGGCATAGGTTTGCTGCGGCGGACACGAATAAAGCTCAATACGTTTCGGGGCCCACACCGTCAGTCCGTTCGAAGTAGTTGACCGGGTATGTATAATTACGGGGATCCTGGGAACTTTGGACGACAGCGTGGCCGTTTCATTGCGGCAAATGATGTCCATGATGTTGGCAAGGTACTGAGCCTTTTTTTCGAATGGCTCAGGGAAGATCAGTTTATACCGGTCGGTCTTAATTTGCCGCCAGTGCGTCGAGGCAGGATCCTGCCCGGTGGAATAATATTGGGCGTTCCCCGAAACTGTAAAGCAAAGAGTAATTATTGCCAGGATCAGTATCTTTTTCTTTAGCCTTCCCATCAATGCAAAGTCATTCATTCAGGCGTGGTTAAAAGGTTGTCCCATCCTGAAGGTATCCCTGAACATACTCTTCAACTGCATCATCGAGGGTGAAAAATGGTTTAGTGTATCCGGCCGAGCGGAGTTTATACATGCGGGCTTCGGTAAAATACTGGTACTTGTCACGAATATCAAAGGGCGTATCAATAAATTCAATGGAAGCCGGAAGGTTGAGCGCACTAAAGACGGAATTCGCCAGGTCCAGAAATGTTCTTGCTTTTCCCGTACCGAGGTTGTAAATACCCGAATCCCCGGTGTGGTTCATCAGGAAGTACATCACATCCACCACATCTTTCACGTAAATGAAATCCCGCAGCTGACCTCCATCCGGATATGCAGGATTATGCGACCTGAACAGCCTGACCGTCCCCGCCTCCTGTTTCCCGGATTGCCCGCTTCCCTGCTTTTCTGCCTTTTTACCGGCTTTTGCGGCAACCTGGTTAAACGCATGAAAAACCACGGAAGCCATCCTTCCCTTATGGTACTCGTTGGGGCCGAAAACATTGAAGAATTTAAGACCATACCAGCGCGGAGGAGTCAGGGTTTGCGTTAATGCCCACTTGTCAAATTCATTTTTGGAAATTCCGTATGGATTGAGCGGCTGCAACTGAAAACTAAGCGACGGGTCTTCGTCGTCATATCCCAGCAGGCCGTCGCCATAGGTGGCCGCCGATGATGCATAGACCATCGGGATCCCAAATTCGCAGCAGGATTTCCATACCTCCTTGGTGTAATTCACATTCAGTTCATCAAAGATCGCTTTGTCAAACTCGGTTGTGTTGGTGCGTGCGCCAATGTGGAAAATGAACTCCACCTTTGCGGCATGATTCCTCAGCCATGGAAAGAACTGACGTCGGTCGACCATTTCCATATAACTTTTATGGGCGATATTCGGAAGTTTTTCTGGCTTCGAAAAATCATCCACCATTACAATATCCTTCAGCCCTTTGTTATTCAGTTTGCTTACCATGCAGCTCCCGATGAATCCTGCAGCGCCTGTGACTACAATCATAATTCTTCAGTTAATTCTGATCGCAAATGTACATAATGACCCGGTGCAATCATAATAATTGATCCATTTTACCTATTTTTACCGCTTGATTTTTCAATCCTTAAACATCTTGATATGGCAGAAAAAATGCTTGGCGTAGGTTCCAGGGTGAAACATCCGCAGTTCGGCAAAGGGGTCATCATTCAGATCAGGTCCGACGCATACGAGATCACCTTTATTGATCATGGCACCCGCATTATCATGCGCGATTACGAAGGAATGGAGACCATTGAAGCGTGTGAGACCCCCTCAGAACTGGTTACCTATGAGAAAATCGAAAAGGGACTTATCCGGGTGCTTCAGCGTTTCAGTGACATCCATGAAACCGTACCCCTGGGTGCCAAGTGGACAGGTGGCCGCCTGGTCTTGTATCCGAGTGATCCCGGGTTAAAGGAGAAGGAGGTCCCGATGGAGGCCTTTTTCCATAAAATCGTGATGGTTCGCGACCGGCTCAGGGTCCTGGAGCAAAAACTGAATGCCAGTGAACTTACCGACCAGGAGAAAGTTGACATGCAGCAATACATCACCCGGATCTACGGAAGTCTCACAACCTTCAACGTGCTCTTCAAGAATAAAGACGATCAGTTTGCCGGAGAAAAAGGAAACTGAGAAGGCGAATAACGATTTTTTGTCACGTGTCACGCGTCACGTGTCACGATTTTACTCCCAGAACCGGTGAAGTTCCTCCAGGGTTTCCCGTTCTTTCAGGATATCAAAGCGTTCCCCGTCATTGTAATAACCCAAAATCCTGGGCGTTTGCCGGCTGTTGTACCGCGACCACATGCTGAAGGTGTATCCGCCGCTGTCGTGGATTACCAGGATATCACCCTCATCGATCGCCGGAAGTGTGACCCCTTTGGCAATAATATCACCGGAAAAGCAAAGCGGACCCGCCAGGTTATAGGGCTGTTCATCATGGCCGCACTTCAGGCTGCCTTCCCCTTCAAACACACTGTATTCATGCTGCCAGTCCTTGGGATTCAGGCATTCCCTGACGAACAGATCGGCTCCAACGTGCAGCATGGCCGTATTGATCCCCGGGTCGTGTTTTACATATTCAACACGACTGGCGGTCCATCCTGCATTGGTATAGGCCCATCTACCAAACTCCGTGAAAATCCTGAAGGATTCGAACAACCGGGGCGCCCGTTTTCCAATCTCGGTAACGTAATCCGCCATCAAGGGGGCGACTGAATCTGAATGATAGGCTATGGGGAGTCCGCCGCCGATATCGAAAATGACAATGGGCGGAAGGCCCTTCTCCATGCGGCTTTCATTCATCTTCATGGCAAAATCATACAGAATGCCAATTCCATCAACCAGCATTTGCAGCGGGCATCCCTGTGAGCCGACATGCAGATGGACTCCTGTAAGCCAGGGATAGGTCATGAAGGCATGTTCCAGTGCCTGGCGATGGTTGTTGATGGCAACACCAAATTTTGAATATTCGCCTGCAACGCTCGACTCCTTGATTGATCCTAGACCCACCTGGGGGTTGATCCGCAGCCCGACCGAAGGATGTCTTCCCTCCGGGTGATTCTGCCCGGACTGCAATGGGGTAGCATCCCGGAGAATCCTGTTTACCCGTTCAAGCTCTGAAAAGTTATCGATATTGACATGAATGCCTGATTTCAGGGCAAATTCAAGGTCGGAGACGGTTTTTACAGGCGAATCATACACAATCTGATCAGCTTTGTATCCTGCCTTTAATGCCATGGAAACTTCGCCGACCGATGCCGCTTCAACACCGATGTTGGGAGAAATTTCCTGAACCGTTTTCATGATTTTTAACAGGGGATTGGCCTTGATCGCCAGCCCGTGCAATGTGTTCGCAGGGAAACAGGATATCAGGTATTTGAGTCGCTTTTCAAGAAACGAAAGATCATAAAAGATCACCGCAGTATCCTCGGGACGGATCAACTCTTTTGAAATGGCCGATTGCAGCGCTTTCCCGATCGATCCTGCATTCAGACCCGCCTGCCTCATCAGGCCGGTTTCCTCTGCAACCCGCTGCAGTTTTTCAATCGCCGCCAATCCATCAGGTCCGGCCTGCAAAGTCTGATCATTGACGTAAAGCCGGATATGTTTTTTCATCACCTCTTCGTCCATCTCCTGGGCATGTTGTTTCACAAAGGGCATGGCCATATCGGGATGATCCATGGCAAACCTGACACTGCGGTACATGATCCGGTTAAGTTTCCCGATAACCTCGCTCCCCAATTCTTTCCTTGCAATGATTCCTCCCAGCGGGATGGGCAATCCGGTCAGTTTTTCCCAACTGCTTCCCAGGTCGGCAATTTTTTTCAATCCTCTTTTTTCGTAGGTAAATCGGTTTTCATGGATGATCACACCGGCATCAACTTCACCCCGGAGGATGGCATCCTCGATGTTTGAAAAAGTCATGAATTCCTTGAGCACCGATCCCGGGGAAAAAACCTGGAACAGCAGGTGTGCCGTGGTATATCGCCCGGGAATGGCCACTTTGAGGCGGGGAAGGTCATCAATGGAATGGTTATTTTTGCTGATAAGCAAAGGGCCATTGCCGAATCCCATGGCGCATCCTGAATCGAGCAGTTCAAATTTATGCCTGAGCTGCAGGTAGGTAAAAAAACTGACCTTGATCAGGTCAGCGTCGCCCGACATGGCCATCCGGTTGAGTGTTTCTACATCATGAAACCCGAAATCAAATTCCAACCCTTCCAGATCGATCCTTTTATGAAAGATCGCATCAAAGATGAAGGTGTCGTTGGGGCAGGGGGAAATAGCAAGTTTTAACATGGGGGATTCATTGATAAACCTTATATGTCAGTGAACATTAAGAAAATCCAGCAGCATCCGGTTCAGGTTTTTTAATGCAAGGCGGAGTTCCCATCTTGATTTGTCGCGCTCTTCCACCAGGTTTGAAATGGCCCGGATCTGAATACATGGAACCCCCTCGGAAAAACATGCGTAGAAAAAGGCAGCCCCTTCCATGCTTTCCAGGTCAGCCTTTGCAACGCGCCTGATCCGGGCAATGCTTTCTGCGTTGCCACGTATGGTGTTTGACGTAATTCCGGTCACCATTGGGAGCTTCCGGATAATTTCAAGGTTGACCGGGGTTTTTTTATCCAAAATATCATTGATCAGCCTGCCGTTGGTATAGGGAACGGCATCGGGGTCAGCCAGGCCAAGTTCAAAGACCGACAGGAATTGGTCTCCATCCTCGGCGCCCAGTTCCGGCACGCAGTCTTCAACCACATGGACCACCGACCCGAGGGGAAGAGATTTGTTAAAAGTTCCGGCAATCCCGGCATTCACCACCAGGTCGTAGTGCTGCACTGCGAGTTGTTTCCCTAAAAAATAAGCAGTCGGGACCATCCCAACACCTGGAACAAGTACGTCGATGACGCTTTTTTTGTATTGGTATCTCGAAAGCTGCTCACTTTGCTTTTCAATGAGGGGCAACCCGTCAAGGAAGGGTCTGATCTCCATTACCGTTGCCGAAACCAGGAGAAAGTTCATTACTGGGGCCTTTTATTGTATTTTGTTCCGTATTCAAGGCCGTGTGCATTGGGTCCCTTTTCATTTCTTCGCAGCATGAAGGCGAAGAACAGCCCGAAGAAGCCAAGACTGCTGAAAATCCACATGCCCAGGTGGTAACCGCCAGGATTGGCTGCGCTTGCTCCAGAATAGTCATTGGCCCACCCGATCATCAGGTTGAAGCCGGCCAGCCCGATATTCTGGATCATGGTCATAAGGCCATAGGCCGTTCCAAGTTTGGAATTATCGACGATGAGGGCAACTGAAGGCCACATGATGGCCGGGATCAGCGAAAAGGCGATTCCCATGACCACCATCGGGATGACAATATTTGGGAAGTAAGTGAACAGGGTGCCGATCAGGGTTCCGAAATAGACCACGCCACCGATGAACCCGGTGCTTTGATCCGCCGATGAAAAAATGCTGATGACCGATGGTGGCAAGGCCACGGTGCGCACTACATAACCCATGACAAGATAAACCGGGATGATCAGCAGTGATCCGAACATCATCAGCAGGGAACGTTTGCCGATTTTGTCGGATAATAAACCGAAGATCGGGGTGAGGATCATGGCAGAAAGCGTGAGCAGGCTGGAAAGGAATCCGCCCATTCCACGGGCAACGTCATCCGGGAGACCGGCGAGCTGAACATCCTTGAAAAATTTCACGGCGAAGGTCTGGAATGGGAACATGGCTGAATAAAAGGTGATGCACAACAGGGAGATGAACCAGAATGATTTCCCGAATTTGAACAGGTCCTTAAGTACGACCTTATCCTGGTTGCCCTCCTTCTGAAGTGCATACTTATTTTCCGAATAGATATCGATCAGGTAATATATCCCCAGGGTAGCAACAGCGATAACACCGGCCCCGACGGCAACCCATAAGGGATTCTGCCAGTGTGTGAAAAGCGATTTTCCCCAGGTGGGGGAGTTCAGGGCAAGGAATGATCCCAAACGGGCAATACTAAGATTCAGCCCAAATGCAAATGACAATTCCTTCCCCTTGAACCACCTGGCAAGGATGGTGGTGATGGCAACGATCATGGATTCAGCGCCAAGTCCGAAAATCAACCTCCCGGTCGCCATAAAGACGATGTCGCCTTTGATGGTGGTGAAGAGGGCCCCCACGAAAACCAGGCAGGCAAAAATCAGGGCCGCCTTTTTTGTCCCGATCTTATCGATGATAATCCCACCGATGAGAACCATGAATATGTTTGGAATGCTGTATATTCCCTGAAGAAGACCAAGATTTTTATCGGTGAAGTGAAGTTGTGTTTTCAGAACATCTGCAAGCGGGCTGATGCAATCATAAATGTAATAATTGCCAAACATGGCCAGACTGATAAAGACCAGGACGATCCATCTCAGCAGGGCAGGCGGATCTTTTTTTACTGTTAACGTTTGATTCATAGGTGGTTGATTGTATGAGAGGGATTTTGTTAAGCTGTCCATAAAAGTAGCTTTTTTTACAATACCCGAAAGCATTACCTTTGTAAATTCAAATCCGCAGATTGAACTTTCCGGAATATAAACAGGATCAAATGAAAACCAGGATACTTTTATTCTCAGCAATCACTTTTCTGTTTTTCCCATGCATGATTTCCGGCCAGGATATTCCTGCTTCCGGAAAAGCGATGAGGATTACGGGCAGTCGGATTGCACCCATAACCGGTCATTTACAAACCAGTCAGGGTGTTCACGGTCAGACCCTGTCAAATGCTGCTGCCACAAGCTATACCATGGATTTTGAGAATATCCAGGATTTTTCGCTTACATTCGGTGACTGGACGGTAAATGATGTGGATAAACATGATACATACGGGATTTTGAACCATTCGTTTCCTCACCAGTCTGAACCCATGGCATTTCTCTGTTTCAATCCCGCCCTGGTAGCGCCATCCATGGCATCAGACCAGGCTATACAACCTCACTCAGGATTGCGTTTCGGCGCCTGTTTTTCCTCGAACCCGCCATCGAACAATGACTGGTTCACATCCCCGAAAATTCAACTTGGCACAAATGGCAGCTTTTCATTCTGGATAAAATCATACAACGATACCTACCTGGTGGATGATTACCTTGTGGCTGTTTCAACAACCGATAACAGTCCTGCAAGTTTTATCTCCGTTACAGGGACCGACACCCTCCATACCACCACCGCCTGGGTGAAAAAGACCTTCAGCCTGGTTAATTACAACAATCAGCTGGTCTATGTCGCAATACATTGTGTGTCAAACGATCATTTCCTGATGATGATTGATGATCTGGAGATAAAGCCGGAAGCGTCAGCGAATGTGACGGCCGATTTTTCTTCCGATAAGACCACAGTAAATGTCGGGGAGAGCGTCAGTTTTATTGATCAGTCGTCAGGCAACCCCACATCCTGGTTATGGGCTTTCACCGGGGCAACCCCTGCTACCTCTACCCTGCAAAATCCTTCCGCGATCAAATATGCTGCTGCGGGAACCTACCCTGTAAAACTGAAGGTCAGCAACGGGACTTCAGCAGATTCAATCACAAAAGAAGCCTTCATCACCGTAACCAGTTACCCCTCCTCCATTTCGCTTGATTTTGAATCGGTCAGTGACTTTAGCCTGGTCTTCAGTCCATGGAATGTTTTGGATGTGAGAGGCGGCAATACCTATGGAATTAACCAGCCGAGCGGACTGCCATATGCATTCCCGCATGCAAATGAGCCGATGGCCTACATCTGCTTTAACCCCTCCGCCACCACGCCACCCATGACCAACCTGCTGCCGCACACCGGACAAAAACTTGGCTGCAGTTTTTCTTCCGTTCCTCCCCTCAATCCCAACGACAAATGGCTGATTACTCCCCGGATGGGCCTTGGAATCAACCCCCGGATCGAATTCTGGGTGCAAACATACAATCCGTTTTATGGCGATGAGAAATACAATGTGGCCGTTTCGGTAAGCGATCAGAAGCCATCAAGCTTTGTTCTGGTGAACGCAACCCCTGAGAGTGCCCCCGCCGCCTGGACGAAGCGCAGCTACGACCTGTCGGCCTACACCAACCAGGATGTCTACATCGGGATCCAGTGCATCACCGACAATGGATTTATTTTTCTCATCGATGATATCATGATTGAATCGACGGTGGGGATTGGTGAAAAGATGCTTTCAGATCAACCGGTCATTTTCCCGAACCCGGCTACCGATCAGATCAACCTTAACTTCCGGGAATCAAAGCCTCGGGAGATGCGAATCAAACTGATCAACGCACAGGGCGTGGAGATCAGGAGATGGAATCATCTGGTATTTTCAGAAACAGTATCGCTTGATGTCCACGATATTCCGAGGGGGGTGTATGTTCTCACGACAGAGAACGGAACTGAAGTTGTTTCTCATAAAGTTTCAGTCGTTCATTAACCAAATCAAGCTGATATGAAACCATGCTTCCGCCCCATCGTGTTTTTGATCCTGGTTCCGGCAATCCTGTTCCCATGGATGGCATTTGCCCAGTTAAGCCAGCATGGAATCCCGCGCAGTTTTGCCTTATCCCTGGCCCCGGAGGAACGCAATGTAGTCATAGTGAATCCCCCTGAACTGGCGGCATTGCAAATGGAGGATGAGCAAAACCCGCTTCCATACCGCTTTGCAGTCAACCTTCCAGTTGATCTTGGAATAGCTGCAGCAGGTCAGTGGAAGAAGGCTGCGGATGGAAGTTCGGTTTGGCGGCTGAATATAAAATCACCCGGAGCCCTGGCATTGACCCTCTATTTTGATCAGTTTCGAATGCCCGAAGGAGGAAAACTCTTTGTATATAATCCAGGCCGGACTCAGTGTCTTGGTGCTTTCACCTCTTTGAATAACAACAGCTTATCGACTTTCAGCACGGGACTGATCTTCGGGGATCAGCTGACCCTTGAATACAATGCACCTGCGGACCAGGATGCCCCGAAAATTCATATCTCCGAAGTTGCGTATGCATACAGGGGTGTCGCTGAATATTCCGACCTGAAAACCGGTTTCGGCTCTGCCGGGAAATGCATGGTCAATGTTAACTGCAGCGAGGGCGATCAGTGGGCCAAACAGAAACGCGGGGTTGCAAGGATCGAAATAAAACGTGGTTCAAGCAGTGTCTGGTGTACCGGCTCGCTTGTGAACAATTCACTGAATGACGGGAAACCATATATCCTTACGGCTGATCATTGCGGGAGTTCAGCCACACCGGCTGATCTCAGCAAGTGGATTTTTTATTTCGACTATCAGAGTGCCGCCTGCCCTAATCCTACCAGGGAACCTGCCCTGAGATCAATGACCGGAGCATCGCTTATATCGCACAGCGGAGGAAGCGGGAGCGTTGGATCGGACTTTTTCATGGTACTTCTGAATTCAGCCATCCCCGATTCATTTAATGTTTATTACACTGGATGGAGCCGGGAGGGAACATCAAGTTCTTCAGGGGTCAGCATTCATCATCCGCAGGGAGATATCAAAAAAATTTCAACCTATATCACCCCGCTGCAAGCCGCAAATTACCCGGGGAATCCGGATAAAGCGCACTGGAAGGTCTTCTGGTCAGCCACACCCCACGGATACGGAACAACGGAAGGCGGATCGTCGGGTTCTCCTATTTATGATTCTGAAGGAAGACTGATCGGCACGCTTACCGGCGGTGACTCGTCTTGTGATTCATCTGCACTTGGGCTGGCAGATTATTATGGAATGTTTTCCTACCATTGGGATAAAGATGGCACCGATTCCAGCAAACAGCTTGCACCGTGGCTCGACCCGATCAATTCAGGGGTCACGGCTTTAAATGGCTGGGCCGTTGGAGTCAATGAACCTGCAATGGATGAATGGCTGAGCATCTATCCGAATCCTGCGCGCGATCGCCTGTATCTGAGGACCACCAGGGACCATATCAGGAAACTTCAGGTGGTCCTTTGTGATTTGTGGGGTCGTTCTGTGCTGACAATGGAAATAGATGCACTGCAGAATTCCGAAAATCAGCTGGACCTTTCAGGGTTAACAAAAGGAATGTACGTGATCAGCATCGGGGATGGGGATCACAAGGTGATCAGGAAGGTAATCAAGGAGTAATGAGCGAATCCAAACAATATATTCTTGATTTTGCAAATGTTTCGGATGCCCTGAAAGGGATTGCGAACAAAGTGTCACTGGGAGAGCGGATCTCTCCGGCAGATGGGATAATCCTTTTTGAACAGGCTGAGCTGGGCCTCCTTGGGCTTTTAGCTGACCTGGTCAGGACAAGGAAAAACGGGAACAAGGCCTTTTATATCCGGAATTTTCACATCGAGCCTACCAATATCTGTATCAATAAATGTAAATTCTGCTCCTATTCTCATCATTTCAGCCCCGATCGATGGGAACTCAGCATTGATGAGATAATAGGGAAAGTGGCCCAATCGGATGAAAACGTTTCGGAGGTGCACATCACCGGGGCAGTTCATCCTGACCGCGACATTCACTATTATGGGGAAGTCCTGAGGAAAGTCAAATCAGTCAGGCCAAATCTGCACGTCAAGGCCTATTCAGCAGTTGAACTGGATTATATGATCGAAAAATCAGGCATGACGATCCGCGAGGGACTGGAATACCTGAAATCGTGCGGACTCGATTCAATTCCCGGCGGCGGTGCAGAAATATTTGATGAGACCATCAGGAAGAATATCTGTGGGATGAAGTCTACTTCAGAAACCTGGCTCGAAATTCATGAAACGGCTCATCTTCTCGGCATCCCATCCAATGCCACCATGCTTTACGGACACCTTGAATCGTATCACCACCGGATCGATCACCTGGATCGTTTAAGGCAGCTTCAGGACCGCACAGGCGGCTTCAATTCATTCATTCCATTGAAATTCAGGAACAGCAACAATGAGATGTCAGATATCCCTGAAGTTTCGGTGGTTGAAGACATGAAGATGTATGCGGTGGCCCGGATTTACCTTGATAATTTCCCTCATCTGAAGGCTTATTGGCCAGCGGTTGGACGAAAGCTGGCCCAGATTTCCATGTCGTTTGGGGTGGATGACATGGATGGAACCATCAATGATTCCACCCAGATCTATTCCCTTGCCGGCGCCGAAGATCAGAATCCCGTGATGACCGTATCACAAATGATTTCAATGATTACAGAGGCAAGGCGTGAACCCGCAGAAAGGGATTCGCTTTACAGGGAGATCAGAGCGCCTCAGTTCGATAATTCAACGCGGAGAATTTCATGAACTTTTTTTGCTACCTGCTTTGAATCAAGATCCTTGAAGGCTTCGTAGGGGATCGGATCAAGCACTTTTGCCTGAATATTGAAATTCTTGTTGATCAGAAATCCACCTTTACGGATTGCTTTTGAAGTCCCTTTAATGGCAATGGGCACGATGGGCGTGCGGTTTACCAGGGCGATCTGGAAAGCCCCGGTTTTAAAATGCTGCAGGTTCCCATCTTTTGACCGGGTGCCTTCGGGGAAAATCATAATGGAATTTCCCGCTTTGATGGCCCTGCTTGCATCGGAGATCATTTTGCGTATGCTGCTGGTCCTGGCCCGGTCAATGGCTATATATTGATTCAGCCACATGTTCCACCCGATCAGCGGATAATAGAAGAGATTTTTTTTCGCTACCCATTTAAAGTGCTTCCACAACAGGAAAAGAACAATGATATCCGCCCCCGATTGATGATTGGAAACCATGACATAGGTTTGGCCCGGATCAATTTTTGATCTTCCGATGATTTTGATCCTCCACATGAAATTCAATTTCAATATGGCAAAGGCCCACAGGCAGGTGCTCAGGTGCAAGAGGTAGAGGCGTTTGTCGAAAAGAAAAGTCAAAAGATATAACAGGAACATGAATGGGTAAAACAGGGCACAGATGACCCAAAATTCTAACCACCAGTAGATGGAAGCCAGGAAACGGACCAATGTTTTCATAAATCCGGAATTAGTGATTCTTCCAGGTTTTTATAACTGCAATATTGCCGCCATTTTTCAATGACCGATTGCATGTCCGCCGGGTAGGATGAATCGAAATGAATAAACTCCCTTGTCGAAGGGTGAATAAATCCAAGCGATTTGGCATGCAGCGCCTGCCGGGGCAGCATTTTAAAACTGTTCAATACAAATTGCCTGTATTTGGTAAAGGTTGTTCCTTTCAGAATTTCGGAACCACCATAACATTCATCATTAAACAGCGGGTGCCCGATGTGCTTGAAGTGAACGCGGATCTGGTGGGTCCGGCCGGTCTCGAGCCTGCATTCCACAAGGGTCACATATCCGAACCGCTCCAGCACATGGTAATGGGTTACCGCATGTCGGCCCTTCTCCGGATCATCAAATACAGCCTGTATGAGCCTGTTCCTGACATCGCGGCCAATGTTCGCATCGATCGTTCCTTCGTCATGGTCAATGTTTCCCCAGACAAGCGCGATATAGGTACGGTCGATGGTGTGGTCAAAAAATTGTTTTGCTATTTTGGTTTGGGCCAGTTCGTTTTTGGCGATCAGGATAATTCCGCTTGTATCTTTATCTATCCGGTGAACAAGGTAGGGCTTGGCTTCAGGGTCACCCGGGTTATTCTGCTGCAGGTGATATAACAGCGCATTCTGAAGAGTCCCGGTGAAGTTCCCGTGACCCGGGTGCACCACCATGCCCGGAGCCTTATTGACAACGAGGAGGTCGTTATCTTCATACTCGATGGAGATCGGGATATTTTCAGGATATACCTCCGTGTCGCGCGGGGGGAATGCCAGTACAATGGAGATGACGTCGAGGGGTTTTACCTTGTAATTGGGTTTGATCACCATTCCGTTCACGAGGATATTCCCGGCATGGGCCGAATTCTGGATCCTGTTCCTCGAAGCATTTTCAATCTTGGCTATCAGGTACTTGTCAATCCGCAACTGGCTCTGCTTCTTGTCTACCACAAACCGGAAATGCTCAAACAGATCATTGGATTCTTCGGAAAACTCTGTTTTTTCGATGGGTGCATTCTCCCCGGCAACAGGCGCTGCCTGTTCTTTGACGGTTTTCTTTTTTTGAGGATTTACAGGTGAAGTTCCCATGATGCACGGTTGTTTGAAAATTACCGTGAAATGATAAACTTCGCAAAGCCAAGACGCGTACCCGACTGATCTCTGAGTTCAAGAAAGTAAAGACCATTCTGCAAGGCGGTGACGTCCAGCTCATTTCTAAAAGCGGTTGTCATCCGAACCCGGCCGACAATATCCGAAACGATGAGCGTAGCCCGCTCTGAATTGCCGGTGTTCTGCAAGTTATCCGTGATCCGGACATTTATTTTGCTTTCTGAACAGGGATTTGGAAAGAGGGTGAGTTTCATATTCCGGGGCAGGATATCCCCGACTTCAAGCGGAATGGGCTTTCCAACCACCGGACGGATCATCAGTGAACCGGTATAAGCCGAATTATTCCAAACGCCTGTGGAATTGTAAAAAATCTGACTCTGGCTGTTGGTGTAACGATCAAACCCGATCGAGAGGTTATCATTGGTAGTCTGGATCCAGCCCACGTAAAAGGTCCCTGTGATACGCAATGGTGGAAAGATGTGATAGGTCACAAACTTATTCATGCTGTCTGCATAACGTGGCATTACCAGGTCAGAATAGATTGTATCGCCAGGTTTACCTGCGTTGTCATTCCAAACGCACAGGTAAAAGAACTGAACGCTTGTGTTACTAAGGGTTTTGTTAAAATACATTCTGACTGCACGAAGCGTGTCGGGCGATTTATTCAGCCTGAATCCATAGGCAAGTTTCGAACCGGCTGGCGTCAGTCCATAACTGGCTTCCGGTGTTCCGTCATCGTAGGCATAATAGTTCAGAAATTTCTGATACGATTGCATGGTATCCCCGGTCACTGAACCGGGGGTAATATCTTTCACAATGTGTTTAACAAGGAATATGGCACTGTCGGTCTGGTTGATCGGTATCAGGAAGGGCACCTCCGGATGGGCAAACTTCTGAAAGGTCACATAGGGAGAAACGGCATAGGGTTGAATATTGTAATTGCCTCCGCTGTAGGATTTTGAAAAACTTCCCCCGGGTTGTGTCACATAATAATTGTAGGAGGACATGTGCGGTATGATATCCCGGTTACTCATCAGGATATCGATCGTATCGCGCATTTCATTGGTCGGATCATCACTGTATTGCGGATATGGCATGGATTCATACCTTTTCAGCAGAGAAGGAGGACGGTAAATAAAACGAAGCTCCGGATAGATGGTGTCATTGAGGGTGCGGCCGGAATTGAGATATACATCGTCAAGATTCCACTGGTCGGTATTGCTCTGCCAGCTCGGTTCGGCAGAACTTGCCAGACTTACATAATTAAAAAACCGGAACCGGAATTTATTGGTGAAGTATCGCGGGTCGGTCACAGGGATCATCACCCTGACAAACCATTTGTTGTTGTTCAGGTAAAAGGTGTCAAGCGACATTCCGTTGGCAAACCAGGTTTTAGCCCACAGGTCAGGAACAGGAATGGATCCTCCGGTGATCAGGCTGTCATGGGCAGGAACAGCAAGGAATTGTAAAATCAGGGAATCAGCTTTCTGGGGTGGTTTCCCTCTTCCCTGGGGCTGGTAGAAAAAGCTGAGATAAACGGAATCGGCAGGAGAAAGGGCCCTTGGAACAGGGGTAAAAGAAGAATCAAGCCTGATATAACGGGAGGTTAGAAAATCTGCGATAAAAAAATCAGGGCCGGGAACAGCCCGCGGATACATATTGCCAGAGTCGTTGATGGCATCCAGTGTCATGGCGCCGATATTGACCGGGTAAACGGGCAGGTCGTCATTTTCAAAAGCAAAACGATCGATCCACCGCTGGGAGGAGGGGAAAACCCCGTTTGCAGAAAAATCATCAAAAAATGGCATGGAGACCGGCGTGGTATCTGAGGCGGCCTTCAGGTATTCATCGCCGGCTCGGAGGTCATCACCGGCTGCAGCTTTCATGCGGCTCAACTCCATCGCTTTGGCCTTCACCATCGGATTAATTTGTAACCCTGTCAATATTTCCTGGGAAATTCCGACAAACCCGGTGAAAAGAAAGAGGAATAGGATGATGAAAAAACGCATAAAAAGTATTTACAAAGTTTGCATTACCTGCATTTATTTTTCCTGCTGTCACTGCAGGCTGTCCTGTCCAATTGAATCGATCATGGCTTCAGCGGCTTTCGCTCCCATCCCGACAGTTAAATCAATGACTGAACCTTTATCAATATCTGTCCCGGCCAGAATGGACTTCCCGTGAAACAGCTGGTTTTGAACGGCATCTTCATCAAAGGATCTGATATACAACAGCCTTCCCAGTTTAAGTCCCGACGACTCAAGCATGGTCTGTGCCTGGCGCAGGGTAAGATCGCGCAGTTCAGGCATGGTCGTCTTTTCCGGAATGATCGTGGTGATGGTCAGGTAAAGCATACGGTTCTTCTTTACCTTAGATCCGGGATAGGGATCCTGGGACAGGATGGATCCATTGGGCTTATTTGCATCAAAGATCGAATCGACCACTGAGAACTGGTAATTTTTGTTGTCAGGATTTCCAAGAACCTCCTGGATATACAATCCCCGGAAATCGGGAACGATTAGGTAATCGTTGTGTTTGGTGTACCATGACAGCGATTGCAGGGTGATCCAAACCAGAACGATCGTAATCCCGATCGCGATGAGGAGATGCTTTAGAAATTTCTTTGAAAACAGGAAGTGTAAAAAATCCATCAATGGTTTAAATAAATAACCTGAAATCGACTGTTTTATTGTATTTTCCTTAAGAAGCAACAAACTTACGGAAAAATTGAATTTTGCGCAAGGAGCAAAATTTTTGTGCTAATTTTGTGCCTCTAAAAATTGTGGGTATGTTGAATGTTGCCATTGTTGCAGGCGGTGATTCCGGGGAATATGGGATTTCTATCAAAAGCGGTAAACAGGTTGAATTAAATATGAATCGTGATCTGTTCATGCCATACCTGATCGAGATCAAGGGAAAAAACTGGAATTACAAGATCGGCCGGAAAAACTTTCCCGTCGATAAAAATGATTTCAGCCTGACGATTGGTAAGCGGAAGATCCGTTTTGATATCGTTTTCAACGCCATTCATGGAACCCCGGGAGAAAATGGCAGGCTGCAGGGATATCTCGATATGCTGGGCATTCCTTATACCTCGTGCGATGTAACAACCTCGGCCCTCACCTTTAACAAGGGTTTTTGTAAGGAAGTCGTTGCATCCGCCGGGATTTACGTTGCAAAATCGATGCACCTCTTCATGGGAGGCAATTTTACCGTTGAGCAAATCCTGCAGAAATTATCCCTCCCGGTATTTGTCAAACCCAACAATGGCGGATCCAGCGTGGGGATGTCGAAAGTGAACCTGAAAAAGGAGTTGAAACCTGCTTTGGTCAAGGCTTTTAAGGAAGACTCCGAGATCCTTGTCGAAGAATTTGTCAAAGGTCGTGAATTGACCTGCGGGGTGATCAGGACCAAAGGGAAGATCATTGCATTCCCCATAACTGAGATTATTCCGAAGAAGGAGTATTTTGACTTTGAGGCAAAATATAAAAAGGGAATGGCCGATGAAGTTGTACCGGCAGACGTTCCCCTGAAGGATTTTGAAAAATGCCAGGAAATCTCACGATTGTTATACGAAAAGCTGAACTGTAAGGGCGTTGTTCGTTTTGATTATATTTTCACCGGGAAGGTGTTTTATTTTCTTGAGGTAAATACGGTTCCCGGGATGAGTGCCGCCAGCATTGTTCCTAAGATGTCGGTTGCTCACGGATGGAGCTTTACCGAGCTGATAACAAGGTTGATCGGGGAGGAGATAAAAAAGTAGCCATTAGCCAATAGCCATTAGGCATTAGGCATTAGCCATTGGTAATTCGTAATTCGTAATTCGTCATTCGTCACTCCCATGTCCGATCTTCTTTTTGCCACAAACAACAGCCATAAGCTCCGTGAAATCCAGGAGATCCTCGGAAATGATTTCCGGATTCTGAGCCTGAAGGATATCAGCCTGGATGTTGAAATTCCTGAAACGCAGGAGACCATTGAGGGGAATGCGGTTCAGAAGGCCAGGTTTATCCGCGATCAGACAGGGATGGACTGTTTTGCTGATGATACCGGTCTGGAGATTGATTCACTGGAGGGCCGCCCGGGAGTTTATTCGGCGAGATATGCCGGCGAGGGATGTTCCTTTGATGACAACATCGACAAAATTCTCACGGAATTGACGGGCATTGAAAACCGGAAAGCCTGTTTTCGCTGTGTCATCTGCCTGATCATGGATAACAGGGAGCACGTTTTTGAAGGCCGGGTCGACGGCACCATCACATTGTCGAGGACGGGCACAGAAGGCTTTGGATATGACCCTGTTTTTCTTCCTGAGGGTCATCGGCAAACCTTCGCTGAAATGCCCCCTTACCTGAAAAATGGAATAAGCCACCGGGGGAAGGCGGTGTTAAAAATGGTTCGGTTCCTGAAACAACAATAATTTTAAACTGGATTTAGGATAAAGAAAAAAGTCGTTTTCAAAGAATTTTGAAAACGACTTTTTTTGAATCAGATGATGGTATTACCTACGGGAAAATCAATCCCTGGTAGTTGGTCGTATTTGCCTGAGGAATATTGCTTCCGTATTTGGCATTGATGGACTGAATCAAATAATTTGCTGCAATGGAGCATCCCCTGGGGTTCAGATGGACCCCGTCGGTTGAAAACAATCCACCGGTGACAAAGGTCGTACTTACCTTGACGCCATCGAAAACCATTCCGCTTTCAAAGGACTTCAGATAGGTGTTCATATCGGCTATTGCTAAATTCTGGGCAGCGGCGGTTCCTTTGATAACAACGTTGTATTGTGCAATACGGGCTTTGATGTTAGCCTGTTCAACACCGTCGAGTACAAATTTTCCCGGTATCGGGTAGGGGCGGGGAATCGGGGTGACAGATTGATCGGCAATGCCCATTCCTTTGCATTTAACTGAATCGGTCGGGAGGGTCAGCAAAAACAGGTCTCCTGCCTGCATCTGGGCCCAGCTCCCGTCGTTCTTTACATAAACAAAAGGATTCTGTCCCTCTTTCCATACAATTTCAGAATGGTGATACATGGTATACAGCGTGTTCAATCCTGCAGCCTGCTCGGCAGTGAGGGTTACACCGTTCCAGGGAAGTGCTTTTGAGATCGTTGTAAAAAACGGGATCGTGGTAACATCGGGGATGGTAGCTACAACGCCTTTCGGACTCTTGCCTGAAGCAAGGAGGGCGCCTGTTGCCATGGGATAATATTTGGCAAAGGTATCGGCAGGTGTAAGCAACTGGTCAGTACCGGCCAGTGCAGAGGTCAGCGCATCATTGTCACCAAGCCACATCATGAAAAAGGTTGGCTGCTGTGCCATGGCATCACCGATGATCGAAGAGGAAGCAGGGGCAGTTGCCATTCGGGCATAAAACGGGTTATAAGCAGCGTAGCCGGGAAAAAAGGCTGCCTGGAGTGATAATCCGGGAACGCCCATATTGTTGTAGGGTCCGGTTACGAGGGGTGGAGCAAACAGCTGCTGCATCAAAGTAGCCTGGTCGGGATTGGAATAAAGCCCTGGTTTCAGGGATGCTGTTCCAACGGGGTTGCCAGCACAGTCCTTGTCAGGAACAATCTTGAGAACCATTTTGGTAACTAAATAGATTCCGGTTGGAATTTGCTGCAATCCAACACCGGCTTCAGTGCCAATGAGCGGTTGCTTAAAATCGCAGGGGCCCACATTCTGGAACTGATCAGCCATGATATTCGGAATCGAGTTTTCCTGGCCACTCAGGTACAGTGCGCCATCGGCATAGCCGGACACCATCGAATTTCCAACAGCAACAAATTTTGAAAAGTCGAGGCCGTTGGCAGAGGCAGGGAATTCATCGATCTTTCTTTCACACGCGGTAAGCATGGAAAGAGACAATATAATGAAAAGTATTTTCTTCATAACGTTCAGGTGTTAATAGTTAAAAATTGTAGGTTAAACCAATTCCGGGGACGTAAACAGCCGTACTGTATGATCCTGCAAAATTATCAGGACTGAAAGTTCCGCTTCTTTGCATACCCATAATATAAAGGAATGCAGCATCGATGCTGAGCCCTTTGGTGGGGTAAAGGGAAATACCGCAGGTCAGTCCGATCTGGTTCATACTCGGGGTTTGGGGATTAAGATAATCATCCGGTACCGGAGTTGGGTCATAGTAACCACCAACACGGAGGGTCAGCAGGTCGCTCATTTTATATTGCGCACCAATGCGTGGGATCAGCTTGTTTACATATAAGGCAGGGCTTGCTGAACGGGTAATGGCCTGTGAGGCCGAGACTTTTTCGAAAGTAAAGACCAGGGAATCATAGGTACCCCAGAAAACATAACAGAGGTTAATCCCAACCAGCCATTGCTTCTTAGCGCCAAATTCATAAGAGGCACCAAAATCAAGGTTGGCAGGTAAGGGAAGCATTGCATCCACTTTGGTATTTGGGAAAGATTGGCTGAGTGACAGGGGAACAGTAAAAGTGGCATCTCCACCCTTTACCTTCATTTCAACCTTTGACCGGTAATCAACGCCAAGGCTCAATCCTTTAATGGGATGAACCATGATCCCGGCATTGAATCCGAAATTGCTGGCATTCCCTTTTATATTCAATGTTCCATCACCATCTGCACCCTGCAAAGGAATGGCTTTGTTCATGTCAACACTTCCTGTAGCATAAACAAGACCCACACCAATCCCGACGATATCCTTGAACTTATACGATACAGTTGGCTGAAAGGTAAATGCCCTGAAAGTCAGGCTCTGGATCAGGTACCGGCCCTGCCAGCTCTCTCCCCATGAAAGACCGTTGCCATATGGAGTATTTACAGCCAGACCCACACTCAGATTGGCCGTGGGTTTAAACGCTGCGTAAAAATAAAGCGGTGTGTTCATTTTGTGCTCCAAATGGGCCTGTTCAGCAACATTCAAAGGCTGGAATGTAGTACGTGCCATCAATAAACTGACACCACCGGAAAAACTCCATTTCTCATTTACAAACGCAGCGCCACCCGGGTTGTAAAATAAACTGCTCGCATCGTAGCTGAGTGATGTTCCGATAAGCCCCATGCCAATATTCCGCACGGAATGTAAGCTCACCTGATACCCACCGCCAAATGCAGTGGTCGCTGCTACACATAAGAATAACAGCAGGGATGTAAATCTCCTCATAAGTACATTTTTTTGGTTAATACTGGGCGCAATATTACTAAATATTTTAATATACAACATCTTTCATATTTAGGGTGCCGACCTAACATCATGAAATATCAGCTATCTTTGCAGGCAATTAAATGAATCCAGAATTAAATAGTTTCTTCAAAATGAGTGAGTTAAAAGTTGGCGATAAAGTAAAATTTCTTAACACATCCGGAGGTGGAATTGTGGCAAAAATAATTGACAGCCGCATGGTCAGCATCATGATCGAAGAGGGATTTGAGATTCCTACCATGATCAGTGAGCTGATAAAGATCGATCCGAAGGATCCGGCCGGCCGTTTTTTCGAAGAGCATTATAAGATTAAACTGCCTGATGACGAAACACCAGACGAAGATCCCCCGGATGACAGGCTGAGCCAGCTTCCGGCACATCTGACTTCCAATCGTAAAACGGAAGATATTTACCTGGTTTTCGTTCCGCATGATCAGAAATGGCTCATCACCGGTCCACTGGACGTATTTCTGATCAACAACAGTTCGTATGATATTTTATATAACATCTTCAGCAAAACTCCGCTGGGACATTTTGAAGGTGTTGACTACGGCAGTATTTTCCCCGACTCGAAACTGCTTCTGGATACCATCAACCGTGAGCAGCTTTCGCACTGGACAGAAGGAACCATGCAGTTCCTTTTCCATAAACAGCAATCGGGATCCGTATTGCCACCCTTTAATTCGGAATTCAGGATAGAGGGTAAGAAATTTTTCAAGGAGGGAAATTACAGGGAGCATATCATGATCCGCGAGAAAGGCATTGTCGTGAAAGTCTTATCCCTCACCTCTCATTTTCAGCCCGAGGAGCCTTCTGTGCCAGCTGAACCCGTTACCCGGGGCCAATCATCCGGGGCCTTGGATTCTTTGATTGCAAAATACCAGGTGGCGCAGGGTGAAGCTGTTGTAGATCTTCATATCCATGAACTTGTGGATGATCCTTCGAACCTCGAGAAATCCGAAATCCTTGAGTTTCAAAAGAACTTTTTCATGAAATGCATCGATAGTGGGGTTGCCGGCCATTTCCATAGGATGACCTTCATTCATGGCGTGGGAAACGGTGTTTTGCGGAAAAACCTGATCGAGCTGCTTGAAAAGGAAAAGGGTTTCGAATTTTTCGATGCCCCGATGGCAAAATTTGGAGTTGGGGCCCTGGAAGTCAGGATCTCTCACAACAGGTAGTTGCCCTCTCCTTACATAAAAAGGAAATATCAGGGTGGGATGATTTTGTATTTTTAAAATCTGTAACTTTGCAAATTATAATCAAATTTACCGGCATATGAAAAGATATATCCTTTCCCTTTTTCTGCTTTCAGCAATAACCGTAACGGCTTATACTCAAAGCCTGGAACTATCCAATAAAAATGGAATTATAACCCCGAATTCCACCATCATTCAGGAGGGATCTCCTGACAGTGCCGAACTGGTCACCTATATGAATGTGAAAAATATCGGGGACAAAGAGATCAATGTGTTGTGTAAAAAATCCCAGCTGACCATGCTGGATTCAACCGAAACCACCATGTGCTGGGCGGGCAGTTGCTATCCTTCTGACGTAAATATTTCACCAAATTCCAGGACCATCGCAGTAGGTGAGATCGTCACCGATTTTGACGGGCGTTATGTTCAGATTGCTTTTGACAACTTTAAGCCAGGTGAGAGTTTCGTTCGCTGGGTGTTTTACGATGAGGCCAATGTGAACGACTCCAACAGTGTGACCATTAAATATACATCCTATCCCTTGGGCATTGATGATGCAGCAGCTACACAAACGATGCTGTCCAATGCCTTTCCAAACCCTGCCGGAGCAAGTACCGGTTTTACCTATTCAATTCCTGCAGGATCAATTGGAACGTTCACCCTGCGGAATGTGATCGGATCAACCATACAGGTGGATCAACTTCAATCTTCAACCGGGAAATTTATAATCAGCACGACAAACCTGAGTGATGGCATCTATTTCTATTCACTCATGGTGGATGGAAAATTAAGCCAGACAAAGAAGTTGATTGTGAAACACTAAACCGGTTGGTTCCCTTTATTCCGGTTTTGGTGAAATAGCCAGTCCCGACACCCATCCCCTGATGAATGTCGGGATTTTTTCTACGTCATACAGGATGGAGGCTGACGGGGAAGAGTCCGGGTAGATTTCCACAAAGTACCATTCATCCCCTTTCCCATAGGATTTCATTGCCAGGATTGTGCCTTTTGACCGGCTACGGTATTTGGCGACGATGTTGCCAAAGGTCTCAAGATATGGATTAAATGGTTCATTCAAATGAGCCGCCGAAGCCCGCAACAGCATGGTATCGGTCCTGCTAATGAAGGGTACGGGCCTGGAATAGTAGGTACGCGGCTCCTCGGTGTACTTGTAGGCGACAACCTGTTTGCCCCTGATAAACGTGGGGATCCCGTTTTCCGGTTTAACATCATAACTCCTGGTGAAATAAAGATAATTGTCACAACACCCCACATCCCCAGTAACCATCCGGGTAAGACGATCATTTTCCATGATGAATTTCGAAATATACTGGTAATCCTCGAATACCATTTCAAAGCTGTCTTTGCGGTTCAGGTAAATCCGAACAATATCCGATTCCCCGCCACTTGATCCGCAGAATATCACATCGGGGAGCTGGTCGCCATTGATGTCGACCGGAAACAGACACTTTCTAAGATCCTTGATGTTCAAATGCCCGATTGAATCCACCGTGAATTGCGGAAACTGATCCAGGTGCTTTGCCAGGAAGGCGTCGATGATTGTTCCCGGATGCGAAACCGTGAATCGTTTCAGATTGATTTTATCCGGTTTCGGAATATGAACATACCGCTTCCAGTAGAAGGTGTCGGTGGCGGTTGTATAGGTTTTGATGTTGATCTGCGCCCCGGCTGCCAAAGTTAGCAGGGAGAAGCTGACCAGGATGAAGAGATGCCTTTGGTTCATTGCTGTGACTTTGCATTTAAAACGCAATTTAATCCGTTTTAATGCATGATCGGCAGAAACCTTTTGGATTAAAGACCAAATTCTTTTTTGACGCGGGCGACAAAGTCAAGTTTTTCCCAGGCAAAGAAATCCACCTTTTTCAAATAGACCTGTTTTCCGTTCCCGTTGACCTTCGTTGGTTTTGACCCTTTTACCGGGTAAAAAACCTCCATTTCCCTGGTGTAATAATCACGGCCAAAATGGCCATAGGAAGCGGTCGGCTGGTAAATCGGATTCTTAAGTCCGAAACGTTCAACGATCGAATAGGGGCGCATGTCGAAAATTTTGCTGATCTTTTCAGCAATCACGCCGTCTGTAAGGGTTTTGCCTTTCTTATCCTTGACCTTTGCAGTACCAAAAGTGTTCACATACAAACCTACAGGCTGGGCAACACCAATGGCATAGGCAACCTGGATGAGTGCCTGGTCGGCAACTCCTGCAGCCACCATGTTCTTGGCTATATGACGCGCTGCATAGGCAGCTGAACGGTCAACCTTCGAAGGATCTTTTCCTGAGAAGGCTCCGCCACCATGTGCGCCGTGACCGCCATAGGTATCAACGATGATTTTGCGGCCGGTGAGACCGGTATCGCCGTGAGGTCCGCCAATCACAAACTTTCCGGTCGGATTCACATGCAGCTTGAAATCACCCTGGAATAACTTTTGGATGCGCGCAGGCAGGGTTTTTTTCACCCGGGGGATCAGGATTTTCTGAACATCTTCCCTGATCTTATCCTGCATTTGTTTTTCAGCTGTTTTTTCAGCCTTGACTGATTTATCTTTTGGTTTTACGAAATCGTCATGCTGGGTACTGACTACAATGGTATCGATGCGAACCGGTTTCCCGTTGTCATCATACTCAATGGTTACCTGCGATTTGCTGTCGGGCCTGAGATATTTCATCTGCTTGCCTTCACGGCGAATTTCGGCCAGTTCCTGGAGCATAATGTGCGCCAGCTCAATTGACATTGGCATCAGGTTATCCATTTCATTGCAGGCATAACCGAACATCATGCCCTGGTCACCGGCGCCCTGATCCTCTTTCTTTTCGCGAACAACACCCTGGTTGATGTCGGGTGATTGCTCATGAATCGTAGATATCACACCGCAGGAGTCGCAATCGAAACGGTATTCAGCTTTGGTATAGCCAATCTGACGAATCACGCGGCGCGCAGTTTCCTGAACATCCACCCATCCCTGGGTTCTCACTTCTCCGCCGCAAACCACCAGCCCGGTGGTCACGAACGTTTCACAGGCAACTTTAGACTCGGGGTCCCATTTCATGAACTCATCTAACAATGCATCCGAAATCTGATCGGCCACCTTATCCGGATGTCCCTCTGATACAGACTCCGATGTAAATAAATATCCCATTTTTTTAATTTTAGATTTACGATTTTTTACCCTGTTACCTTGTTACCTTGTCACCCTGTCACCTTGTTACCTTGTTACCAATTAACAAAACACCAGGATTTAAATAATAAGAAAGGATTTGATTTTTGATTGAAGGGAGGAAATATTGTTTTTAGCATTTTTTTCCAGTGGTTGCAATCAATCAAATCTGTCCACTATTCTGGCCACAAAATTAATAAAAAAATTAAATGCTCAAATAATGGCCTAAGAATTTTCAAACGATGACTGTGAAAGTCATGACGAAGCACGTATAACTTAGCCCCTGGTCAATTCCTGGAAAACTTCTTCAAGTTTTTGTTCCTCCTTCTGGAGAGAGAGTATGGTATATTTATGGTCAACCGCAAATTGAAAAACAGCTGCACGGATATCTTCTCCCGTTTGTGAAACCAGGTACCATACCAGGGATTCCTGACCCGGGTTTGATGTTTTTTGTTTGGCCCGGGTGGTATGCTGTTCCATAAATTCATCGGGATGGATCACTTCAGTCACACCCTGGATACGCATCAACACCTCACGTTTGACCGGTGCGCCAAATTCGATTTTTATGATGGTTTTTGAAGCGACAACCTGCTGCAGGTTTCCGGTGGAATCATCAGCAACGATGCGACCCTGGTGGATGATGATCGACCGGTTGCAGATGGCCTCGACCTCCTGCATGATGTGGGTTGACATCATGACTGTTTTGGTTTTCCCTACCTCGGTGATCAGGTGGCGGATTTCGAGCAACTGATTCGGATCAAGGCCTGAAGTCGGTTCATCCAGGATGAGGACTTCGGGATCGTGGATCATAGCCTGGGCAAGCCCCACGCGCTGACGGTATCCCTTGGAAAGGGCTCCTATTTTTTTGTGCTGTTCAGTCTCAAGCCCGGTCATTTCAATCATTTCGGCCACCCTTTTTGCGATGTTTCCCTTCATTTGATGGGTTCCCGCTATAAAGCCAAGGAATTCCCTGACATACAGATCAAGATAAAGCGGGTTGTTTTCCGGGAGGTATCCGATTTTTTTTCTTACTTCAATGGCCTGGTCGAAAATGTCGAATCCGCACACCGTTGCCCTTCCTGAAGTAGGCGGGATAAAACAGGTGAGGATCTTCATCAGGGTGCTCTTCCCTGCTCCGTTGGGGCCAAGCAGCCCGGTAATCCCGCCGGGTTTTATTTCAAGGGTGACACCATCAAGCGCTTTTTGGGTGCCATAGATTTTGGAGATGTTGCTTACAAGAATGGACATAATCCGTTAAAATTGAAAAGGGTGCGCAAAGGTAGAGAAAAACGAAGTACGAAGGGGCAACTTGAACTATTTATCCGCTTGTCAGCCTTATAAATCCTTTCAGATGATCTTTGATCTTTCCTGCCAGGAAATAGGGGAGGTTGAGGAGATAGAACTTTTTGCCACTTAAGGTCTGGGCTTGCTGAACCCCGAGTTTGCCGGCATACAGCCTTACTGCAAAAGCATGCGGAGCCGCATCAACGAACTGGTGCAGAGAACGGAGCCGGCCAGGTTCCCCCGATTTCACCACCACCGGAATGAGGAGGTCATTGAAGGGAATGATAAAATCGACCTCAGCCGTTGACTGGGCCTTGTCCCTGACCCAAAAGTGCAGGCCAGGCTGCCGGTCCGCAGCCTTGCCTGCAGCTTCCGGTGTCAGTCCGGCAATGTCATCCCCGCCTCCAAGGCTTTCCGCCGCCACGATCTCCTGCCCCACTACCTGCCGCGCAATCTGTCCCTCGAAAATCGCATTCATGTCATGCGATTGAAACAGGGGTTTCTGAATCCCCGAGAAATAGTTGACAAGTCCGGTATCCAGGAGTTGCAGCCTCGGTGATTTTGCCTGGTCAATGAGGAGCCGCTGCACGGCGCAGCCAGGAATTTTTTCCAGGATATTTTCCGGTTGATTTTTTTTCCCGGGCTGAAGAATTGGATCTCCGTTGCCTGTTGCCGCGGTACCCGGCGCATAGTACGTCGAAGTGGTTGGATAAATAAGGTGAATCAGCATTTGCTGTTCCAGTCTCCTGAAGGCTTCTCTCATCTCCCGGGTGCGATATTCAGAATTTCCGAACCGGTTAAATTTAATCCTGGTGGCAGCAAACGGAAAAGAATTCAGCAAGGTTTCCTTTACGACTGATCGCTGTTTTTCCCCCCTGGTTTGTCGGTTGATGTCGGCGACCATCGATTTAAGCAACCGTTCGTAGATGGGGCGGAGGCTGTTCAGATGCTGGTCCTGGGCATAGAGGACGTTGATTTCGGGCATGCCGCCAATCAGCGTATAGATATGAAAATAGTGCAGGAGCTTCTCATAGGCATAAACAGGGACAGGAACCTCCTGGTAGGCTTCCAGCGCTGCCTGGTCATTCACCGATTGGAGGAATTCTACGAAGGTGAACGGGTATACCTGGAGAACATCCATCTTTTTCCCGGGGTCGTCCATGAAAGATTTAAGCGTCGAGGTTATCAACGAAGAGGAGGCCAGGATGTGGTATGGCAATCCGGCCTGCCCTGAACCGGTGAACCATCGCATGGCTTCAGGGCAGTTTTGAATTTCATGCAGGAAAATAAGGGTGCGTTTATGTCTTAAGTCCTTGTTCTTCAGGAAAAAGATCGATTTCAGGGTGTTGTCAAAATTTTCGCCGCTTGTGAAAATCCTGCTGTCGGGCCCGGTTTCGAGATCAATCCAGATCAGGTCGCTGAAAAGGGTTGAAAACTGTCGTGCAAGCGTTTGCTTGCCGGTTCCCCTGGCTCCCAGGAGGAGCAAGGGAACGCGTGTGGCTGATGCTGTGCGCAAGGATAGTTTTTTCCAGTAGATTCTTTGGATCATGGATGCCAGATAATAAAGGATAAAATTACAAAAAAATGTCAGATAATAAAGGATAAGTGAAATAATTGCAAAAATCAAGGTTGAATTGCATTGTGGTAAAGAAATATAGTTCTATCTTTGCACCCCTTTTTGGAAGAAAAAGGTTCATTTTAAAATCAGGAAGAAAGCATGAATACGTTAAGTTACAAAACCATAAGCGCCAATGCGGCCACAGTGACCAAAAACTGGGTGCTTATTGATGCCGAAGACCAGGTTCTGGGGCGTTTGGCAGCCAAAGTGGCCATGTTGCTGAAAGGCAAGACGAAAGTAAACTACACACCGCACGTCGATTGCGGCGACAATGTTGTCATCATCAATGCCGAAAAGATCCGGCTTACCGGTGACAAGATGGAGGATAAAATCTATCTAACCCATTCAGGTTATCCGGGTGGGCAGAAAGAGGTGACTCCCAGCAAACTGCTCGCCAAAAAACCGACAGCCGTTGTAGAGAAAGCGATAAAGGGTATGCTCCCCAAGAACCGTCTTGGTCGTGAGCTTTTCCGTAATCTTTATGTTTACGCCGGCCCCGAGCACCTGCACAAAGCACAGCAACCGACACCAATGAAATTAACCTCAATCAAGTAATATGGAAGTTATCAACACCCTCGGCAGAAGGAAAACTGCCGTAGCAAGAGTATATCTGAAGGATGGCCAGGGTATCATTACTGTGAATGGCCGTGATTTCAAGAACTATTTTCCAACTCCGATTCTTCAGTTCAAGGTTACCGAACCTTTTGAGGTGACCAATAACCAGGGAAAATATGATGTAAAGGTAACCCTTGCCGGTGGCGGTATCCGCGGCCAGGCTGAGGCGCTTGCCCTTGCCATCGCGCGCGCTCTGTGCGAAATAAATCCGGAACACCGTCCGCCTTTGAAAGCCAAAGGTCTGATGATGCGCGACCCGCGTATGGTGGAACGTAAAAAATTCGGACAGAAAAAAGCCCG